>NZ_JABDWV010000015.1:0-190867 GCF_019685435.1 Rhizobium sp. NLR10b | reverse complement strand
CGGCAACCGGGACGTCCTTCCAGGCAAAACCTTCCTTCGATAGATCCTGCTTCAGGACGTTCAAAGCCGCTGCCTCGCCCCCCGACGTCCACCAGTGCAGCATCTGCACTTCCTTCACGTCGGCAGCGCGTGCGGAGACGCCGGCGCCGGCCACGGCCAGTGCGATCACGGCAGTCATTGTCAGAAACTTACGCATCGAAGAACCTCCCAGTTCCCGTTTGGAGATGCGGGACCCATTCCCGCACCCGATCACCCGCCCTCCTCAGGCGTAGTTTCGTCGCTGGCGAAGCCAGCCTCAGGTTCGCGGCATCCACCAGTTGGTGCGCTTGCCGATATGCATGTTCAGCGTCTTGGTCTCCGTATAGTCCTCGACCGCGTGGCGGCCGAGCTCACGGCCAAGGCCGCTCTGCTTGTAGCCGCCGAAGGGCAGTTCCGAGGCGCCGTCCATGAAGGTGTTCATCCAGACCGTGCCCGCCCGCACTGACCGACCGATGGTCAGGCAGGTATCGAAATCGCGGCTCCAGACACCGGCCGAGAGGCCGTAATCGATGGAATTCGCGATCCTGATTGCTTCGGCAGTCGTTTCGAACGTGAGAACCGAGAGGACCGGGCCAAAGACCTCTTCGCGCGCCACCGCCATGTCAGGCGTGACCGCTTCGAGGATCGTCGGCGACATGAACTGCCCCATGCCGAGGTCGAGCCTCTCGCCGCCATGCGCGATCCGAGCGCCGCTGCTCCTGGCGCCGGCGACATAGCCCGAGATCTTCTCCAGATGCTGCGGCGTTATGATCGCGCCGACCTGCGTCGAGGGATCGAGGGGATCGCCGACCTTGACCGCCTTCGACAACTCGGCAATCCGCCTGACGGCATCGGCAGCGATCGACTTGTGAAGGATCAGCCGCGAGCCAGCATTGCAGCACTCGCCGGCATTGAAATAGGCACCGAAGACCGCGGCATCGATGAAGGCGTCGAGATCGGCATCCGGGAAGACGATCTGCGGGTTCTTGCCGCCCAGTTCCAGTGAGACCTTCTTCAGCGTCTGCGCAGCATTCGCCATGGTCAATTTTCCCACGCCCGTCGAGCCGGTGAAGGAGACCATATCGACGTCGGGATGAGACGTCATGACCGCGCCGACCTCAGGTCCCGTACCGGTGACAATATTGACGACACCCTCGGGAATGCCTGCTTCCTGCAGGATTTCTCCGAGCACGAGCGTCGATCCCGACGTCAGTTCAGAGGGCTTGACGACGGTGGTGCAGCCTGCGGCAAGGGCGAAGGGCAGCTTCTGTCCGACGATCAGGAACGGGAAATTCCAGGGCGTGATGATCGACACCACGCCGATCGCCTCGCGCAGGACGACGCCGAGCGTGCCGTCCCCAAGCGTGTTGTAGCTTTCGCCGTGAAGGTCGCGAGCAAGAGCCGCCGCATAGCGCCATATGTCGACGGAGCCCGCGATCTCGCCCTGAACCTGGGTGATGGGTTTCCCCGCCTCGATGGCATCGAGAAATGCCAGTTCTTCCGCACGCGCCGCGATCAGATCGGCAGCCCTGAGCAGAATGGCCGACCGCTCGGAAGCGGTCATTCGCGGCCATGGCCCGAGATCGAAGGCCTTGCGGGCGGCGGCGATGGCGCGTTCGGCATCGCTCCTGCTGCCGGCCGGGAAACGGCTGACCACCACACCATGGCTCGGCGCGACGCGCGCGATCGGATCGGCGGCGCCGGCTTCCCATTTGCCGTCAATCAGCATCTTGAAATCGCGAGCTTTGTCATTGCTAAGCGCGGTCGGATTGACGAGAACCGTCATTACCATTCTCCCTTGAATTTTGCCGGGCGCTTTTCGCTGAACGACGCAACGCCCTCCTTCAGATCGCCGGTCTTGGCGGCGAGGATCGAGCCTAGGGCTTCGACCGCGGTTCCATTGTCTTCACCGTTCGCCGATGCGATCATCAGCTTGACGATCTCGATAGCGGCCGGTCCCCGTGCGGCAATCCGCTCGGCATAGTCCCTGGCAGCCGCCAGCGCGTTTCCCGTCGGAACCACCGCGTCGACGATCCCGAGCAGACGCGCCTCCTCGGCGGTAAAAATCTCGCCGCCGAGCGCCATGCGCCGGACGGCCTGCGCGCCAAACCGGCGCACGAGACGCTGGGTGCCGGACCAGCCCGGCACCATTCCGAGGCCGGTCTCCGGCAGGCCGATCTTGATGTGTTCCTCTGCGATGCGAATATCGGCAACGCCGGCCAGTTCGAGCCCGCCTCCGAGGGCGTGGCCATTGAGGGCCGCGACCAGCGGCACCCTGAGCGTCGCCAGTCTATCGAATATGCGGTGGCCGTGCCGCACCCAGGCGTGGCCGAACTCCTGAGGCAGCATTCCGCCCCAGGCCTTGATGTCGCCTCCGGCGGAAAAGCCCTTTCCTTCGCCGGTGAGAACGGCAGCGCGCACATTCGGGTTCGCCTCCACCGCGTCGGCCGCCTCCGCCAAGGCTTTCAGCATATCGAGATCGAGCGCGTTCAGCTTCTCCGGCCGGGAGATCGTCAGCGTCGCGACATGGCCATCGATATCGATCCTGACCGATCCACTAGCCATTGAAGGAGCCCTCCAGCGCCCGCGCCCTCCTTGCCGGAAGCGAGAGTCCGATCTCAGCCTCCCGGAACAGTGCGGCGTCCATCACCTTCAGGTCGGGCGCGACGATCAGTCGGAATTCGGACTGCTCGAGGATCTGGGTTTGCAGATCGACGCCGGGCGCGATCTCGGTCAACACGATGCCCTCAGGCGTCAGCTTCATGACGCACCGCTCGGTGACATAGGTGATATCCTGACCCTGCTCGATTGCGCGCCTGCCGCTGAAGGTGACGTGTTCGACCACGTTCACCAGCTTCTTCAGCTTGCCTTCCTTTTCGATGAGGAGAGCTCCGTCGGCGATCGAAAGCTTCGCACCGGCGTTGAACATGCCGGAGAAGACTATCTTCTTCGCCCGCGCCGTGATGTCGACGAAGCCCCCAGCGCCGGCGGTGACATGCGGCCGGAACGACAGCTTCGAGACGTTGACCGATCCGTCCTTTCCGATTTCGAGGAAGGACAACAGCGACGCATCGAAACCAGCGCCCTGGAAATAGGTGAACTGATAGGGAGACGGCATATAGGCGTCGGCATTGGAGGCACAACCGAAGGCGAAGTCGAGCAGCGGCACACCGCCGACCGCGCCCTGCTCGATCACCCAGGTGACAGCGCCGTGCAGCCCCTCCTCCAGCAGAATCCGTGGCACGTTGGCCGATATTCCGAAGCCGAGATTAACGCAGCTTCCCGCCTCTAATTCCTGCGCGACACGGCGCGCGATGACCTTCTGGACATTGAACTCCGGAACGCGGAAGCTATCGAGCGGGCGGAAGATCTCGCCTGATATTGCCGGGTCGTACCCAGTCTGCGTCGTCTGCTTCTGATCGGGATCAACGATCACATAGTCGACCAGCATTCCCGGCACGCGGACGTCATGGGGCTTCAGAGAGCCTTCCTTGGTGATACGCTTGACCTGCGCGATGACGATGCCGCCATTATTGCGGGCGGCAAGCGCCTGATCGAGGCCGCCGAGATAGGCGCCTTCATGTTCATAGGTGAGATTGCCGCGCTCATCGGCTGTCGTCGCGCGAATGATCGCGACCTGCGGGACGATCGCGGGGAAGAACAGCCAGTCGTCGCCCTCGAAGCTGACGCGCCTGACCACCGGATCGCCCGAAGCCAGGGCGTTCATTGCGCAGCCCTGCCGCTCGGGATCGACGAAGGTGTCGATGCCGACCTTGGTCAAGACACCAGGTCGCTTGGCGGCGGCCTCGCGATGGATGTCGAACAGGATGCCGGAGGGAATATTATAGGCCGGGATCTCATTATTGGTGATCATCTGCCAGATCAACGGCGGCTCGGCCGAGGACGGTCCCGAGGGATAGGAACCGCCGATGATGCGCTTGAGCAGACCTTTCCTCGCGATATGGTCGACGCCCTTGATGCCGCTCATATCGCCGGCGGCAATTGGGTGAAGGGTGGTAATGTGACTGGGATGACCGGTCGCTTCGAAACGCTCGCCGATCGCCTTCAGCATCAGGTCGGGGCAACCTAGACCGCTCGACGACGACACCGTAACGACGGCGCCATCCGGGATCAGCGCGGCCGCTTCGGCTGGTGTGAGATGCTTCTTCATGTGCGTCACTTCGAACCCCGTTTCAATTTCCCGCTCTGCCGGCCCTTATCGGCGCGGCTGTGCCGGCTCCGCAACTTTCGCGGACGACGAGCCGAACGGCTGTCGTCACCGTCTCCGCTTCGGCCTTGCCCGCATTGATCTGCTTGAGGAGCATCTGTGCGCCGCGACGCCCGATGCCCTGCGGATCGACCGAGACCGTCGTTAGCGCGGGAACCGCCGCCTGAGCCTCGATGACGTCGTCGAAACCCACGACGGCGAAGTCGGCGCCAGGCTCCAGACGGCGCGAACGCAATCCGTCGCAGACTCCGAAGGCGACGGCATCGTTGAAGCAGACGGCCGCAGTGGGCCGGTCGCCAAGAGCGATCGCTCTTCCGATCGCCTCCACGCCGCCCGCTCGCGACGGCGCGGACGAGATCACGAGTGCCTCGTCGTATCCGAGCCCGGCCGCCTCTATTCCGCTGCGGTAACCGGAAAGGCGATCGTCGAAGACAGCGGTGTCGGGAAAGCCGCCGAGAAATGCGATGCGCTTATGACCGAGACCCACCAGATGCTGAACGGCGGCCATCATGCCGGCCCGGTTGTCGGAGACTATCGACGAGACCTTGGCGCCAGGCAAGTTTCGGACGACAACCACGACGGGAATGCCTGCCGAGACCAGCGGCTTGAAGTCGGCGGCATCGGTGGCGCGCGCCGGCGAGACGATCAGGCCCGAAATGCCATGTTCGCGCATCGATGCGACAACCTCGCGCTGCCTGTCGATGCTCTCGCCGGTGTTCGACAGGAACTGCACGAAACCGGCCGACTGAACGACCATATCGACGCCGACCGCCAACTCCGCAAAGAAGCTGTTCGTCAGATCGTTCACGACAACTCCGATGATCCTCGATTTGGAACCGGCCTGCCGAAGATTGGCTGCGCTGCGATTATAGACGTATCCGAGCTCGCGCATCACGGCATTGACCTTGGCACGCGTCGCCTCATTGACCAGGGAGGAGCCCTGAAGCACGAGCGACACCGTCGACTTGGAGACGCCGGCGGCCTTCGCAATGTCGATGACGGTCACCCGCGCCTTTGTCACTTCACCCTCCCGTCGTCATCGTCGACTGGTGCTTATTTATTTGGAACGTTCCAAATATGTCAAGAGCCATTTTAATTAGGGTTGCTCTTTATTGGCCTTTCTCTCTCCCCATCACGTCACGAGCGGGGACTTGTTTTTGGAACGATTTAAATCATGGAAACAATCCGACAGGCTTTTCCCAACGTTGCGAGTTCGGGCCAGCCTGCGAAATCTCTGGCTCTTCAAGTCTGAGGATGAATCGCGGCAGATGTCGTGGATCCATTAGGTTGATGCAGAATCGCGACGCATCTTTGCTGGAATTGCTCTCGAGGAATTCCCTCCCGGAGGTATTAGCGAAACTTTATCGTTTGTGGCCAATGCTACGGATAGGGGACGTGCCAGATTTAAAGCGGGGCCGGAAATGCCGCATTCGTTTGAAGCCATTCTGGAGAACCTGCCGCAGGGCATTGTTCTCCTTGATTCTGCCGATACGGTGACGGCTTTCAATTCCCGTGCGCTTGATATTCTCGGCCTTTCCGATGGCACTCTGCGCAGAGGAATGAATATCGACGGCCTGCCCGGCACCGCCGACTGCCGTGCAGCGGCTTGTTCACGGTTGACTACCGGCAGGCCGCACACCTCGCAGTTTGCACTGGCCAACGGACGGATGATCTCATTGACCTGCGCCCCGTCGAGAGCGGGAAGCTGGATCCTCAGCTATGAAGACATCTCGGCCCATATCCGCGTAGAAGACAATCTGAGGGAACAGCATCGCCGGTTCGACGCAGCTCTCAGCAATATGCCGCATGGGCTGTGCATGTTCGACGCGACGAAGAAGCTGATATTGTGCAACGCATCCTATGCACGGATGTACGATCTGCCGGATTTTTTGACTCGGCCCGGAACGTCGCTGGTGGACATCCTCGCCTATCGAAGCCAACAGGGAAATGGTCCGGCCGATACCGCCACCTATTTTGACGTCGTCTTCGAAGCGACGGCACTCGGCGCACCGGCGAGCCAGAACATCGCGCTCACCGACGGGCGCATCATCAAAATCACCCACAATCCGATGCAGAACGGCGGATACGTGGCGACCCACGAGGACGTCACGAAGACCGTGCGGCTTGCGGAAGCGCTGCGCCGCCATCACGATCAGCTCGAAGTTACTGTGCAAAACCGAACGGCGGAGGTCGAACGGCAGGCGCGCGAGCTTGAGCGGATGCTCGCCCAGGAGCGGAGCATCAACGAATTGCAGCGGCAGTTCGTGGCGATGGCATCACATGAGTTCCGCACCCCGCTTGCAATCATCGATGCTGCCGCTCAGCGGCTGCTCCGGAAAGGGGGCGCGGTCGATCCCGAATTTCTCAACGACAAGGTCGAACAGATCCGTGCATCGGTGAGCCGGATCGTCGATCTCATGGAGAGCATCCTGACGGCCGGACGCCTCGATACCGGCAAGATCGATATCAGTTATGACGCCTGCGCCGTGGGAACGTTGATCAGAACCTGCTGCGAGCGGCAGTCGGCGATCTCGAAGACGCACGGCTTCGTGCTCGACATAGACGGGCTGCCGGAATTCATCGATGCCGATCCCCGCAGCTTAAGCCAGGTCTTTACCAATCTGCTCTCGAATGCGGTGAAATATGCGCCAGGAACCTCCGAAATTCGTGTTACGGCATGGGAGGAGACGGGCAATATCAAGGTTTCGATCAGCGACGATGGCGTGGGGATCGATGCTGAAGACGTGCCCCGGCTGTTTCAACGCTATTTCCGCGCGCGGACCTCGACCGGGATTGCCGGAACCGGTATCGGCCTCAATCTTGTCAAGCAGATCATCGAACTGCATCAAGGCTCGATAGAGGTGCGAAGTGCAAGAGGGTGCGGATCCACCTTCACCGTCACTCTTCCCATCAAGAGAGCCGCTGACATTCTGGCGAGCAACGACGTTGCCTGATCATTCAGGCCCTCAAACGGCGTCCTGTACGGCCGAGGGCTCGTTCCCGATCTGACGGCGCAGGATTGCTGTCCGGCATATCTACCCTATCCTTCTCGCAATAGAGGAGGACCATGTCATGGCTTTCATTCACACCCCGGATGCATCCGCCAGCGAGAGGACGACGTCGATGTACGCGTCGGCCGAGGCGAATTATGGTTATCTGCCGAACATGTATCGTGCCTTCGGCCACCGGCCGGAGGTGATGGAGAGCTGGGCGGGGCTGCTTTCGAGCATTCGCGGCCATATGAGCCTCAGGCGCTACGAATTGGTGACGCTGGCGGCGGCCAAGGAGCTTAAATCCTCCTATTGCATGCTGGCGCACGGCTCGGTGCTGCTGCGCGAGGGATTTACCAGCGAGGGACTGACGGCAGTTGTCAACGAGACCGAAAAGGCACCAATCGATGCCGGCGAGCGTGCGATCATGGCCTTTGCGGCCAAGGTGGCGCGCGATGCGACATCGATCACGCAGCACGATATAGACGGGTTGAAGAAACGCGGGCTGAGTGACGCCGAAATCTTCGACGTCACGGCCGCCACAGCGGCCCGCTGTTTTTTCTCGAAAATGCTGGATGCGCTCGGCGCTGCGCCCGACCACGCCTATATCGAGCGGCTGGAGCCGAATGTGCGAAAGGCGCTCAGTGTCGGCCGGGAAGTCGAGCGGCCCCTGGCGCCTTCACCCTCGGGCGGCACATCGCAATGATGCAGTGTCGGCTGACGCCAGCGGCTGTGGCCCCTACTCTTCCGGTTTTTCGGCAAAATGCCGAATCGCAAACTCGGCAATAGTCTGACTCGAGCGATCGGCATCGTCGAGTATCGCGGGAAACAGCTGCCACTGATGCGGCATGCCCGGCCAGACCTCGGTGGTGACATCCACGCCCTGCCCGCGCGCTTTGTCAGCGAGGCGCAGCGTGTCATCAAGCAGGGCTTCGCCGGAACCGACCTGCAACAATAGCGGCGGGAATCCGGTCATGTCGGCATAAAGCGGTGATGCCTGAGGATCGGTGGCAGGCCGGCTGCCGAGATAGGTCTTGCGCAAAGTCTCGATCAACGCCTTATCGACCAGCGGGTCGCTGCCGGCATTCGCCGTCATCGATCCGCCCGTCGCGGCAAGATCGGTGATCGGGCTCAGCGCAATCACGGCCGCCGGCAAGGGTTTGGCCGCCTGCTTCTGCCGCAGCACCGCCTCGAGCGCAATGTTGCCGCCAGCGCCGTCTCCTGCCACGACGACGTTCTCGTTGCTATAACCGTTATCAAGAAGCCAGCGATAGGCCGTCAGCGCGTCGTTGATCTGGGCGGGATAGGTATATTCCGGCATCAGCCGATAATTGATCAGAAGCACGTCGCTGGATGCGGCCTTGGCGAGCGAACCGGCGAACAAGCCGTGCGTACGGATGGAACCACCGGAAAAGCCGCCGCCATGGATGTAGAGAATCACCCTTTTGCCGATCGGGTGATGGAGCCGGGCGGGCCACATCAGCTCGCCATCCACGCCGTCGGCATCGACCTGCCGGACCTGGATGCGCGTCGGCCCCGGCATCGTTTCCATCAGCCTGGCGAAAGCAGCCCTGCGCTCTTGCAGGCTGTCGGCGCCGGCAAAGTGCTCCTTCCACAGGCCGAGCAGTTTTTCGACCTGCGCACGCGAGGACTGGCTTTGCGGCCCGATTTCTTCTCCCAGCGCCAGCGGTGCCGATAGGATCAGCGCGGCGATGGCGGGAAACAGATATCCGAGCCGCTTCGGCGCACTTCGATCAGCATTTGACAAAATCCGCCCCTTCATCAATCTCTCCCGATGATGCTGCCATGACCGTATCATTGGCTGCTTCGCCCAGCGAAGTCAAAAGGGTGACAAGCGCAACCTTTCGCTTTTTCACGTCTCCAACGAGCAGGCTGATGCCGGCCCGCGCGGCAGCTGCCGGCCTGCTGCGGGCTGATCGGACTGTCAATGGAAGAAATCGAAATTGTTGCCGGCGCGGCTTGCCATCTGCCAGGCTTCCATCGGAAATGGATCCCGCCCTGCCCTCAACTCCCGTGCTTCGGCTCGCGTAGAAATGAAGGATACCGATGACCACCATTTACCTTGCCGGCCCGGAAGTCTTTCTTCCCGATGCAATGCCCATCATGGCAGAAAAACGCCGATTGGCGCGTCAGTGCGGCTTCGAACCGACCGGCCCCGGCAGCGACGAAAATCAAACGCCGATAAAGCGGACAGCTGCGGAGATTTACGCCCGCAATGACGTCGCCATGCGTAAGGCGGAAATCTGCCTCGCCAACATCACACCCTTTCGCGGCGTCAGCGCCGATCCGGGCACGGTCTACGAGATCGGCTTCATGATTGCTCTCGGAAAATCGGTCTTCGCCTATACCAACCACCCCGACGACTACGGCTTGCGCGTCCGCTCGATCTGGTATGCGGGAATGGAGATCGACGAGACGAGCGGACGCCCGCGCGGGCCTGACGGCATCGCAATCGAAAATCACGGCATGGCCGACAACCTGATGATCGACGGAGGCGTCGAGGCGGCAGGAGGCAAGGTATTCCGTGCAACCACCCTGCCGGCGGATCCTGCCCGAGACTTGGCGATTTATTTTGAGGCGCTTCAAACGATCGCTGGCTTGCGCGGGTAGGATTGGGCTCTTTCACACCGCCCTGATCGCGTCGATCACCGCCCTGAAGCCCGCAGATATATGGCGGCGGCTCGGATAGTAGATATAGAGCGGTTCCTCCGGCTGACACCAGTCGTCGAGCACCTGGATGAGTTCGCCGTCGGCAATGGCCTTTTCGACGCGGGGCTCCCAGATATAGGCAAGGCCGACGCCGCCGAGCGCTGCCTGCATCATCAGCTCGTGATCGTCGAGCGACAGTGGTCCGGTCGGCTGAAAGCTCACCGTCTGGCCGTCCTTCTCGAATTCCCAGGCATAACGTGCACCGGAGGGAAACATGTTCTGGATGCAGAGGTGGCGCTTGAGCTCGTAAGGCGTTTCCGGCTTCGGGCGCCTCTCGAAATAGGCGGGTGAACCGACCACGACCAGGCGGATACGCGGCTTGATACGCAAGGCGATCATGCCTTCGGTGACACGTTCGCCGAAACGGATGCCGGCATCAAACCCTTCCTCGACGATGTCGACCAGCCTGTCGGTCGCGTTGATTTCCAGCTGCAAATTGGGATTGCGTTGAAGCAATGGGGCGATGACACGGCCAATGACGAAAGGACCGATGGAATTCGGCACGTTGATTCTCACCCTGCCGAACGGCGTATCGCGGTATCGGTTCAGCGCATCGAGCGCGGCCGCCATCTCCCCGAAAGCCGGAACGAGATGTGAGACCAGGAGTTCGCCGGCTTCCGTCAGCGAAACGCTGCGTGTCGTGCGGTTGAGCAGGCGGATGCCAATTCGGTCTTCCAGATTGAGCACCGCATGGCTGACGGCAGAGGCTGTGACGCCCCGCTCCTCGCCCGCCTTGCGGAAGCTCTTGTGCCGCGCCACGGCCACGAAGGCCGCCAGTTCGGAAAGTTCAGTGGCCCTCATTGCTGAGTTTTGCTCATCATAGTTTCAATAATAACGAATCTTATACAGCATCTGGTTTTCAGTCAAATTCAGTCCGTCAGCACAGAGATGCGACGCCAACAAAGGAATTCGTCATGAAAGTCTGGTTTATCACTGGTGCATCCCGCGGTTTCGGCGCGCTGATGACCAAGGAAGCACTTGCATCAGGCGATGCCGTCATCGCCACGGCCCGCAACCCGAAGACCATCATCGAACAATTCGGGGACCATCCGAACCTGCTGGCCGTCGCGCTCGACGTCACCAACGAGGCGCCGGCCAAGGAGGCTGCGGCCGCCGGCATCGCCCGCTTCGGCCGCATCGACGTTCTCGCCAACAATGCCGGTTACGGCCTGCTCGGCGCCGTCGAGGAAGCCACAGCCGAAGAGATCGAAAAGATCTATGCCACCAATGTCTTCGGTCTCCTGAAGGTGACACGCGCCGTACTGCCCTATATGCGTCGCCAGCGTTCCGGCCATATCCTGAACTTCTCCTCGATCGGCGGCTATTTCGGCTATCCCGGCTGGGGCGTCTACGGCTCGACCAAATTCGCAGTCGAAGGGCTGTCGGAATCCATGGCCGCCGAAGTCGAACCTTTCGGCATCAAGCTGACGATTGTCGAGCCTGGCTTCTTCCGCACGGACTTCCTCGCCGACACCTCGCTGGCAATAAGTCCTGCTTCCATCGCCGATTACGAGGGCACGCCGGCTGGAAACATGCGTAATTTCGCCGTCGACGCCAATCACGCCCAGCCCGGCAACCCCGCCAAGCTCGCGGCCGGCATCATGACAATGGTCAACTCGGCCAACCCGCCGCTGCGCATGCCGTTCGGCAGCGATACGGTCGCCATGATCGAGGCGCAGCATGCGAGTGTCGAAAAGGAACTGGCCGTCTGGCGCGAGCTTGCCGTCTCCACGGATTTTGCAAGCGACGCAACCGCTCGGGCCTGAGCAGCCAAGACCAATGCCGCCGTATTCGGATTTGGACGTGCGGCAGCGCCATGGAGGTGATACAAAGAACGCCTTGCGGCAAATTGGCATTCGCCTCTCGCCGGGGATGGCCTAGATGTAAGTCAGACCGTGACCCCTGAAGAGGCAACACATGCCCATCAAGACCATCTGTATTTATGGCGCCGGCGCCCTTGGCGGCGCCATCGCCGCCAAGCTCGCAGGCAGGGAAGATAACGACGTCGCCGTCGTCGCGCGTGGGGCGCATCTCGATGCGATCCGCAGCCACGGCCTCAGTCTGCGCGAGGCCGATGCGCAAACCCCGCTCAAGGTACGCGTAACGGCAACCGACGATCCGAAGACATTGCCGCGGCAGGATCTCGTCATCACCGGCCTCAAGGGACATCAGCTGTCGCCTGCCGCCGAAGGGATCGCCGGTCTGCTCAAGCAAGGCACCCGCGTCGTCATGATCCTCAACGGCATTCCATGGTGGTATTTCCATCGCGATCCCAGGAGCGGACATCAGGAACTGCAATTCGACGAGCTCGATCCCGGCGGCAGGCTCTGGCGGCTGATCAGCCCGGAACGCGTGATCGGCTGCGTCGCCTATCAAGGTGCGGAAGTGGTCAAGCCAGGCGAGATCCAACTTTCCCACAAAGGCCGCTTCGTACTTGGCGAGCCCTCCGGTGAAATGTCTGCCGAGCTTTCGGCCATAGCAGCGGTGCTGAGCGGCGCCGATCTCAATATTACGACCACGGCCGACATCCGCAGTGAAATCTGGAGCAAGTTGATGGGCAACGCCGCCTTCAACCCGATCAGCGCTCTGACACGGGCGCTGATGACCGACATCATGGCGGATCCGGCGCTCATGGACATGGTGAGCAAGGTCATGAAGGAAGTGCGCGCTGTCGGCGATGCGGTCGGTGCGGATTTCGCCATGTCTGTCGAGCAGCGGCTGGAGCAGTCGCGCCACATCGGCGGCGTTCGGACCTCGATGCTGCAGGACCTGATCGGCGGCAAGGCGCTCGAAATTACCCCGCTTGTCGGCATGCTGGTGGCGCTCGGACGCCTGACTGCCGTGCCGACGCCGGTATCGGAGACGATCCTGGCGCTGGTGACGCAGCTGGATCGGGAAAACCGGCGCGGCAACTGACAACCAGGAGAACGGCGGCCATCAGGGCGACCATTCCTTCCCGACATGGCGTGGGAGATTTCCGCCGCCCGCCTTTATGCCATAACTATATTTTTGCCCCTCGCCACGCATGGATTTCCTATCGCAGGCATGGGCTAAAGGGGCCGATTTCCAACTTTTCGTTAACTGGCATGCTGGTAAAATCTCGTCGCCAAGTTATCAGACGCCGCGAGACCGATGCCGAAACCGAATTTCCGCTTCACCCATTACGATCTCAAGGAACAGCGAGCCGGAACGATCGTCGAGGTGTCGCTGAATGCGGTGAACAATGTTCGTCTGATGACGGCGCCGAACTTCCAGCGTTTCACCGAGGTTCTCGATTTCAAATATATCGGCGGCGTGGCGCGCAAGTCGCCGGTCAAGCTCGCCGTTCCGGAAAGCGGCCACTGGCATGTCGTCGTCGACATGGAAGGCCATCACGGGCTCGCGGAATCCGCCGTCAAGGTGATCGCCGCGCCTGTCAATCAGAAGACACCACGCCCTTCCTGAGCTTTGCAGCACCGGCATCTTTTCTGACGCGCCAGGACAGGCACGGACGTGCTTTGTCGACAAACCGTGATCACGAGACGCCCAATCGTACTGATCTTGATCACGATCAATGAATCATCCCGAGTCGTCGTTCACAATTCTCAGTCGCGGGGCTTCCACCACGCCGCCAGCTGCAGTCCGCTCCCATTCATACTCGGATCGCCGAGAGAGGAACAGCAGACGAAGATCTCATCACCTGGGGCAGCCCATGACTTCGAACCCGATCGATCGTGTCACTGATATCATCGATCCCGGCGATGCACTCGGTGAAGTCCTTTTCGGACTGATCATGGCGCTGACTTTGACGGTCGGCTCGAGACTTGTTTTTGAAGAAGAGGGGTTGGATGCTCAGGAGTTGATCGTCGCAACAGTCGGATGCAACGTTGCCTGGGGGATCATTGACGCCGTTTTGTTCGTTCTGGGGACGACGTTTTACAAGAGCAGGCGGCTGCGCCCTTTTCGGCAAATCAAAGCCGCCGGAAGCGAGACTGCGGCGCTCAACATGCTCGCGAAAGAATTCCCGATCGAAGAAGCACCGTTTTCTGCAAAGGCTGCCGATGCAGACGCGCTTTATAGATCACTGCTGACGCTCGCACGCAGGGCCGATCCTGTGAGGGCGTCTCTATCGAAAAATGATCTCCTTGCCGCCCTCGCGGTCGTTTTTCTCGTCTCGGTCACGTCCATTCCGGCCGTGACCCCTTTCTTTCTCATCGACAGCGCCCACCTCGCTCTGAGAGTCAGCAACCTGTTTCTCATCATGCTGCTGTTCGTGACGGGTTATGCGTGGGCGAAATTTTCGGGAGGCAGGCCTTTTTATGCGGGGATGACGATGACTTGCCTCGGATTGCTTCTGGTCGCCATAGCGGTCGCTCTTGGCGGTTAACCCCGCCCACGCGTCAGCGCGGATTGCGTTCTTTGCGCAGCTTCGCCCACCATTCCAGCCGCTTACGGATATCCCGCTCGAAGCCGCGCTCCGGCGGATCGTAGAAAGTCTGGCGGCCCATCTTCTCCGGAAAATAATCCTGGCCTGAAAAGGCGTCCGGCTCGTCGTGATCGTAGCGATAGCCCTCGCCGTAACCCTCGCCCTTCATCAATTTCGTCGGCGCGTTGAGGATATGCTTCGGCGGCAGCAGCGAGCCGTTCTGCTTTGCGGCCTGGCTTGCGGCCTTGAAGGCGGTGTAGACGGCATTCGATTTCGGCGCGGTGGCGAGATAGACGCAGGCTTGCGCCAGCGCCAGCTCCCCTTCCGGCGATCCGAGATAGTCATAGGCATCCTTGGCGGCGTTGCAGATCACCAGCGCCTGCGGATCGGCAAGCCCGATATCCTCCACCGCCATGCGCACCAAACGCCGGCCGAGATAGAGCGGATCCTCGCCGGCATCGAACATGCGGGCAAGATAATAGAGCGCAGCATCCGGATCCGAGCCGCGCACCGACTTATGCAGCGCCGAAATCAGATTGTAGTGGCCGTCCTGCGCCTTGTCGTAGACTGGGGCGCGGCGCTGGACGATACGCGTCAACGCTTCGGTATCGAAGCTCTCGCCCTCGCGGGCAGCACGCCAGACCTCTTCGGCGAGCGTCAGCACGGCGCGGCCGTCGCCATCGGCCATGCGGATCAGGCTGGCGCGCGCCTCCTCGGTCAGCGGCAGCGGCTTCTGCTCAATCGCCTCGGCGCGCGTCAGCAATTCCTCCAGGCTCTCCTCGTCATGTGACTTGAAAGTGAGGACGCGGGCGCGCGACAACAGAGCGGCGTTGAGCTCGAAGGAGGGATTTTCGGTGGTGGCGCCGACGAGAATGACGGTGCCGTCCTCCATAACAGGCAGGAAACTGTCCTGCTGGGCGCGGTTGAAACGATGAATCTCATCGACGAACAGCAGCGTCTGGCGACCGTCCATGCGGCGCATGCGAGCCGCCTCGAACACCTTCTTCAGATCGGCGACGCCGGAAAAGATCGCCGATATCTGCTCGAAGGCCAGCCCCGCCTCACCGGAAAGCAGCCGCGCCACCGTCGTTTTGCCGGTGCCTGGCGGACCCCAGAAGATCATCGATCCGAGCGAACCACTTTCGATCATCCTCTTCAGCACGCCGTCCTCACCGGTCAGATGTTCCTGACCAGTGACATCGGCAAGCGTCTTCGGCCGCAACCGGTCGGCAAGCGGCCGCCTGGCGGCAACCTCTTCCGGAACACGCGGCGCGAAGAGATCATTGCTCATCGGAAGAACTGCCTGATACGCTGGCCATCGCGCTCGATCTCGACCCGCCAGAGACCGGGATCGCTGCTGGCTATCTCGGCCAGTTCTTTGGTCGATTTTACTTCCGTTCCGTTGATCGAAACGATGATATCCTTGGGCTCAAAACCCAGACGAGCCGCCGGGGAATCCTGCTTGACATCGGCAACGACGACGCCCGCCGATTCCGAGGGCATGCGCAATTCATCTGCGACGCGCGGCGACAGGTTTTCGACGACGGCGCCGGTAAAGGGCGTCCGCCCGCCAATGACGCGCTGGTCACGAGGCGAGGTCTCCGGCGCGCGGTCGAGCGCCAGCGACAACTGCTGCTCGTGGCCGTTGTCGATGACGGTAAGATTGACCGTTTTGCCGAGGCCGGCTGTGGTCAGGCGATAGAGCAACGCGTCCGGATGCTCGACGGCGATGCCGTTGACTGACGTGACGATCTGGCCGGCCTTCAGCCCGGCCTTCGCCGCCGGGCTGCCTTCCGAAACCTTGACGACGAGTGCGCCGCGCACTTTGTTGAGCCCAAGGGCTTCGGCAACTTCCGACGTCACCGCATCGAAGCTCGCGCCGACATAGGGCCGCTCGAAGGATTTGACGCCGGCATCGGCGGAAGCGAGGAAGACTTTGACGAGATTGGCGGGAATGGCAAAGCCGATGCCGTTCGAGCCGCCGCCGCGCGAGAAGATCGCGGTGTTGATGCCGATCAGCTCGCCCTTCATGTTCATCAGCGCACCGCCGGAATTGCCCGGATTGATCGAGGCGTCGGTCTGGATGAAGAAGCCGAACTCGTTCTTGACCACCTGGTTGCGGGCAAGTGCGGAGACGATACCGCTCGTCACCGTCTGGCCGACACCGAAGGGATTGCCGATCGCCAGCACGAGATCGCCGACCTCGACGGTATCGGAATTGCCGATCGGTAGTGTCGGGAAGTTTTCCTTGGTGTCGATCTTCAGCACGGCGAGGTCGACGCGGTCGTCGCGCAGCACCACCTTGCAGGGGAATTCGCGGCCATCTGACAGCGCCACCTTGATATCGTCGGCGCCTTCGACGACGTGGTTGTTGGTGACGACAGTGCCGTTCGCCTCGACAATGACGCCGGAACCGAGCGAGGACTGCTTTTCGGATCGATTCGGCATCTGCTGGCCGAAAAACTGCTCGAAGAAGGGATCGCCCGCAAAGGGCGACTGGCGCTGGATGATCTTTTCCGCATAGACGTTGACGACTGCGCCCGACGTCTGCTTGACGAGCGGCGCGAAGGAGAGCTGCATCTGCATCTGGCTCTCAGGCACCGTCTTTGCCGTCTGCGCCTGGGCCGCAGCCGGCAGAACGAGCATCAGAGCGAAGAGCGAAACGGAGGCGCGCTTGAACAGGCCTTGCATGGGTATCCCTTTTGAATCCTCTTGAGCAACGTTGTAGCGTCCGACGCTAGAAAGGAAAGAGGGCGGAAGCATGGAAGAATAAGGCAAGGGAGTGCCTTGATGGCGCTGCGAATTTGATTCAGGAAGGTCAACCATGCAACTGATATCAAAAGCTAAAATCTGGGCAAAGTCACTGAAGCGTGACATCGTTGCGCTGTGGCTTGCCGCCCGCGATCCTCGCGTGCCCTGGTATGCGAAAGCGGTCGCCGGCGCCGTCGCAGCCTATGCGCTTTCGCCGATCGATCTGATCCCCGATTTCATTCCCGTGCTCGGCTATCTCGACGATCTCGTCATCGTTCCGCTCGGCATCTTGCTGGCGACGCGGCTCGTGCCGGCAGAGGTGATGGCTGCGCTTCGCGTGGAAGCGGCTAGGCGGATCGAACGCCCTTCCGGCCGGGCCGGATTGATCTTCATCCTTGTCGTCTGGCTCGCCTGCATCATCTTTCTGGCTCTGGCGGTGCGCAAGCTGATTTGATCGGCAGTAAAGGAAGAAGATGATGACATGGCGAATGTCGGCCGCGCTCGGTTTGGCGATCCTGATTTTCTCATCGGATCTGGCATGGTCGGCGAGTTTCGATTGTGATGCGAAGGAATTGAAGCCGGACGAAAAGGCGATCTGCGACAATCGCGTCCTCAACGACGCCGACGTCAAGATGGTGACGACCTTCGAGCTGCTCTCCGGTCTGCTGGCCATGGGCTCGCGCGGAACATTGCAGGACGAGCAGACCGCCTGGCTGAAGAAGCGGCAGGAATGCGGGGGCGACGCCGCCTGTATCAAGGCTGCCTATGACGAGCGGATGAAGCAGCTCGGCGAGACCTACAAAAACATCAACCGACCGCTTTGACAGCGGCCGCGCCGCTGGACTCTTAATCAGGGGTCGTAGTTTCGACTACTCAGCGGGCGTTGAGATCCCGCACGGCGCCGCGGTCGGCGCTGGTTGCGAAAGCCGCATAGGCCTTCAGCGCGGTGGTGACGTTGCGCTTGCGAATCTCGGTCGGCTGCCAGCCCTTGCCTTCCTGCTCGGCGTGGCGGGCGGCGAGTTCGGCCTCGCTGACACGCAGGCTGATCGTGCGGTTCGGGATATCGATATCGATCATGTCGCCTTCGCGCACCAGGCCGATCGTGCCGCCATTCGCCGCTTCCGGCGAGACATGGCCGATCGAGAGGCCGGAGGTACCGCCGGAGAAGCGGCCGTCGGTAATCAGCGCGCAGGCCTTGCCGAGGCCCTTCGACTTCAGATAGCTCGTCGGATAGAGCATTTCCTGCATGCCGGGGCCGCCCTTCGGGCCTTCGTAACGGATGACGACGACGTCGCCGGCCTTGATCTCGTTGGCGAGGATCGCCTTGACCGACGCATCCTGGCTTTCGAAGACGCGGGCCGGGCCGGAGAATTTCAGGATCGATTCATCGACGCCGGCCGTCTTGACGATGCAGCCGTCCACTGCGAGATTACCCTTCAGCACAGCAAGACCGCCATCCTTGGAGAAGGGGTGTTCGACCGAGCGGATTACGCCGTTCTGGCGATCGGTGTCGAGCTCGTCCCAACGAGCTTCCTGGCTGAAGGCGACCTGGGTCGGGATGCCGCCGGGAGCGGCGCGATAGAAGTTGCGGACGGTGTCGCTGTTGGTGCGGGTGATGTCCCAGCGATCAATCGCATCGCCGAGCGTCTCGGCATGGACGGTCGGACAATCGCGGTTCAGGAGCCCACCCTTATCGAGCTCTCCGAGGATCGACATGATGCCGCCAGCGCGGTGGACATCTTCCATATGCACATCGCTCTTGGCGGGCGCGACCTTCGATAGGCATGGCACGCGGCGCGACAGTGCGTCGATATCGGCCATGGTGAAATCGACCTCGCCTTCGTGGGCCGCTGCAAGGATGTGCAGGACCGTGTTGGTCGAACCGCCCATGGCGATATCGAGCGCCATGGCATTCTCGAAAGCCTGCTTGGAGGCGATGGTGCGTGGCAGCGCCTTGACGTCGTCCTGCTCGTAATAGCGGCGGGCGAGATCGACGATCAGGTGGCCGGCCTCGACGAAGAGGCGCTTACGATCGGCATGGGTGGCAAGCGTCGAGCCGTTGCCGGGCAGCGACAGGCCGAGCGCCTCCGTCAGGCAATTCATCGAGTTTGCGGTGAACATGCCGGAGCACGAACCGCAGGTCGGACAGGCTGAACGCTCGATGACCTTGACGTCGTCATCGGAGATCTTATCATCGGCAGCCGCGACCATGGCGTCGACGAGGTCAAGCGCATGTGTCTTCCCATGCAGCACGACCTTGCCCGCTTCCATAGGACCGCCGGAGACGAAGACGGTGGGGATGTTGAGGCGCAGCGACGCCATCAGCATGCCGGGGGTGATCTTGTCGCAGTTGGAGATGCAGACCATGGCGTCGGCGCAATGGGCATTGACCATGTATTCGACGCTGTCGGCGATCAACTCGCGCGAGGGCAGCGAGTAGAGCATGCCGTCATGGCCCATGGCGATGCCGTCATCGACGGCGATCGTATTGAACTCCTTGGCGACGCCGCCGGCCGCCTCGATTTCGCGAGCGACGAGCTGGCCGAGATCCTTCAGATGCACATGGCCGGGAACGAACTGGGTGAAGGAATTCACCACCGCGATGATCGGCTTGCCGAAATCCGAATCCTTCATGCCCGTGGCGCGCCAAAGGCCGCGCGCGCCCGCCATGTTGCGGCCATGGGTCGTGGTTCTGGAACGGTAAGCTGGCATCGGTGTCTTCCTCGACATGTCGGAAACATCAGGCGAAGCCGGGCCGGCAATGAAGCCTGCGGGCCGGGCGAACGCCGCTTTTTGGAATTGTCCTAATCCAATCGATGGGGGCTGTCACTACCGGCAAGGCCAAATCCGGTACGCTGCCGGGAGAAGCGCGTTGAGCGCAATTCGAATATATACGGTTCGGCGGGACCTTTGGTTACACCCTATTCCATCACAGCCGAACACAAAAAATTGGCTTCCTGTCAGCAATATTCAAGGCATAGAAATTGATCCGAACATGCGGGCGGTTCGTTTAAGGACTATATTCGGAATATCCGCCCTGGAGGTTTTCGACATGCCAAGCTATCGCCCCCCAAGGATCGCGTCGTCGGAGATCACGCCGCGCCAGCTCTATCTGCGTCGCCGTGAGTTCCTGGGCGCAGCGACGCTTGGCGCCATGGCGCTCTATGGCGCCGGCAAGGCGAGCGCGGCCACCCTTTCCGCCGTCGAGAGCAAGTACAAGGTCGATGGGAAGACGACGCCGATCAAGGACGTCACGACCTACAATAATTTCTATGAGTTCGGTCTCGACAAGGGCGACCCCGCCGCTCTCTCCGGCGATTTCAAGCCGCTGCCCTGGACGGTCAAGATCGACGGCATGGTCAACAAGCCAGGCACCTTCGACGTCGAGGCGCTGATGAAGGAATTCCCGATCGAGGAGCGCACCTATCGGATGCGCTGCGTCGAGGCCTGGTCGATGGTCGTTCCATGGAACGGGTTTCCGCTGGCGGCGCTGCTCGACAAGGTGGAGCCGCTCGGCAGCGCCAAATATGTCGCCTTCGAAACCGTCGTGCGACCGGAGGAGATGCCAGGGCAGAAGGGCTTCTTTCAGTCGCTCGACTGGCCCTATGTCGAGGGGCTGCGGCTGGACGAGGCGCGCCACCCGCTGACGCTGCTTGCCGTCGGGCTTTATGGTGAAACGCTACCGAACCAGAATGGTGCGCCGATCCGGCTTGTTGTGCCGTGGAAATACGGCTTCAAGGGCATCAAGTCGATCGTCAGGATCACGCTCACCGACCAGCAGCCGAAGAACACCTGGCAGGTGACCAATCCGCAGGAATACGGCTTCTACGCCAACGTCAACCCGGCCGTCGACCATCCGCGCTGGAGTCAGGCAAGCGAGAGGCGCATCGGCGAAAGCGGCTTCTTCGGCGCAAGCCGCCGCCCCACCCTGCCCTTCAACGGCTATGCCGACGAGGTGGCGAGCCTTTATGCCGGCATGGACCTGAAGGCGAATTTCTGATGGCCGAACTGTCGCTTGCCATCCCGAAGCGCTGGCAGCCTGCCTCCGTCTGGCTGCTTTATGTCGTCGGGCTCGTGCCCGCCGCCTGGGCCTTTTATCTCGGCGCGACCGATCAGCTCGGCGCCGATCCGGTCAAGACCTTCGAGCTCTTCCTTGGCATCTGGACAATCCGCTTTTTGATTCTGACGCTTGCCGTCTCCCCTGCCCGCGAGCTTTTCGGCTGGAACTATCTGCGCTATCGCCGCGCGCTCGGCTTGCTGACCTTTTACTACGCGCTGATGCATTTTACCGTCTACATGGTGCTCGACCAGGCGATGGAAATTCAGGCCGTCATCAATGACGTGTTGAAGCGCCCGTTCATCATGTTCGGCATGGCCGGCCTTGCGATGCTTATTCCCCTGGCGGTGACTTCCAATAACCTCTCGATCCGTCGCCTCGGCAACACCTGGATCTGGCTGCACCGCCTCGTCTACATCATTGCCGCCTGCGGGGCTCTGCATTTTGCGCTTTCGACCAAGATCCTCGATCTCCAGCAGTTTATTTATGTGGGTTTGATTATCGCGCTCATCCTCTACCGCTCTTGGCGGCCGATCGCACGCAGTCGGAAAAAAAGCCAGGGGCGGCAACGCAATCGTGCGGCGGCGTCGGTTTCCTGACGGTAGTCAGCCGAGTCTCAACGACGCGCGGGATCAAAGGCACAGGCTGCGGCGATGCCGACCGCGTAGGCGAGTATGTTCCAGAGGGAAAATATCCGGCCGAGCAACAAGGCGCCTGCAGTCGTCAGCCGAAACGCGTCCAACCCGGGCGTATGATAAAGCCGGAACAATTCGACCGAGATTGCTATGAAAAGCGCCATGACCGCAATGACCGCCCGCGGTGACCTTCCGAAGACGAGCGCCACCAGCAGATAGACCATCGCTCCCCAGAGCGCCGACCCGCCATATTTGACGACGACGAAAGGCAGATCGACCGCGTAGCCCAAGCGCCTGAGGGCCAGGCCGACCGCAATCACCACAAACACAGCCGCGAGACGGAGGAACTGCGATCGGGAATGTGCTTCGCGCAGAGAACCTTCCACCTTAATCTCCAGGGTTTGGTAAGCGGTGTCGCTGCCGCACCTTGACCAAGATGCTTTAGGCAGTTTCGATGATTGCCGCCATGGCTGCTTTGCGCCGGACACGGACATCTTGGCGTCCTAAACTTTCTCTATTTCTTCCGTCAATTGAATCATAGCCGCCAGGGATATCGCCAATGGGATGGGAAGTACTCGGGCAATGGGGTGAAGATGCGGTTCGCATCGAACGACTGACGGGTGGAGTTGCCAATGGCGTGTGGAGCGTTCGCGTCCACGGGCAGATCGCGGTCGGTGGTCTCGGCAGCCGGACCAACGCCGATCTCGCATGGGAAACCGAGCTGATCCAATACCTCGACAGTGAAGGCATGCACGTTCCAGTGCCGACCCCGACGACGGACGGCCGGCTGTTCGTGGACGGGCTGGTGGTGATGAAATACATGGAGGGCGGAGCGCCCGAGACAGGGTCCGACTGGCGTCGCGTGGCCGACACGCTCCGCGAGCTGCATCGGTTGACACAGGGCTGGCCGCAGCGTCCGGGCTGGCGATCGTCGACCGACCTCCTTCACGCGGAAACCGGAACGAGGATCAACCTTGCCGCGATGCCGCCCGAGGGCGTTATTCGATGTCGCGCAGCGTGGGCGCGCTCGCCGGACGTCAGAGATGCGTTGTCCACGGCAATCCCAACAGCCCTGGCAACGTCCGCATAACCCCCGACCGGGTCGCGTTGATCGACTGGGACGAGTCACATGTCGACGCTCCCGACCTCGACCTGGTGCTGCCCGGCAACGCTGCCGGTCTCGACGACGGCGCGCACGACATCGCCGCGCAAGCGTCAGCCGCATGGGAAGCCGCCGTCTGCTGGCAGGACGACTACGCCGCCAAGCGGCTCGCTGAAGTTCGAGCGGTCTGAGCAGTTTCGGCGGATCGATGGGCCGCATCCATGTCGGGACCTTCCGGCGACAGCATTGCGCCAAAAGGAGCCTTTACGCACGCGCATGGACAAAGAAAAACAGCCGGGCTTTGCAGCCCGGCTGTTCCGTTTCCGGCGAAGCGGAAAATTTAAGCGGCGACGGCCTGCTCTTCGGCAGCAACGCGGGCCTTGTCGGCTGCGCCCTTGGCATAGGTGTCGCGATCAACGAATTCGATCACAGCCAAAGCGGCGTTGTCGCCCTGGCGGAAGCCGGCCTTCATGATGCGCAGGTAGCCGCCGTTGCGGGTGGCGTAGCGCGTTGCGATCGTGTCGAACAGCTTCGAAACGACGGCGGCATCGCGGATCTGCGAGATCGCCTGGCGGCGAGCATGCAGGTCACCGCGCTTGCCGAGCGTGACGAGCTTCTCGACGATCGGACGGATTTCCTTGGCCTTCGGCAGGGTCGTGACGATCTGCTCGTGGGTGATGAGCGAAGCCGCCATGTTGGCGAACATCGCCTTGCGGTGGCTTGCGGTTCTATTCAGCTTGCGGCCGGCTTTACCATGGCGCATTGCTACTCTCCTTTAATGCAGGTGCCCTTACGTTAACCGGGCCTGCCGTTTCCTGGCACATGCAGGCGATCGGCCTGCTGTTTGACGGGGAAAGGCAGCCGAAAGAGCCTGCCTTTTTGGTTTTTAATACTGGTCTTCGTAACGCTTGGCGAGATCTTCGATGTTCTCGGGCGGCCATGCCGGCACTTCCATGCCGAGGTGCAGGCCCATGGAAGCGAGAACTTCCTTGATTTCGTTCAGCGACTTGCGACCAAAATTCGGTGTGCGGAGCATTTCTGCTTCGGTCTTCTGAATGAGGTCGCCGATGTAGACGATGTTGTCGTTCTTCAGGCAGTTTGCCGAACGGACCGACAGTTCGAGTTCGTCCACCTTCTTGAGCAGAGCCGGGTTGAAAGCGAGTTCGGTGACTGCTTCCTCTTCGGTTTCCTTCTGCGGCTCGTCGAAGTTGACGAAGACGCCAAGCTGATCCTGGAGGATGCGCGCCGCGAAAGCGACGGCGTCTTCGCCGGTGATCGAGCCATCGGTTTCGATGGTCATGTTCAGCTTGTCGTAGTCGAGAACCTGTCCTTCGCGGGTATTTTCAACCTTGTAGGACACCTTCTTGACCGGCGAATAGAGGCTGTCGACCGGTATGAGACCGATCGGAGCATC
The DNA here is from genome assembly GCF_019685435.1 of Rhizobium sp. NLR10b. Lineage (NCBI taxonomy): Bacteria > Pseudomonadati > Pseudomonadota > Alphaproteobacteria > Hyphomicrobiales > Rhizobiaceae > Rhizobium > Rhizobium sp. NLR10b. The sequence continues at coordinate 166,537 of NZ_JABDWV010000015.1, read as the reverse complement.
TTCCGCACGATTGCGCTCGGCCGGAACGTAGCCCTTGCCGTTGTTGACGGTGAATTCCATGCGGATCTCGGCGCCCTCGTCGAGCGTGCAGATCACATGCTCGGGATTGAGGATTTCGATATCGCCGACCGTCTGGATATCGCCAGCCGTGACAACGCCCGGGCCCTGCTTGCGCACGACCATGCGCTTCGCGTCGTCGCCATCCATCTTGATGGCGATTTCCTTGATGTTGAGCACGATATCCGTGACGTCTTCGCGGACGCCCGGAATCGAGGAGAATTCATGCAGCACGCCGTCGATCTGCACCGCCGTGACGGCGGCACCGCGCAGCGAGGAGAGCAGAACGCGGCGCAGTGCGTTGCCGAGGGTGAGGCCGAAGCCGCGCTCCAGCGGTTCGGCAACGAGCGTCGCCCTGGTGCGCGAGCTCGAGGAGAACTCCACCTTGTTCGGCTTGATCAGTTCCTGCCAGTTCTTCTGAATCATGAGTTTGCCTTCCGTTCGTTGCCACCATCCAATCGTGACAACCGAGCTTGAAAACCACCAGGAGCGCCAGGGCGCTCACCGGTGACGAGAGCGATGATCAGACGCGGCGCTTCTTGCGCGGACGGCAGCCATTGTGCGGGATCGGCGTCACGTCGCGGATGGACGTGATCATGAAACCTGCAGCCTGGAGCGCGCGCAGAGCCGATTCACGACCCGAACCCGGACCGCAGACTTCGACTTCCAGCGACTTCATGCCGTGTTCCTGGGCCTTCTTGGCGCAGTCTTCGGCAGCGATCTGGGCAGCGAAGGGGGTCGACTTGCGCGAGCCCTTGAAGCCCTTGGCGCCAGCCGACGACCAGGCGATCGCATTGCCCTGCGCATCAGTGATGGTGATCATCGTGTTGTTGAAGGTCGAGTTGACGTGAGCGACACCCGACGAGATATTCTTGCGCTCGCGACGGCGAACGCGGACGGCTTCCTTAGCCATGCTATTCCTTTCGTTGATCTCTTCACCGCCGTAATACCAGCGGCTACACCGGAACGGCGCCTATATGGTCCCGCTCCAAACTCAAAAGAGGCCAGCGCGGACCGCCAGCCTCCCCACCCCGGTTTCCCGGCAATTACTTCTTCTTGCCAGCGATTGCCTTTGCCGGACCCTTGCGGGTGCGGGCATTGGTGTGCGTGCGCTGGCCGCGGACCGGAAGGCCGCGACGATGACGCAGGCCGCGGTAGCAGCCGAGATCCATCAGACGCTTGATGTTCATCGCGGTTTCGCGACGAAGATCACCCTCGACCTGATAATCACGGTCGATGGTTTCGCGGATCTGAAGGACTTCAGCGTCCGTCAGCTGATGCACACGACGTTCAGCCGGAATACCGACCTTCTCGACGATTTCCTGTGCGAATTTCGGACCGATCCCGTGAATGTAGGTCAGCGCGATGACCACGCGCTTTGCAGTCGGGATGTTGACGCCAGCGATACGTGCCACGCCTGTTCTCCTTGCATTCCAGTTGCCATCCGGCAAGTGGGCTTCGTTATGCGGTCCTTGAGAACCGCCCGTTCAAATTAGGTCCGCAACATGTCAATACGACCGAACCCGGACTTCCCTGGGAAATCCGCGCCGATCGCATGGAATGTCGCGAGTTGGCGCGGTGTTTAGCGGAATCACTGCTGAAAAGCAACCGTTCCGCCAAGTTTTATTTTCAAAGCCTTAAAGCTTGGAAAGAATGGCTTCGACTTCGGCGGTCACCTGATCGATCTCCGCCATGCCGTCCACGGACTTGAGTTTGCCCTTGGCATGGTAGTAGCCGATCAACGGTGAGGTCTCCTTGTAATAGACCTGCAGCCGGGCCGTCATGGTTTCCGGAGTGTCGTCCGGGCGGCGCTTGAAGTGGGTGGAACCGCACTTGTCGCACACGCCCTCATTGGCCGGAACCTTGTCAGTGTCATGATAGACGCTGCCGCACTGTGCGCAGGAATAGCGGCCGGCAACACGACGGACCAGTTCGGCATCGTCGACACGGAATTCGATGACGACAGAGAGACCTAGACCCTTCGCCCTCAGCATCGCCTCGGTGGCGTCCGCCTGGACGAGCGTCCTGGGGAAACCGTCGAGAATGAAACCGTTGGCGCAATCGGGCTGATCGATTCGCTCGGAGACAATGGCGATGACGATCTCGTCCGAGACCAGCTTGCCGGCATCCATCACCGCTTTGGCGCGCTTGCCGACCTCCGTGCCGGCGTTGACCGCCGCACGCAGCATGTCTCCCGTAGAAAGCTGCGGAATGCCGTGCTTTTCCACGATCCGCTGGGCCTGGGTTCCCTTGCCCGCGCCCGGCGGCCCCAAAAGGATAAGTCTCATCGCCCCCTCTTTCCTCCTCGCAACTTCGATTTCTTGATCAGGCCTTCGTATTGCTGCGCGATCAGGTGACCCTGGATCTGTGCAACCGTATCAAGAGTTACGCTAACCACGATCAAAAGCGAAGTCCCACCAAGGGATAATGGAATGCCGGTTTGCGACACCAGAATCTCCGGGAGGATGCAGACGAAGACGAGATAGATGGCGCCAATCACCGTGATGCGGGTCAGCACGTAGTCAATATATTCGGCAGTGCGCTCACCCGGACGGATGCCGGGAATGAAGCCGCCATGCTTCTTCAGATTGTCGGCCGTGTCCTTCGGATTGAAGACGATGGCCGTATAGAAGAAAGCGAAGAAGGCGATCAGCGCCGCATAGAGCACCATGTAGAGCGGCTGGCCATGACCGAGGGCGGCAACGATCGACGTCGCCCAGGCAGGCATCGCCGTGGTGTTGGCAAAACCCGCGACCGTCGCCGGCAGAAGTAGGAGCGAAGAGGCAAAGATCGCCGGGATCACGCCCGATGTGTTGAGCTTCAGCGGCAGGTGCGACGTATCGCCCTGGAACATACGGTTGCCGACCTGGCGCTTCGGATACTGGATCAGCAGCCGGCGCTGGGCGCGCTCCACGAAGACGATGACACCGATGACGGCGATCGCGACAATGATGACGAGCAGGATGAGGCCGGTCGACAGCGCGCCGGTGCGGCCGAGTTCGAGCGTGCCGGCAAGAGCGCTCGGAAGGCCGGCTGCGATACCGGCGAAGATAATCAGCGAAATGCCGTTGCCAATACCGCGCGAGGTGATCTGCTCGCCGAGCCACATCAGGAACATCGTGCCGCCGAGCAGCGTCAGAACGGTGGAAATACGGAAGAACCAGCCCGGATCGACGACAAGACCCTGGCCGCTCTCGAGGCCGGCGGCAATGCCGTATGCCTGGAGCGCACCCAGAATGACGGTGCCGTAGCGGGTGTACTGGTTGATGATCTTGCGACCCTGCTCGCCTTCCTTCTTCAGGTTTTCAAGCGTCGGCACGACCGAAGTCATCAGCTGCACGATGATCGAAGCGGAGATATAGGGCATGATGCCGAGCGCAAAGATCGCCATGCGCTGAACGGCGCCGCCCGAGAACATGTTGAAAAGGCCGAGAATACCGCCTGCCTGGCCGCGGAACGCCTGGGCATAGGCTTCGGGATTGAGACCCGGAAGCGGGATATGGGTGCCGAGCCTGTAGACGAGGAGAGCTGCCAGTGTGAACCACAGGCGCTTCTTCAAATCCTCGGCTTTGGCAAAGGTCGAAAAATTGAGGTTGGATGCCAATTGTTCCGCTGCAGAAGCCATGCGATTCTCCGCCCTACCAATTCCGGCGTCTCTGGGGAAATACCGGCCCCGGAATCAGTATGAAAATAATTCAAAACTGGGTTTTGGACGGATTGCAGCGCAACCCCATGCCTCACCCTTGTTTTCCAGTCTTACCGGCATGACGCGGGGCGCCAGCCAAGTTTTTGTGAGGCCCACATATGGGAGCAAAATCGCCCGGTGTGAAGCACCCCGGGCGATATATCATCAGATATTATTCTGCTGCAGCCGGAGCCGAAAGCAGCGTCACTGTGCCGCCGGCCTTTTCGATCTTCTCGACGGCGGGCTTGGAAGCGCCTGCGACGACGATGGTGATCTTGGCCTTGAGCTCGCCGTCAGCGAGAACGCGAACGCCGTCCTTGGCGCGGCGGATAACGCCGGCGGCCTTTAGGGCAGCTGCGTCAACAGTCGCCTTGGCATCGAGCTTGCCGGCGTCGATTGCCGCCTGAATGCGAGCAAGCGACACGACAACAAAGTCGGAAGCGAAAATGTTGTTGAAGCCGCGCTTCGGCAGGCGACGATAGATCGGCATCTGGCCGCCTTCGAAGCCGTTGATGGCGACGCCGGAACGGGACTTCTGACCCTTGACACCGCGACCAGCCGTCTTGCCGGAGCCCGAACCGATACCGCGGCCGAGGCGCTTGCGGCTGTGGGTGGAGCCTTCGTTGTCCTTGATTTCATTGAGTTTCATGAGCGTTTCCTCCGTCTCACTTCTCGTCGACGATGCGAACGAGATGCTGGACAGCACGGATCATGCCGCGAACGGAAGGAGTATCCTCCAGCGTGCGGCGACGGTGCATCTTGTTCAGTCCGAGACCGATCAGCGTGCGCTGCTGGACGTCCGGACGGCGAATCGGGCTGCCGATCTGTTCGATCGTGACAGTCTTCGTTTCAGCCTTCTTGGTAGCCTTGGCCATTGGTCAGCTCCTCTTATTCTTCAGAGGCGTTGCCGGAGGCGCTACGACGAGCCTGCAGCGTTGCATACTTGATGCCGCGCTGAGCTGCGATGTCCTTCGGGTGAACCTGGTGCTTCAGAGCGTCGAAGGTGGCGCGAACCATGTTGTAGGGGTTCGACGAACCGGTCGACTTGGCGACGACGTCGTGCATGCCGAGCGTTTCGAATACGGCGCGCATCGGACCACCGGCGATGATACCGGTACCAACCTTGGCCGAGCGCAGCAGAACCTTGCCGGCGCCATGGCGGCCATGAACGTCGTGATGCAGCGTACGGCCGTCACGCAGCGGTACGAAGATCAGCTCGCGCTTGGCGGCTTCGGTTGCCTTGCGGATGGCTTCCGGCACTTCGCGTGCCTTGCCATGGCCGAAGCCGACGCGGCCCTTCTGGTCGCCGACGACGACGAGTGCTGCGAAACCAAAACGACGGCCGCCCTTGACGACCTTGGCGACGCGGTTGATCGCGACAAGCTTGTCGACGAATTCGCTATCGCGCTCTTCACGGCTCTGGCGGTCTTCCCGCTGCGGCCTTCTTTCCTGTGCCATTGTCCTCTTCCTTTTTCTTTTCCGGGTGCAATCGGCAAACAAATGTGGACCGCATCAGCCTCCCCTTTTGGAGAGTGCCGCGGTCCGGCGAAAATCCGGCCGGCGCTTGACGCGTCCGGCCGGAAACTGATCAGAAGGTGAGACCGCCTTCGCGGGCCGCTTCGGCAAGAGCCTTGATGCGACCATGATAGATGAAGGCGCCACGGTCGAACACGACCTCCGACACGCCGGCCTTGGAGGCGCGCTCGGCGACGAGCTTGCCCACTGCAGCAGCGGCGGCGGTATCGGCACCGGTCTTCAGAGAACCGCGCAGATCCTTCTCGAGAGTGGAGGCAGACGCAAGCGTCTTGCCAGCCACATCGTCGATGATCTGGGCATAGATGTTCTTCGAGGAGCGATGAACCGACAGGCGCGGACGGCCATTGGCCACCGACTTGAGATGACGGCGCACGCGGTTGGCACGACGTGCAAGTGCTTCTTTCCTGCTAGCCATTTCGCGTGATCCTTACTTCTTCTTGCCTTCTTTGCGGACGATCCGCTCGTCAGCGTACTTGACGCCCTTGCCCTTATAGGGCTCAGGACCGCGATATTCGCGGATTTCAGCGGCGACCTGACCGACTTGCTGCTTATTGATGCCGGAGACAACGATTTCAGTCGGCTTCGGAACGGCGATCGTGATGCCGACCGGCGGCTCATAGATCACGTCGTGGCTGAAGCCGAGGGCCAGCTGCAGGTTCTTGCCCTGCAGGGCGGCGCGGTAACCGACGCCGTTGATTTCGAGCTTGCGCTCAAAGCCGTCCTTGACGCCCTTGAAGATGCCTTCGATCATCGTGCGGGACATGCCCCACTTCGAACGCGCATCCTTGGTCTGGTTCACGGGCGTCACAACGACCGCGTTGTTTTCGAGCTTGAGGCTGATTTCGTCGTTAGCAACGAAAAACAGCTCGCCCTTCGGGCCCTTTGCGGTAACCTTCTGGCCATCGACCGTAGCCGTGATCCCAGCAGGCACCTGAACGGGCTTCTTACCGATACGAGACATGTTTCAATCCTGTCTGTTCGCTATGGAGATCCCTGCCCAATCTTAGAAGACCGAGCAAAGAACCTCGCCACCAACGTTCTGTTCGCGAGCCTGGTGATCGGCCATCACACCCTTCGGAGTCGAAAGGATGGTGATGCCGAGGCCGTTCGCGACCTGCGGAATGGACTTGACCGAGACATAAACCCGGCGGCCCGGTTTGGACACACGGCCGATCTCACGGATCACCGATGCGCCTTCATAATATTTCAGCTCGATGCTGAGCTCCGACTTGCCATTGCCGAAATCGACAACGGAATAGCCACGGATGTAGCCTTCGGACTGCAGGACATCGAGAACACGTGCGCGGAGCTTGGACGCAGGCGTCGAAACCGACGACTTGCGGCGGGAAGCGCCGTTACGGATACGGGTGAGCATATCGCCCAACGGATCAGTCATTGTCATCTAACCTGCTCCTTACCAGCTCGACTTGACGATGCCCGGCACCTTGCCGAGATTGCCCAGTTCACGCAGCGCAATACGCGACATGCGCAGTTTGCGGTAATATGCGCGCGGACGCCCCGAAACTTCGCAACGGTTGCGAATACGGGTCTTCGATCCATCGCGCGGCAGGGATGCCAGCTTGATCGAGGCCTTGAACCGCTCTTCGATCGGAAGAGCCTGGTTCATGATGATCGCCTTCAACGCAGCCCGCTTAGCGGCCTGGTTGGCGACCGTAGTACGGCGGCGCTTGTTCTTTTCAACTGCGCTTGTCTTCGCCATGTCAGGTTCCTTTTCTACGCTCGTCGTTACGGTTATTGACGGAACGGGAAGCTGAACTCTTTCAGGAGAGCCCGTGCTTCGTCGTCGGTCGTCGCCGTCGTGCAAACGATGATGTCCATGCCCCACATCTGATCAACCTTGTCGTAGTTGATTTCTGGGAACACAATGTGCTCCTTGATGCCCATGGCGAAGTTGCCACGGCCGTCAAAGCTCTTCGGGTTCAGGCCGCGGAAGTCGCGAACGCGCGGGAGCGCGATGTTGACCAGGCGATCCAGGAACTCGTACATGCGGGCGCCGCGCAGGGTGACCTTCGCGCCGATCGGCATGTTTTCGCGGACCTTGAAGCCAGCGATAGAGTTGCGTGCACGGGTGATGACCGGCTTCTGACCAGCGATAGCAGCCAGGTCGGCAGCAGCAACGGTCGGCTTCTTGGAGTCAGCCGTGGCTTCGCCCACACCCATGTTGATAACGATCTTGTCAAGCTTCGGGATCATCATCTCGTTGGCGTAGGAGAACTTCTCCTGCATCGCCTTGCGGATGCGCTCGACATATTCTTTCTTGAGCCGCGGCTCGTACTTTGCCTCAGCCATCGATCACTTCTCCAGAACGCTTGGCAACACGGACCTTCTTGCCGTCAACGACCTTGAAACCGACGCGGGTCGGCTTGCCGTCCTTGTCGACGATTGCAATGTTGGACAGGTGAACCGGAGCTTCCTTGGCGATGATGCCGGCTTCCTGTGTCTGCGTCTGGCGCTGGTGGCGCTTGACGACGTTGACGCCACGGACGACCGCACGATCTTCCTTCGGCATAACCTGTACGACTTCGCCGGTGCGGCCCTTGTCCTTGCCAGCGAGCATGACGACCTTGTCGCCCTTACGAATCTTCTGCATCGTTCGCTCCTTACAGTACTTCGGGAGCCAGCGAGATGATCTTCATGTGGTTCTTGGCGCGAAGTTCGCGCGGAACCGGTCCGAAGATACGGGTGCCGATCGGCTCTTTCTTGTTGTCGATGAGGACTGCTGCGTTGGTGTCGAAGCGGATGACCGAGCCATCCGGACGACGGATGTCCTTGGCGGTACGAACGACAACCGCCTTCATCACGTCACCCTTCTTCACACGGCCGCGCGGGATCGCTTCCTTGATCGAAACGACGATGACGTCGCCGATCGAGGCATACTTGCGCTTCGAGCCGCCCAGCACCTTGATGCACATGACACGACGTGCGCCGGAATTATCCGCGACGTCGAGGTTTGTTTGCATCTGAATCATATCAGGTCGCCTTCTTGGTTTACCGGAATGGTTGGGCCTAAGCCCCCTACCCCGGCTTATGAAAATGTTCGCCGGCCGACCTGCCGTAACGGCAGGCAACAACACGGCATAGCTGAATAGCGCGGGGTCGATCGTGCCAGGGTGGTTTCCCGAACGGGACCTTCCGTGCGCTCAAAGCAAAAGAACGCCCGGCATTCGAGCGTTCTGACGCTGCTTCATACAGATATTTCGGCGAGACGCAAGGCCTCGGCCAAAATTCTGTTACTTGCCCTGGGCGGCAATCACCGTCCAGCGCTTGTCCTTGGAGATCGGCGCGCATTCCTCGATGGATACGGTATCGCCGATCTTGTACTGGTTGTTTTCGTCGTGGGCCTTGTACTTCTTGGATCGACGAACGGTCTTCTGGAGCAGCGGGTGAGCGAAACGACGCTCGACACGAACCACTACCGTCTTCTCGTTCTTGTCGCCAACGACGACGCCCTGCAGGATGCGCTTCGGCATATTTTTCTTCCTTTAGGCCTTAACTTCTGCCGCCTTCTGGCGGGCAATGGTTTTCACGCGGGCGATGTCCTTGCGGACTTCGTTGATGCGCGAGGACTTTTCGAGCTGGCCGGTCGCCTTCTGGAAGCGCAGGTTGAACTGCTCCTTCTTCAGCTTGGCAAGCTCGTCCTTGAGTTGGTCGGCGGTCAACGCGCGAACATCTGAGGCTTTCATGAGCTCAATCCTTACTCTGCAATGCGCTGTACGAAGCGCGTCTTGACCGAGAGCTTGGCAGAGCCGAGACGAAGCGCCTCACGGGCGATCTCTTCGCTGACGCCGTCGATCTCGAACATCATACGACCGGGCTTGACCTTGCATGCCCAGTACTCAACGGAGCCCTTACCCTTACCCATGCGGACTTCGGTCGGCTTTGCGGTTACCGGAACGTCCGGGAACACGCGGATCCATACACGGCCGGCGCGCTTCATGTAACGCGTGATCGCGCGGCGAGCCGCTTCGATCTCGCGTGCGTTGACGCGGTTGGGCTCCTGAGCCTTCAGGCCGAATTCGCCGAATGCCAGGTCAGAACCGCCCTTGGCGACGCCCTTGATGCGGCCCTTGAACTGCTTGCGGTACTTAGTACGCTTTGGCTGCAACATTTTCTTACTTCTCCGAGCTTATCTTTCGCCAGCGCTAATTACGCGTTGTCGCGTTCGCGGCGACGATCGCCACGGTCGCGTTCGCGGCTTGCCGGACCCTGTGCGTCGCCTTCCAACGCGCGACGTTCGGAAGCCATCGGATCGTGCTCAAGGATTTCGCCCTTGAAGATCCAGACCTTGATGCCGCAGATACCGAATGCGGTTTCTGCTTCTGCCGTGCCGTAGTCGATGTCGGCGCGCAGCGTGTGCAGCGGCACGCGACCTTCACGGTACCATTCCGTACGGGCGATTTCCGCACCGCCGAGACGGCCGGCGCAGGTGATCTTGATGCCCTCGGCGCCAAGACGCATCGCGGACTGAACGGCGCGCTTCATGGCGCGGCGGAAAGCCACGCGGCGCTCGAGCTGCTGGGCGATCGACTGAGCGACCAGAGTTGCGTCGACTTCGGGCTTGCGCACTTCGACGATGTTGAGGTGCGTTTCCGAGTTGGTCATATCGGACAGCTTCTTGCGGAGCTTGTCGATGTCGGCGCCCTTGCGGCCGATGATCAGGCCCGGACGAGCCGAGTGGATCGTGACGCGGCACTTCTTGTGCGGACGCTCGATAACCACCTTGGAGATCCCGGCCTGCTTCAGTTCGCTCATCACGAACTTGCGCATTTTCAGGTCTTCGTGCAGCAGCTGGCCATACTCGGCATTGTCCGCGAACCAGCGGCTATCCCAGGTACGATTGATGCCGAGACGGAAACCGATCGGATTGATTTTCTGACCCATTATGCGGCCTCCTCTGCTGCCTGCACTTCACGAACGACGATCGTCAGGTGCGCGAAGGGCTTTTCGATGCGCGACGCGCGACCGCGGCCACGAGCGTGGAAACGCTTCATGACGATCGACTTGCCGACGTAGGCTTCGGCGACGACGAGTGCGTCGACGTCGAGATCGTGGTTGTTCTCGGCGTTGGCGATCGCGGATTCGAGCGTCTTCTTGACGGCGCCCGCGATGCGCTTGCGGGAAAACTCCAGCTCAGCGAGTGCACGCTCGACCTTCTTGCCGCGGATGGCCGCAGCAACCAGGTTGAGCTTCTGGGGGCTGACGCGGAGCGTGCGGGCGACTGCTTGCGCCTCGTTGTCCTTCAGCCGGCGTTCGGCTTTTGCCTTGCCCATTGTTACTTCCTCTTCGCCTTCTTGTCCGCGCCGTGACCGTAGTAGGTGCGGGTCGGAGAGAATTCACCGAATTTGTGACCGACCATGTCTTCATTGACACTGACCGGGACATGTTTGCTGCCGTTGTAGACGCCGAAGGTGAGACCGACGAACTGCGGCAGGATCGTGGAGCGACGGCTCCAGATCTTGATCACTTCTGCACGTCCGCCTTCACGAACCTTCTCAGCCTTCTTGAGAAGATAGCCGTCAACGAACGGACCTTTCCATACTGAACGAGCCATTGGAGACTTCCTCTCTTACTTCTTACGCTGATGACGCGAGCGCATGATCATCTTGTCGGTCGACTTGTTCGACCGGGTGCGCTTGCCCTTGGTCGGCTTGCCCCACGGTGTCACTGGATGGCGACCACCGGAGGTGCGGCCTTCACCACCGCCGTGCGGATGGTCGACCGGGTTCATGACGACACCGCGGTTATGGGGACGCTTCCCGCGCCAGACGGTACGACCGGCCTTGCCGTCGTTGATGTTGGCGTGGTCCGGATTGGAGACGGCGCCGATCGAAGCAAGGCAGATGCCGCTTACGAGGCGCTGCTCACCGGAGTTCAGGCGAAGGATCGCCATGCCCTGGTCTCGACCCACCAGCTGTGCGTAGGAACCGGCGGAACGGGCGATCTGACCGCCCTTGCCCGGCTTCATTTCCACATTGTGGATGATGGAGCCGACCGGGATATACTGCAGCGGCATGGTGTTGCCGGGCTTGACGTCGACAGCCTTCTCCGAAGCGATGACCTTGTCGCCGGCGGCGAGACGCTGCGGAGCGATGATGTAGGCCTGCTCGCCATCCGAATAGCTCACCAGGGCGATGAAAGCCGTGCGGTTCGGATCGTATTCGATACGCTCGACCGTGCCTTCGACATCGAACTTGCGACGCTTGAAGTCGACCAGACGGTAGCTGCGCTTATGACCGCCACCGATGAAGCGAGCCGTGATGCGGCCGAGGTTGTTACGACCACCGCTCTTGGTCAGACCTTCCGTCAGCGCCTTGACCGGCTTGCCCTTGTAGAGCGAGGAGCGGTCCACGATGACCAGCTGACGCTGGCTCGGGGTCGTCGGATTGAATGTTTTCAATGCCATTTTCTTATTCCTCAGAGACCGGTGGAGACGTCGATCGTCTGGCCTTCAGCCAGCGTCACGACAGCCTTCTTCACGTCCTTCTGCTTGCCGACGAAACCGCGGAACCGCTTGGTCTTGCCCTTGCGCAGCAGAGTGTTGACGGCCGTAACCTTGACGCCGAACAGCGCCTCGACAGCAGCCTTGATTTCCGGCTTTGTCGCCTGCTTGGCGACATTGAAAACAACCTGGTTGTTTTCGGATACCAGCGTGGACTTTTCGGTGATCGCCGGAGAGACGATCACATCGTAGTGGCGAAGATCGGTCACTTGAATCGCTCCTCTAGCGCTTCAACCGCAGCCTTGGAAAGCACGAGCTTGCCACGGCGCACGATGTCGTAAACATTGATGCCCTGGATCGGCAGAACATCGATGTTCGGGATGTTCTGTGCCGCAAGCTTGAAGTTGCCGTCAAGCTCTGCGCCGCCGATGAAGAGGGCGTTGGTCAGGCCGAGCGTCTCGAAAGCGGACGCGAGAGCCTTGGTCTTGGCTTCAGCTGCGACCAGGTTGTCGATGACGATAACGTCATCAGCCTTGATCTTGGCCGAAAGGGCATGGCGAAGGCCGAGTGCCCGAACCTTCTTCGGAAGGTCGTGCTCGTGGCTGCGAACGACCGGGCCATGGGCCTTGCCGCCGCCGCGGAACTGCGGAGCGCGAGCCGAATGGTGACGAGCGCGGCCCGTACCCTTCTGCTTGTACATCTTGGCACCGGTGCGCGAGACATCAGCGCGGCCCTTTGCCTTGTGCGTGCCCTGCTGCTTCTTGGCAAGCTGCCAGCGGATAACGCGGGCGAGAATGTCTTCGCGGGGCTCGAGGCCGAAAATCTCGTCCGAAAGGGAGACCTTCCCGGCGTCTTTTCCCTCGAGGGTCTTGACGTTCAATTCCATTGATCTGGCTCCCTTACTTCGCGGCCGACTTGACGGCGTCGCGCACGATGATCCAGGCACCCTTGGAACCGGGAACAGCACCCTTGATCAGGATCAGACCGCGATCTTCGTCGGTCGAAACCACTTCCAGGTTCTGTGTCGTGACGCGCGTCTGGCCCATGTGACCAGCCATCTTCTTGTTCTTGAAAACCTTGCCCGGATCCTGGCGCGAGCCGGTCGAACCGTGCGAACGGTGCGAAACCGACACACCGTGCGTGGCGCGCAGACCGCCGAAACCATGGCGCTTCATGGCGCCGGCAAAACCCTTACCGATCGTCGTACCCGTCACATCGACGAGCTGACCGGCGGCAAAGTGACCCGCCTTGAGCTCCGTGCCGATCTCCAGCAGATTGTCTTCCGACACGCGGAATTCTGCGAGCTTGGCCTTCGGCTCGACGTTGGCAACGGCAAAGTTGCCGCGCATCGCCTTCGACGTATTCTTCACCTTCGCCTGGCCGGCACCGAGCTGAACTGCGGTATAGCCATTCTTCTCGACAGTGCGCGTGGCAACGACCTGGCAGCCGTCCATACGCAGTACCGTTACCGGGACATGCTCGCCGGCGTCATTGTAGACGCGGGTCATTCCCACCTTTTGTGCAATCACACCTGAACGCATCGGTTCAATCCTTCCAACTCAGCTCGAGCAAGCTCAGAGCTTGATCTCAACATCGACACCGGCGGCGAGATCGAGCTTCATCAGCGCGTCTACCGTCTGCGGGGTCGGGTCTACGATGTCGAGCAGGCGCTTATGCGTGCGCATCTCGAACTGTTCGCGGCTCTTCTTGTCGATGTGCGGGGACCGGTTGACCGTAAACTTCTCGATGCGGGTCGGAAGCGGAACGGGGCCCCGGACGCTTGCACCGGTGCGCTTCGCCGTCGACACGATCTCGCGCGTAGAAGCATCGAGAATCCGGTGATCGAACGCCTTCAGGCGAATGCGGATATTTTGGCCGTTCATTCGACGTTATCCTTGTGTTTGTTTTCCGCATGTCTCTGGACAAGACACGGGTTGTTCTTTCTTCCTAAGGCGGACCACCGGTTTCAAAGATCGAGAGGGCGCCGATACCCGACATCCCTATCCAGTCTTCAGGGCCTTCTAGCCCACCTTATTTGCTTGTTCAGTCACCGCTTCGTCGTCCAAAGCGGCGCGCAAATCGCGCTCGCGCGCCATTTGCTACATTTCTGTGTAATAAGCAAGCGGCTTGCGCCGCCTGCATCATAATATTGTCATCGAATCGGCCACCCCACCGGAGTGGCCGAAGGAATTACTCGACGATCGAAGCGACGATACCGGCGCCGACGGTGCGGCCGCCTTCGCGGATAGCGAAACGCAGCTTTTCTTCCATCGCAATCGGAACGATCAGCTCGACGTCAACCGTGACGTTGTCGCCCGGCATGACCATTTCCGTGCCTTCCGGAAGCGTCACGATGCCGGTAACGTCCGTCGTGCGGAAGTAGAACTGCGGACGGTAGTTGGTGAAGAACGGCGTATGACGGCCGCCCTCTTCCTTCGTCAGGATGTAGGCTTCTGCCTTGAACTTCTTGTGCGGCTTGACCGAGCCCGGCTTGCACAGGATCTGACCACGCTCGACGCCGTCACGGTTCACACCGCGGATCAGCGCGCCGATGTTGTCGCCGGCCTGGCCCTGGTCGAGCAGCTTGCGGAACATTTCAACGCCGGTCACCGTCGTCTTCGACGTCGGACGGATGCCGACGATCTCGACTTCTTCACCAACCTTGATGATGCCACGCTCGACGCGGCCGGTCACGACCGTACCACGGCCCGAGATCGAGAACACGTCTTCGATCGGCATCAGGAACGGCTGGTCAACCGGACGCTCAGGCGTCGGGATGTACGAGTCGACCGCTGCCATCAGTTCGCGGATCGCGTCTTCGCCGATCTTCTTGTCGGAATCTTCAAGAGCAGCAAGCGCCGAGCCCTTGACGACCGGAATGTCGTCGCCCGGGAAGTCGTAGGACGACAGAAGCTCGCGAACCTCGAGCTCGACCAGCTCGAGAAGCTCGGCGTCGTCAACCTGGTCGACCTTGTTCAGGAACACAACGATCGCCGGAACGCCGACCTGGCGGGCGAGCAGGATGTGTTCGCGCGTCTGCGGCATCGGGCCGTCAGCAGCCGAGCAAACCAGGATCGCGCCGTCCATCTGCGCCGCACCGGTGATCATGTTCTTCACGTAGTCGGCATGGCCGGGGCAGTCGACGTGCGCATAGTGGCGGGCCGGCGTCTCATACTCAACGTGCGCCGTCGAGATCGTGATGCCGCGCGCCTTCTCTTCCGGAGCCGCGTCGATCTGGTCGTACGCCTTGAACTCACCGAAGTACTTCGTGATCGCTGCCGTCAGAGACGTCTTGCCGTGGTCAACGTGGCCGATCGTGCCAATGTTGACGTGCGGCTTGTTGCGCTCAAACTTACTCTTTGCCATTTTCGGCTCTCCGTTTTGCTAGTCCCCGAGAGGAGCTAATTCTTGTTATCGGTCAATTGGTATTCCGGTCACTTCTGACCGGAATACTTTGCCTGGATTTCGGTTGCGACGTTCGACGGGACCGGCGCGTAATGATCGAAGGTCATCGTGTACTGCGCGCGGCCCTGCGACATGGAGCGCAGGTTGTCGACGTACTTGAACATGTTGGCCAGCGGAACGTTGGCGCTGATGACAACCGCGATGCCACGGCTTTCCTGACCCTGGATCTGGCCACGGCGGGAGTTGAGGTCGCCGATAACGTCACCGACGTAATCTTCCGGGGTGACGACTTCGACCTTCATCATCGGCTCGAGGAGCTGAGCGCCGGCCTTCTTCGCTGCTTCACGGAAGCAAGCGCGGGAAGCGATTTCGAACGCCAGGACCGACGAGTCTACATCGTGGAAGGCGCCGTCGATGAGCGTCGCCTTGACGCCGAGCATCGGGAAGCCAGCCAGCGGACCGGAAGACAGAACGCTCTCGATGCCCTTCTGAACGCCCGGGATGTATTCCTTCGGAACAGAGCCGCCGACGATCTTGGATTCGAACTTGAAGTCTTCGCCTTCCGGGTTCGGTTCGAAGATGATCTTGACACGTGCGAACTGGCCGGTACCACCGGTCTGCTTCTTGTGCGTATAGTCTTCTTCGGTCTGGCGCGTGATGGTTTCGCGGTAAGCAACCTGCGGCGCACCGACGTTTGCTTCGACCTTGAACTCGCGACGCATGCGGTCGACGATGATGTCGAGATGCAGTTCGCCCATGCCGGCGATGATCGTCTGGCCGGATTCCTGGTCCGTCTTCACGCGGAAGGACGGGTCTTCAGCTGCCAGGCGGTTGAGCGCGAGGCCCATCTTTTCCTGGTCGCCCTTGGACTTCGGCTCGATGGCGATCTGGATGACCGGCTCGGGGAATTCCATGCGCTCGAGGATAACCGGCTTCAGCGGATCGCAGAGCGTATCGCCAGTGGTGGTTTCCTTGAGGCCGGCGAGAGCAACGATGTCGCCCGCGAAGGCTTCTTCGATGTCTTCACGCGAGTTGGAGTGCATCTGCAGCATACGGCCGACGCGCTCGCGCTTGTCCTTGACCGTGTTCAGAACCGAGGAGCCCTTTTCGAGCTTGCCGGAGTAGATGCGTGCGAAGGTGAGCGAACCGACGAAGGGGTCGTTCATGATCTTGAACGCCAGCATCGAAAGCGGCTCGGCGTCGTCTGCATGACGCTCGATATCAGCTTCGGTCTTGAAGTCGATGCCCTTGATCGCCGGAATGTCGAGCGGCGACGGCAGGTAGTCGACGACGGCGTCGAGCAGCGGCTGCACACCCTTGTTCTTGAAGGCGGTGCCGCAGAACATCGGATGGAACTTGACGTCGATCGTGCCGCGGCGAACGAGTTCGCGGATCTTATCGTTGTCGGGCATGTTGCCTTCGAGGTAGGCTTCCATCGCAGCTTCGTCGATCTCGACGACCGTCTCGATCAGCTTTTCACGATATTCTTCAGCCTTGGCCTTCAGGTCATCCGGGATTTCGACGACGTCCCACTGGGCGCCGAGCGATTCGTCGCGCCAGATCAGGGCATTCATCTCGACGAGGTCGACAACGCCCTTGAAGTCGCTTTCAGCGCCGATCGGCAGCTGCATGACGACGGCGGTCGCACCGAGACGCGTCTTGATCATCTCGACCGAGCGGTAGAAGTCCGCGCCGGTCTTGTCCATCTTGTTGCAGAAGATCATCCGCGGAACATTGTACTTCTCAGCCTGGCGCCAGACGGTTTCCGTCTGCGGCTCCACGCCGGCGTTGGCGTCGAGCAGCGCGATGGCGCCGTCCAGAACGCGCAGCGAACGCTCGACTTCGATGGTGAAGTCGACGTGGCCGGGAGTGTCGATGATGTTGAAGCGGCGCATCTTGCCGTCACGGCCCTTCCAGAAGGTCGTGGTGGCAGCGGACGTGATCGTGATGCCACGCTCCTGCTCCTGCTCCATCCAGTCCATGGTGGCTGCGCCGTCGTGGACTTCGCCGATCTTGTGCGACTTGCCGGTGTAGTAAAGGATACGCTCGGTGGTCGTGGTCTTGCCGGCGTCGATATGCGCCATGATACCGAAATTGCGGTAGTCTTCGATCTTATATTCGCGAGCCATTGTGGACTGCCTTTCGATACCGTTCGGAATTACCAGCGATAGTGCGAGAACGCGCGGTTGGCGTCAGCCATCTTGTGCGTGTCTTCGCGCTTCTTGACGGCGGAGCCGCGGTTGTTGGACGCATCGAGCAGTTCGCCGGACAGACGGTCGATCATGGTGGTTTCGTTGCGCTTGCGGGCGGCGGCAATCAGCCAGCGAATGGCGAGAGCCTGGCGGCGCTCCGGACGGACGTCGACCGGAACCTGATAGGTCGCACCACCGACGCGGCGCGAGCGGACTTCAACGTGCGGGGCAATGTTGTCGAGCGCAGAATGGAAAACCGAAAGCGGCTCCTGCTTGGACTTGCCCTGGACGGCGTCGAACGCACCGTAGACGATGTTTTCAGCAACGGACTTCTTACCATCGAGCATGATGGCATTCATGAACTTGGTCACGACGAGGTCACCGAACTTCGGATCCGGGTTGATCTCGCGCTTTTCTGCTTTATGACGTCTGGACATACTTTTCGTCTCTTCAACCGTTAAGGCGCTTCATCACGCGGAGGACCTCGCGCAGCGCCGGATTATTCAAAACCGAATTACTTCGGACGCTTCGCGCCGTACTTGGAGCGACGCTGCTTGCGGTTCTTGACACCCTGGGTATCGAGAACGCCGCGGATGATATGATAACGGACACCCGGAAGGTCCTTGACGCGGCCGCCGCGGATCATGACGACGGAGTGTTCCTGAAGGTTGTGACCTTCGCCGGGGATGTAACCAATGACTTCGAAGCCGTTGGTCAGGCGGATCTTTGCGACCTTACGCAGAGCCGAGTTCGGCTTCTTCGGCGTGGTCGTGTAGACGCGCGTGCAAACGCCGCGCTTCTGCGGGTTCTCCTGGAGAGCGGGAACCTTATTACGCTTTACGTTCGCCTGGCGAGGCTTGCGGATCAGCTGGTTTACGGTAGGCATTCAACCATCCCTTACGTTTTTCTCAGTACCCTTGCGGGCTTGAACTCACGCCGTCTCCGGCAATGACGCATGCTTTCCGTCAATGCGCAAAATATGGCCCGATCCGCTTCCGCAGATGGACCACAAGGAGCAGAGGACGCATAAAATCCTGCGTCATGCGTGCAGCATCATGACTTCAACGTGCGTTTAGAACCTTGTTTGAGGTGAACTTCAGGGCGCGTCGCCCCGAACAGCCAAGCCTCACATGGGATCTGATGGGCGGGGTACTACTGGTTTCCACCCGTTCCGTCAAGGCCGGTTAAGAAATAAACTTGGCCGCATCACCTTGATATGCGGGCCGAACGCCCTGTTTTCATCCTTCTAGACGCATTCAGGGACGTGCGCCAAGATAAAAACTTGGGCCTTGCAGCAAAAGCGGTTAAGGAATCAGCAATTGCGGCGTTAGGTCCTCTCAGCGGATTCGACAAAGCGAATCTCCATGAACCGAGGACAGGCGATGATCACGACACCTGATAACGACAATAATTTCGACGGGCCGATGATCTTCATCATCATCGGAAAAGGCTATGAGTCCGAGGCAAGCGAAGGCATCGACCTGCACATCCTGCTGAAGGCGCCCGATGACGACACCGCCGTGCGCGAAGCCTTGAACGCTCTTGCCGAGGAGGGCTTCATCGAGGCCGATCTCGACCAGATCGGCATGCTGACCGAAATTCCGGCGGAAGAGCCGCACGCCTCGGCTTATCAGGGTGCGGTCGATGGCGAGGTCGCGATCATCCGGTTCAACTGACGGGAACGCCTTCCCTCCCCCGATCAATCAGAGGCTAGCACAAACGAAAACCGCCCGGATCGCTCCGGGCGGTTTTTCAATTCGTAGACCTCGGCTGCGGATTATTCCGCAGCCGGGGCGTTTTCGGCCATGTCCTGCAGCATCGGGGTGGCGACCGCCGCCCCAGTGCCCTTACGGCGCTCTTCGAGAATCAGCTCGTCGCGCGACGTGGCGATGCGGCGAATCTGGGTCATGGTGCCGCCGGTGCCGGCCGGAATGAGGCGGCCGACGATGACGTTTTCCTTCAGGCCCTGCAGGCCGTCGGTCTTGCCGGCGATTGCAGCTTCGGTCAGCACCTTGGTCGTTTCCTGGAAGGACGCGGCCGAGATGAAGGACGGGGTCTGCAGCGACGCCTTGGTGATGCCGAGAAGAACCGGCTCGCCGCTGGCGGGCTTCTTGCCCTGCTCGATCAGGTGGTCGTTGACGTCCTCCAGCTCGATCCGGTCGACGTTGTCGCCGACGATGTAGGTCGAGTCGCCGGCATCGGTGATCTCCACCTTCTGCAGCATCTGACGGACGATCACCTCGATGTGCTTGTCGTTGATGACGACGCCCTGCAGGCGGTAGACTTCCTGGATTTCGTTGACGAGGTAGGAAGCCAGAGCCTCCACGCCCTTGATCGCCAGGATATCGTGCGGAGCCGGGTTACCGTCGAGGATGTAATCACCCTTTTCGATATAGTCGCCGTCCTGAAGGTGGAAGGGCTTGCCCTTCGGGATCAGGTATTCGACAGGCTCGACACCGTCTTCCGCCGGCTCGATGATGACGCGACGCTTGTTCTTGTAATCGCGGCCGAGGCGGATCGTACCATCGATCTCTGCGATGATGGCGTGGTCCTTCGGACGGCGCGCTTCGAACAGTTCGGCAACACGCGGCAGACCACCGGTGATGTCCTTGGTCTTGGCGCTTTCGAGCGGCGAACGGGCGAGAACGTCACCCTGGGAGACCTTCGTGCCCGGCTCGACCGACAGAATGGCGTCGACCGAGAGCAGGAAGCGGGCGTCACCACCACGCGACAGCTTCGCGACATTGCCGCTGGCGTCCTTGATGACGATCGCCGGCTTGAGGTCCGAGCCGCGCGGGGTCGAACGCCAGTCGATGACCTGACGCTTGGTGATGCCGGTGGATTCGTCGGTTGCTTCCAGAACCGAGAGACCATCGACGAGGTCTTCGAACTGAACGGTACCGGCGACTTCCGTCATCATCGGCCGGGTGTAAGGATCCCACTCCGCCAGACGCTGGCCACGCTTGACCTTGTCACCTTCGTCGACATGCAGCTTCGAACCGTAGGCGACACGCTGCGAAGAGCGCTCGACGCCACGCTCGTCCAGGATCTGGACAGTCATGTTGCGGCCCATGGCAACGAGGCTGCCTTCAGAGTTGCGCAGCACGTTGCGGTTCTTGATCTGCACCGTACCTTCGTACGAGGCTTCCAGGAACGACTGGTCAACCACGGTTGCCGTACCGCCTAGGTGGAAGGTACGCATGGTGAGCTGGGTTCCCGGCTCGCCAATCGACTGGGCGGCGATGACGCCGACGGCTTCGCCCATGTTGACCGGCGTACCGCGCGCAAGGTCGCGGCCGTAGCAGACCGAGCAGACGCCCGTCTGGATTTCGCAGGTCAGCGCCGAGCGGATGCGGATCGACTGGATACCGGCCTTCTCGATTTCGATGACATCAGGCTCGAGGATCATCTTGCCGGCATCGACGATGCGCTCACCCGTCACCGGATGATCGATGTCGTCGAGCGCCGTGCGGCCGAGAATACGGGCGCCGAGCGAGGCTACGACCTGGCCGGCATCGACGATAGCGGTCATGGTCAGGCCGGTTTCGGTGCCGCAATCGACGTGCGTAACGATGCAATCCTGCGCGACGTCGACGAGTCGGCGGGTCAGGTAACCGGAGTTTGCAGTCTTCAAGGCGGTGTCCGCCAGACCCTTACGGGCGCCGTGCGTCGAGTTGAAGTACTCGTTGACGGTCAGGCCTTCCTTGAAGTTCGAGATGATCGGCGTCTCGATGATTTCGCCCGACGGCTTGGCCATCAGGCCGCGCATGCCGCCCAGCTGACGCATCTGGTTCGGAGAACCGCGGGCGCCGGAGTGGCTCATCATGTAGATTGAGTTCATCGGCTTTTGACGGCCGGTGTTCTCATCGAATTCGACCGCCTTGATGCGAGCCATCATCTCTTCGGCGACCTTTTCGGTCGCCTTGCCCCAGGCGTCGACAACCTTGTTGTACTTTTCGCCCTGGGTGATGAGGCCGTCATTGTACTGCTGTTCGTATTCCTTCACCAGATTTTCGGTGTCGTTGACGATTTTGGCCTTCGTGTCCGGAATGACCATGTCGTCCTTGCCGAACGAAATGCCGGCGCGGCAGGCATGGGCGAAACCGAGCTGCATGATGCGGTCGCAGAAGATGACCGTGTCCTTCTGGCCGCAATGGCGGTAGACCGTGTCGATCATCTTGGAGATGTTCTTCTTGGTCATTTCCTGGTTGCAGATGTCGAAGGGCACCTTGCCGTTCTTCGGCAGCAGTTCGCCGATGAGCAGACGGCCGGGCGTCGTCTCATAGATCTTCGAGTAGGGCTTGCCATCCTCGCCGATCGACTTGAAGCGGCCGCGGATCTTGGTGTGCAGCGTCACGACCTTGTTTTCCAGCGCGTGATGCAGCTCGCCGAGATCGGAGAAGGCCATGCCTTCGCCCGGCTCGTTCTGGTTCAGGATCGACAGATAGTACAGGCCGAGAACCATGTCCTGCGAGGGAACGATGATCGGCGCGCCGTTGGCCGGGTGCAGGATGTTGTTGGTCGACATCATCAGCACGCGGGCTTCGAGCTGGGCTTCGAGCGACAGCGGCACGTGCACGGCCATCTGGTCACCGTCGAAGTCGGCATTGAAGGCCGTGCAGACGAGCGGGTGCAGCTGGATGGCCTTGCCTTCGACCAGGGTGGGTTCGAAGGCCTGGATGCCCAGGCGGTGCAGCGTCGGTGCGCGGTTCAGGAGAACCGGATGCTCGCGGATGACCTCGTCGAGAATATCCCAAACTTCCGGCTTTTCCTTTTCGACCAGCTTCTTGGCCTGCTTGACAGTCGAGGAATAACCCTTGGCGTCGAGGCGGGCGTAGATGAATGGCTTGAAGAGTTCGAGCGCCATCTTCTTCGGCAGGCCGCACTGATGCAGCTTCAGCTCCGGACCGGTGACGATGACCGAGCGGCCGGAATAGTCGACGCGCTTGCCGAGCAGGTTCTGGCGGAAGCGGCCCTGCTTGCCCTTAAGCATGTCGGACAGCGATTTCAGCGGACGCTTGTTGGCGCCGGTGATGACGCGGCCGCGGCGGCCGTTATCGAAGAGCGCGTCGACAGATTCCTGCAACATGCGCTTTTCGTTGCGGATGATGATGCCGGGAGCGCGCAGTTCAATCAGGCGCTTCAGGCGATTGTTACGGTTGATGACGCGGCGGTAGAGATCGTTCAGATCTGACGTCGCGAAACGGCCACCGTCGAGCGGAACGAGCGGGCGCAGATCCGGCGGGATGACCGGGACGACCTTCATGATCATCCATTCCGGACGGTTGCCTGACTCCATGAAGTTCTCGACGATCTTCAGGCGCTTCATCAGCTTCTTCTGCTTGAGATCCGACGTGGTGTCGGCAAGCTCGGAGCGCAGATCGCCGGCGATCTTTTCGAGGTTCATCGAGGCCAGCATCTCGTAGATCGCCTCAGCGCCGATCATCGCGGTGAACTGGTCTTCGCCGTATTCGTCGACGGCGAGCATGTACTCTTCTTCCGAGAGGAGCTGGTGCTCCTTGAGAGCAGTCAGGCCCGGCTCGGTGACGATGTAGTTTTCGAAATAGAGGACGCGCTCGACATCCTTCAGCGTCATGTCGAGCAGTGTCGAAATGCGCGACGGCAGCGACTTCAGGAACCAGATGTGGGCAACGGGAGCAGCGAGCTCGATGTGGCCCATGCGCTCACGGCGAACGCGCGACAGCGTAACTTCGACGCCGCACTTTTCGCAGATGATGCCCTTGTACTTCATGCGCTTGTACTTGCCGCACAAGCATTCGTAGTCCTTGATCGGGCCAAAGATGCGTGCGCAGAACAGGCCGTCGCGTTCCGGCTTGAACGTACGGTAGTTGATGGTTTCCGGCTTCTTGATCTCACCGTAGGACCAGGAGAGGATCTTCTCCGGAGACGCGATCGAAATCCGAATGGAATCGAAATTCTGTGCAGGCACCTGCGGATTGAAAAGATTCATGACCTCTTGGTTCATGCCTGTCTCCTTCATGGGCTAAAGCGCCCTCAAAATGCGATGGCCGGCGGCAATTCCCGGGAGCCGCCTCCCTCGCTTAAACGAGAATAACCGCAAGATGCGGCGAAACTTCCCTTCCGGGCCGACACGGATGCGGCTCCCGGCGGGACCGGCGTGCGCCGCATTGGCAGCGCACGCCCTATCAATGTTTACTCGGCCGCGTCCGGCAGCTGGGTTGCCTGCGCTTCGTCGAGCTTGGTGTTCTCGAGCTCGACGCTGAGGCCCAGCGAGCGCATTTCCTTGACGAGAACGTTGAAGCTTTCCGGAATACCGGCTTCGAACGTGTCGTCTCCGCGGACAATGGCTTCGTAGACCTTGGTGCGGCCGGCGACGTCGTCCGACTTCACCGTCAGCATTTCCTGCAGCGTATAGGCGGCGCCATAGGCTTCGAGCGCCCAGACCTCCATTTCGCCGAAGCGCTGACCGCCGAACTGCGCCTTGCCGCCCAGTGGCTGCTGGGTCACGAGCGAGTAAGGGCCGATCGAACGGGCATGGATCTTGTCGTCGACCAGGTGGTTGAGCTTCAGCATGTAGATGTAGCCCACGGTAACCTGGCGGTCGAACTGCTCGCCGGTACGGCCGTCATAGAGCGTCGACTGGCCGGTGTCCTTGAGACCCGCCAAACGCAGCATGTCGTTGACGTCACCTTCGTTGGCGCCGTCGAAGACCGGCGTTGCGATCGAAACGCCGCGCTTCCACTGGTCGGCGAGACGCAGAACGGACTCATCGTCGAAGTCCTGGACCTGTTCGGCCTTGGGACCGTCCCCGACGACATCGCCGATGGTCTTGCGCAGCGGCTCGATGTTGCCATTGGCCTTATACGCTTCGATCAGTTCGCCGATCTGACGACCCATGCCGGCGCAAGCCCAGCCCAGGTGCGTTTCCAGGATCTGGCCGACGTTCATGCGCGAAGGCACGCCGAGCGGGTTCAGAACGACGTCGACATGCGTGCCGTCTTCCAGGAACGGCATGTCCTCGACAGGCACAATGCGCGAGACCACGCCCTTGTTCCCGTGACGGCCGGCCATCTTATCGCCCGGCTGGATCTTGCGCTTCACGGCGACAAAGACCTTGACCATCTTCATGACGCCCGGAGGCATTTCATCGCCGCGCTGGACCTTCTCGACCTTGTCCATGAAGCGCTGTTCAAGGCGCGACTTGGATTCGTCATACTGGCCGCGGAGGGCTTCGAGTTCGCCCTGCACCTTCTCGTCCTCGACGGCGAACATCCACCACTGGGAGCGGGGATATTCGGAGACGACGGCGTTCGAAAGTTCGGTGCCCTTCTTGAAGCCCTTAGGGCCTGCGATGGACACCTGGCCGCGCAGCATGTCGATCAGACGGCCGTAGACGTTACGGTCGAGGATCGCCTGCTCGTCGTCACGGTCCTTGGCGAGACGCTCGATCTCTTCGCGTTCGATCGCCATCGCGCGCTCGTCCTTCTCGACGCCATGGCGGTTGAAGACGCGAACTTCGACGATCGTGCCGTAGGTGCCGGGCGGCATGCGCATGGAGGTGTCGCGCACGTCTGAGGCTTTTTCGCCGAAGATGGCGCGCAGAAGCTTTTCTTCCGGCGTCATCGGGCTTTCGCCCTTCGGCGTGATCTTGCCGACGAGGATATCGCCCGGCTGAACTTCGGCGCCGATATAAACGATGCCGGCTTCGTCGAGGTTCTTCAGCGCCTCTTCCGAAACGTTCGGAATATCCCGGGTGATTTCCTCAGGGCCAAGCTTGGTGTCGCGCGCCATCACCTCGAATTCCTCGATGTGGATGGAGGTGAACACGTCATCGGCAACGATCCGCTCGGAGAGCAGGATCGAGTCTTCGTAGTTGTAGCCATTCCACGGCATGAACGCGACGAGCGCGTTGCGGCCGAGCGCCAGGTCGCCGAGATCGGTCGACGGACCGTCGGCGAGAATATCGCCGCGGTTGACGACGTCACCGACGGTGACCAGCGGACGCTGGTTGACGCAGGTGTTCTGGTTCGAACGCTGGAACTTCTGCAGGCGGTAGATATCGACGCCGGACTTGCCGGCTTCGAGGTCTTCCGTGGCGCGGATAACGATACGCGTCGCGTCGACCTGGTCGACCACGCCGCCGCGGCGGGCACCGATGGCGGCACCGGAGTCACGGGCGACGACCGGCTCCATGCCGGTGCCGACGAACGGAGCTTCGGCACGCAGCAGCGGCACGGCCTGACGCTGCATGTTCGAGCCCATGAGGGCGCGGTTGGCGTCGTCGTTTTCCAGGAACGGGATGAGTGCCGCAGCAACCGAAACGACCTGCTTCGGCGAAACGTCCATCAAGTTCATGCTGTCGCGAGGCGCGAGCATAACTTCACCTGCGTGACGGCAGACGACGAATTCGTCGACGAAGGAGCCGTCAGCGTTCAGCTCGGCGTTGGCCTGGGCGACGTAGTACTTGGCCTCTTCCATGGCGGAGAGGTAGAGCACGTCGTTGGTTACCTTGCCTTCAACGATGCGCCGGTACGGGCTTTCGATGAAGCCGTATTTGTTGACACGCGCGAAGGTCGCCAGCGAGTTGATCAGACCGATGTTCGGGCCTTCCGGCGTTTCGATCGGGCAGATACGGCCGTAGTGGGTCGGATGCACGTCGCGGACTTCGAAGCCGGCGCGCTCGCGGGTCAGACCGCCCGGACCAAGGGCCGAAAGACGGCGCTTGTGGGTGATTTCCGAGAGCGGGTTGACCTGGTCCATGAACTGCGAGAGCTGCGAGGAACCGAAGAATTCGCGGACGGCTGCGGCAGCCGGCTTGGCGTTGATCAGGTCCTGCGGCATGACCGTATCGATTTCGATCGAGGACATGCGTTCCTTGATCGCGCGCTCCATGCGGAGCAGGCCGAGACGGTACTGGTTCTCCATCAGCTCGCCGACCGAGCGGACGCGGCGGTTGCCGAGGTTGTCGATGTCGTCGATCTC
Organism: Rhizobium sp. NLR10b; assembly: GCF_019685435.1. NCBI lineage: Bacteria > Pseudomonadati > Pseudomonadota > Alphaproteobacteria > Hyphomicrobiales > Rhizobiaceae > Rhizobium > Rhizobium sp. NLR10b. The sequence continues at coordinate 140,238 of NZ_JABDWV010000015.1, read as the reverse complement.
GCCCTTACCGTCGCGCAGTTCGACCAGCATCTTGACCACGGCCAGGATGTCGTCCTTGCGCAGGATGCGAACGGTGTCCTCGACGGAGAGGTCGAGGCGCATGTTCATCTTGACGCGGCCGACGGCGGAGAGGTCGTAACGCTCCGCATCGAAGAACAGCGAGTTGAACATGGCTTCGGCCGATTCCATCGTCGGCGGTTCACCCGGGCGCATGACGCGATAGATGTCGAACAGAGCGTCCTGACGGTTCTCGTTCTTGTCAGCCGAAAGCGTGTTGCGGATATAGGCGCCGACATTGATGTGGTCGATGCCGAGAACCGGGATCTCGTCGAAACCGTTCGCGAGAATGACGGCAAGCGTCTTCTCGTCGATCTCGTCGCCGGCCTCGAGATAGATCTCACCCGTCGAATAGTTGACGATATCCTCGGCGAGGTAGTTGCCGTAAAGATCGTCGTCGCCGGCCTTCAGCGCCTTCAGGCCCTTATCGGAAAGCTGGCGCAGCAGGCGCGGCGTCAGCTTCTTGCCGGCTTCCACCACGACTTCGCCGGTATCGGCGTCGACCATCTCGGTGATTGCCTTGGCGCCCTTCAGGGTTTCCGGCTTGAAGGGAATGCGCCAACCTTCGCCGTCGCGCTTGTAGAGCGACTTCGTGTAGAAGGTGTCGAGAATTTCCTCGCCGTCCATGCCGAGCGCCATCAGCAGCGAGGTGACGGGGATTTTGCGGCGGCGGTCGATGCGGGCGTAGACGATGTCCTTGGCGTCGAATTCGATATCGAGCCAGGAGCCGCGATAGGGAATGACGCGGGCGGCGAAGAGCAGCTTGCCGGAAGAATGGCTCTTGCCCTTGTCATGGTCGAAGAAGACGCCCGGCGAACGGTGCATCTGCGAGACGATGACGCGCTCGGTGCCGTTGACGATGAACGTGCCGTTGTTGGTCATGAGCGGCATGTCGCCCATGTAGACGGACTGTTCCTTGATGTCCTTGATCGACTTTGCGCCGGTATCCTCGTCGATATCGAACACGATGAGACGGAGAGTGACCTTCAGCGGCGCGGCATAGGTCAGGTCGCGCTGGCGGCACTCGTCAACGTCGAACTTCGGCGGTTCGAATTCGTAAGACACGAACTCCAGCATCGAGGCGCCGGAGAAGTCGGTGATCGGGAAAACGGACTTGAAGACGGCCTGAAGGCCTTCGTCAGGGCGACCGCCCTTCGGCTCTTCAACCATCAGAAACTGGTCGTAGGACGCCTTCTGAACCTCGATGAGGTTCGGCATTTCTGCGACTTCGGGGATCTTACCAAAAAACTTGCGTACGCGCCTGCGACCATTGAACGAAAGGGTCTGAGCCATCGTCGCTCCTTCAAAATTGCATCCGGGCCTGCAACGGACGGGAACCGATGGCCAGTCGACCCCGCCGATCAATGAGTAGTTCAACCTCGTCCCACCTCCCGAAACAGCCAGGCCGGATTGCCTTGGCGCTTCGGTTCGAGACCATGCTCTTGAAGAACCCATTACCCAAAAGCCGTTTTCACGCGGCTTTTGGGTAATTCGTTCAGGAAAACGGCAAATGGGAGGCAGTAAGTGCCACCTCCCACGTGCAGTTCAAGATTACTTGACGTCGGCCTTTGCGCCTGCGTCTTCAAGCTTCTTCTTGATGTCGGCGGCTTCAGCCTTGGAAACGCCTTCCTTGACAGCCTTCGGAGCGCCTTCGACGAGGTCCTTGGCTTCCTTAAGGCCGAGGCCGGTGATGGCGCGGACTTCCTTGATGACGTTGATCTTGTTGGCGCCGGCATCCGTGAGGATGACGTCGAACTCGGTCTTTTCTTCTTCAGCCGGAGCAGCAGCGCCTGCACCACCAGCAGCAGCAGCAACAGCTACCGGAGCAGCAGCGGAAACGCCCCACTTTTCTTCGAGAAGCTTCGACAGTTCTGCAGCTTCCAGAACGGTCAGCGAGGAGAGGTCGTCAACGATCTTTGCGAGATCAGCCATTTTACTAGTTCCTTTTGTTCGGTTCGAACCGGTTGATTATAAACAGCGAAAAACCGCCTTAAGCGGCTTCGTCCTTCTTGGCGTAGGCCGCAAACACGCGGGCAAGCTGGCTTGCCGGTGCGGCAACAACCCCAGCGATGCGGGTAGCCGGTGTCTGGATCATGCCCAGCAGCTTCGCACGCAGCTCATCGAGCGAAGGCAGGGTCGCAAGCGACTTGACTGCATCGGCGTTGAGCGTGGTTGTTCCCATGGCGCCGCCCAGAACAACGATCTTGTCGTTGGTCTTGGCGAAATCCATGACGACCTTCGGAGCGGTGATCGGATCGGTGCTGTATGCAATCAGCGTCTGACCCTTGAAGAGATTGGTAATCCCTTCCGCTTCCGTACCCTGAAGGGCAATTTTGGCCAGGCGGTTCTTCGCGACTTTGACGGTACCGCCAGCTGCACGCATCTTCGAACGAAAATCGTTCATCTGCGCGACTGTAGCACCAGCATAGTGGGCCACGACGACTGAGCCCGAAGCCTTGAAGACTTCGTTCAGTTCCGTGACGAATTCGCGTTTTTCCGCTCTTTCCACTGCCTATCTCCAGTTGGCGGGACCGAAAACGGGCCCGCCGGGTTGCCTTTTGCCTCCCGGGATCCAAAGAGATCCCAAGCGACGCTTGAGGATCCTGTCCCCCCGCGCTCCCGCGCCCATCAGGGCTAAAGAGGCACAAGGCATCCAAGGCTCGAACCGAGTTACGAGAAGTGAACTTCATGCAATTCGGGTCTTACCCGTCTCATGCAGGCGAAGTGATTAAGGGAAAACCACCTGCAATCTCGGACAGGATTCCGGATTTCTCCGGAATATTCCGGCCCCTTGCGAGGCCGGAAATTCAGTGACCGGGCCGAAGCCCGGTCATAAACTTATGCAGTCGGAGCTGCGGTGACCGAGCCGACTTCGATCTTGACGCCCGGGCCCATGGTCGAGGAAATCGCCACGCGCTTGACGTAGTTGCCTTTGGCGCCAGCCGGCTTCGCCTTGATGACGGCGTCGGCAAAGGCGCGGATGTTCTCTTCCAGAGCCTTGGCATCGAAAGAAGCCTTGCCGATACCGGCGTGAACGATGCCAGCCTTTTCGACGCGGAACTCGACGGCGCCGCCCTTGGAAGCCTTGACGGCTCCGGCGACGTCCATGGTGACGGTGCCGACCTTCGGGTTCGGCATCATGCCGCGCGGGCCGAGAACCTTACCGAGACGGCCGACGAGCGGCATCATATCGGGGGTGGCGATGCAGCGATCGAAATCGATCTTGCCGCCCTGGACGATTTCGACGAGGTCTTCGGCGCCAACGACATCGGCACCGGCTGCCTTGGCTTCGTCAGCCTTGGCGCCGCGCGCGAAGACGGCGACGCGAACCGTGCGGCCCGTGCCGTTCGGCAGGTTGACAACGCCGCGAACCATCTGGTCCGCATGGCGCGGGTCGACGCCGAGGTTCATCGAGACTTCGATGGTTTCGTCGAACTTGGCGACAGCCCGCTCCTTGACCATGCCGATGGCCTGAGTCAGAGCGTAGAGCTTGGTGGGATCAACACCTTCGTTGATCTTGCGTGTGCGCTTGCCAGCCATGATCTTAACCCACCACTTCCAGGCCCATGGCGCGGGCAGAGCCCTCGATCATCGCCATTGCACCTTCGATATCTGCTGCGTTCAGGTCCTTCATCTTGGCTTCGGCGATCGTCTTGATCTGAGCCTTGGTGAGGGTACCAGCCTTTGCGCCCTTGCCCGGGGTCTTGGAACCGGAGGTGATCTTCGCTTCCTTCTTCAGCCAGTAGCTGACCGGAGGCTGCTTCATCGCGAAGGTGAATGACTTGTCCTGGTAATAGGTGATGACGACCGGAATCGGCATGCCCTTTTCCATTTCCTGCGTGGCGGCATTGAACGCCTTGCAGAATTCCATGATGTTAATGCCACGCTGACCAAGCGCCGGACCAATCGGCGGGGACGGGTTTGCCGATCCTGCCTTGACCTGAAGCTTGAGCTGGCCTGCAACTTTCTTAGCCATATCTCTCTGCCTTTCATGAACGGCCGGTCGCCCGGCCCGTGATGCCGGATTTCTCCGGCGGCTGCGGTTGCGTGGTGCGGATCATTAGGGTCCGGCTAAGACCCCTCACCTTCCACGCGGATGCGGACTAGGTCCGCCGGAAACAGGCCCCAAAGGCCAGCCTCCAATTTTGCAATCAGACCTTCTCGACCTGCGCATATTCCAGCTCGACCGGCGTTGCGCGGCCGAAGATCGACACTTCCACCTTCAGGCGCGAACGCTCTTCGTCCACATCCTGAACCGTGCCGTTGAACGAAGCGAAAGGACCGTCGGAAACGCGGACCTGCTCGCCGATCTCAAAGGTAACGGATGCCTTCGGCCGCTCGACGCCTTCCTGAACCTGACCGAGAATGCGCTCGGCTTCATAATCCGGAATCGGAACGGGCTTATTGTCGGAGCCGAGGAAACCTGTGACCTTCGGCGTATTCTTGATCAGGTGGTAAGCCTCGTCCGTCAGATTGGCGCGGACCAGGACATAGCCCGGGAAGAACTTGCGTTCGCTATCGACCTTGCGGCCGCGACGCACTTCCACAACCTTTTCGGTCGGCACGAGAATCTTCTCGAACAGGTGCTCGAGCCCCTTCTGGCGAGCCTTGTTCTCGATGTCCTCAGCCACCTTCTTTTCAAAATTCGAGTACGCGTGGACGATGTACCAACGTGCCGCCATTTTCATCTCCACCCGTATCAGTTGCCGGTATTGAGCACGAAGCTCAGGACCCAGCCGATCAGCTGGTCAGCGGCAAAGAAAAACAGCGCGGCAAAAACCACCATCACCAGCACCATGACCGTCGAGATCATCGTCTCGCGGCGCGACGGCCATGTGACCTTGGACGTCTCGGAGCGAACCTGCTGCAGAAACGCAAACGGATTGGATTTGGATGCCATCGACTGCCCACGCAATTACGGCGCGTAAAGCTGAAACTATCAGCCCCACGCACCGCGTGTCTGTTGAACCCTAAATAAACACCGATTTCCGAATGCACAAGAGGGAAACCGAAGTTTAACGAAATTAGTTGCCACCGATCGATCCCGAGCCGGAATGCCGCGAGAATCGCCGCGCTGTCCGTATCAGGGAAGATGGCAGGGGCAGAGGGGCTCGAACCCCCGACCTGCGGTTTTGGAGACCGCCGCTCTACCAACTGAGCTATACCCCTTCATGCCTGTCCTTCAGCCCCCCGGGCCAAGACCCGCAAATCGCTGCCGAAATGCATGGCGCTCCCTTTAAGACGGCGGCAGCGGATTGGCAAGCACGATTTTCGATTTTCAAAGCCTTCTGCTCATTTGCGAGCGTCCGCTTTTCTGCAGGCGTCCGCTTTTCGATCGCGCAACCGGAGAGCATTCAGACCTTCACATATTTCCGCCAGTCGTGTTCTTCCTTGAAACCCAACACCTCGCGAATCTTGCGGTTGGAAAGCAGCCCCTCAAATTCACCGATCTCGCGGGTGAAGGGCACGCTCGGGAAGAATCGCTTCGCCAGCTCTTTCGACGGCGTATTGGCCGAAACCGTATCGTTAGCGGCATTGAAGACCTGATAACCAAGCCCGTCCTTCTCGATGCAGAGATGGCAGATCTGCCCGAGGTCGCGAGCGTCGATATAGCTCCAGGTGATGCGCTTGCGCATCTCGGGATGGGCAAAATAGGTCGGAAACCTCTCATATTCATGCGGCTCGATAACGTTGCCGATGCGCAGCGCATAGATGTCGAAGCCCGATCGTTCGGCAAAGGCGCGGGCCGTCTTTTCGTTGACGACCTTGGAAAGGCCGTAAGAATCCATCGGATTGACGTCGTAATCTTCCTCCAGCGGAAACTGGTGGAAGTCGCGGTGGCCTTCGGCGAAGCAGACGCCGTAGGTCGTTTCGCTCGACGCGACGATGATTTTCCGGATGCCAAGCTTCACCGCCGCTTCGATGACATTGTAAGTGCCCATCACGTTGATGCGGAAGGTCTCGTTGTCGGGTTTGATCAGGATGCGCGGAATGGCGGCGAAATGCACGACGGCATCAAATGGCTGAACGCCCCTGCCCGCGTCGAGATCGGGAAAATCGCGATGCATCGACAGCGCGTTGAAGACCTGGCCGCTATCGGTGATGTCGGCGATGAGATTGGTGACGCCGGGGCTCTCCAGAGGCACGAGATCGAGGTTGTGAACCTCGTACCCTGCATTGACGAGCCATGGCACGGCATGGCGACCTGCCTTGCCGGAACCGCCTGTGAACAGAATCCGCTTTTTCATGGAAATGTCCTCCGCATGATGAAACCGGAGGCATAGTTAGACGCTTCCGCGCGAAGAGCAAGCGAGCGTCCTGCGAGGGGCTTCACCCCGCCGCGCCAGGAGCACCCTATCCGGGAGCACCTGGCCAATTATCGCCCTATCACCGCAGCCCCGTGCGATGAACTGGAAAGGTCGTCACTTGACGACGCTTACCTCATTGATCTGCACTCCGGCCGATTGAACAACCTCTTGCGGAATCGCAGCGATGAAAAACATCGTGAAAACATACATCGCGAATATCGTCGCAACGAATGTGGCCTTTGAAATCATCCCGACTCTCCTCTTTACAAGGAGGAGTCTGGACTAAAATGAGCCAATCACAACTGCTTTCTGAACGTGAGATGAACAAAATACTGTGACGGGCGTTTTTAACGATATTTTTACAACACCTGTTAAACGGCTCAGATGCATCAAAAACGAAAAACCCCGCTGTTTCCAGCGGGATTTCCTGATTGTGGATAACCTGAAAGGTTACTCGACGATTGAAGCGACGATACCGGCGCCGACGGTGCGGCCGCCTTCGCGGATAGCGAAACGCAGCTTTTCTTCCATCGCAATCGGAACGATCAGCTCGACGTCAACCGTGACGTTGTCGCCCGGCATGACCATTTCCGTGCCTTCCGGAAGCGTCACGATGCCGGTAACGTCCGTCGTGCGGAAGTAGAACTGCGGACGGTAGTTGGTGAAGAACGGCGTATGACGGCCGCCCTCTTCCTTCGTCAGGATGTAGGCTTCTGCCTTGAACTTCTTGTGCGGCTTGACCGAGCCCGGCTTGCACAGGATCTGACCACGCTCGACGCCGTCACGGTTCACACCGCGGATCAGCGCGCCGATGTTGTCGCCGGCCTGGCCCTGGTCGAGCAGCTTGCGGAACATTTCAACGCCGGTCACCGTCGTCTTCGACGTCGGACGGATGCCGACGATCTCGACTTCTTCACCAACCTTGATGATGCCACGCTCGACGCGGCCGGTCACGACCGTACCACGGCCCGAGATCGAGAACACGTCTTCGATCGGCATCAGGAACGGCTGGTCAACCGGACGCTCAGGCGTCGGGATGTACGAGTCGACCGCTGCCATCAGTTCGCGGATCGCGTCTTCGCCGATCTTCTTGTCGGAATCTTCAAGAGCAGCAAGCGCCGAGCCCTTGACGACCGGAATGTCGTCGCCCGGGAAGTCGTAGGACGACAGAAGCTCGCGAACCTCGAGCTCGACCAGCTCGAGAAGCTCGGCGTCGTCAACCTGGTCGACCTTGTTCAGGAACACAACGATCGCCGGAACGCCGACCTGGCGGGCGAGCAGGATGTGTTCGCGCGTCTGCGGCATCGGGCCGTCAGCAGCCGAGCAAACCAGGATCGCGCCGTCCATCTGCGCCGCACCGGTGATCATGTTCTTCACGTAGTCGGCATGGCCGGGGCAGTCGACGTGCGCATAGTGGCGGGCCGGCGTCTCATACTCAACGTGCGCCGTCGAGATCGTGATGCCGCGCGCCTTCTCTTCCGGAGCCGCGTCGATCTGGTCGTACGCCTTGAACTCACCGAAGTACTTCGTGATCGCTGCCGTCAGAGACGTCTTGCCGTGGTCAACGTGGCCGATCGTGCCAATGTTGACGTGCGGCTTGTTGCGCTCAAACTTACTCTTTGCCATTTGAATGCTTCCTGTGAACGAAATGGTGGCCCCGGCGAACCGGTTTAGTGCCGCCGTTTAAGGCTTTCGGCGAAATTGCGCAAGACTTAATTGCAGAGACCAATCTTGGCGTGACAGCGCATATGGGAGACAATTCGCCGCCTGCAAGGCGATTCGCCGGGACCCTTCCAAAAATCGCTGGAATCTCAAAGAAAATCGCGCGGAAGCCGCCGCCATTGGCGTCCCTCGCCTACGGCAACAGCAGTCGGCGTACACCCACGGCTGGAAACAGCGCGCGCGACGACCGTGACTGCGATCGCATCAACTGGCTTTAGGGGAGACTGGAGCGGGTAGCGGGAATCGAACCCGCGTATTCAGCTTGGAAGGCTGCTGCTCTACCATTGAGCTATACCCGCGGGATGGTCCGATCCAATGACGAATGGTGGAGAGAGTTGGATTTGAACCAACGTAGGCTGAGCCAACGGATTTACAGTCCGTCCCCTTTAACCACTCGGGCATCTCTCCAGTTTTTCGTCCGGATCTTGAAGACCAAGTTCGTCAGACTTCGAAGCGTTGCCGCCCGTCGTCTGCGCCGCGTATATGACCGGAGCATTTCCGTCTGTCAACACGATGACAATGGAAAAAACACGAAAAATTTCATTCGACGCCGAAAGCCGGCACATGAAAGAAAGCCTATGCGGCAGCGAACGCCATGGCTATAAAGCCGCATGAGCAAAGACAACAAATCCGGCGGCAAGACCGCGACAGACCCATCCGCCAAGGATACGCACTACGCCAATCTGAGGCGCGCCCACCGCGACGCCAAGCGCGAACGCGGCGAGATCCCGACACCCCAGCCACAGAAGCGCCGGCGGGGAGCTGAGGACTGGAAGCCGCCGGTACTCGCGCCCGACCAGGTCTATCTCTATGGCCTGCATACGGTGCGCGCTGCTCTCGACAATCCGGAGCGCAAGAAGATCAAGCTGTTTACGACGCAGAATGCGCTCGCGCGTCTGGAAATCGACGTCGAGACGCTAGGCATTCCCTTCGAAATCGTCTCGCCGCACGAGATCGACAAGGTGCTCGGTCCCGAGGCGATCCATCAGGGCGTCATGCTGGAAACGCGGCCGCTACCGGTGCGCCGGCTCGAAGCGCTGAAGGACAGCCCTCTCCTGCTCGTGCTCGACCAGGTCACCGATCCGCACAATGTCGGCGCGATCATGCGCTCGGCCGTCGCCTTCAATGCCGGGGCGGTTATCACCACCCAGAGACATAGCCCGACCGAGTCAGGTGTGCTCGCCAAGTCCGCCTCCGGCGCCCTGGAACTGATACCTTATATACAGATCACCAACCTCGCCGAGGCGCTTGGCGAATTGCACAAGCTCGGCTTCTCCACCATCGGCCTCGATTCGGAAGGACCGGCGCCGCTCGAAGGCACCTTCTCCGGCGACAAGGTGGCGCTGGTGCTCGGCTCGGAGGGCAAGGGGCTCAGGCAGAAGACGCGCGAAACCGTCAACGCGCTTGCCCGCCTCGACATGCCGGGCGCAATCAAGTCGCTGAACGTCTCGAATGCAGCGGCGATTGCGCTTTATGCGGCGCGGCTCTATCTGAAGCCATAAGCGGGGCAACAGGCGACCAGATCAATTCCAACGACCGCAGTCGTCACGCCAAGGGGGAAGTGTCATGATCCGTTTCGTCGTCCGGCTTCCGGCTGCGGCAGCTGCCCTCCTTGCCTGTGGCCTGGCCCAGGGGCAGGAGATCGATGCCGATATTCTCAAAGCGCAGGCAGGGACCTATCTCCTTGCCCCGCAAGACGGCCGCGCGGGATGCCGGATGACGCTTGAAACCGGTACGGCGATCGGCGGCCATTCGCTGTCCGGCCAGGAGGCCTGCACTAAGCCGCTGCCGGCGCTTCCGAGTCCTATGCCTGGAATTTCGACGGCAATGGCGGTCTCATTCTGATCGACGCGACGCGCAAGGTCATCGCCCGTTTCGTCGAGAACGAAGGTTCGCCGATGAAAACGGAAGACGAAACACCGCTCCTGCTGGTTTCAGCACCCGATGGTGTCGATCGCCTGCCGACCTTCAGGAGCCTTGCCGGGACATGGGCGATGCAAAGACCGGGCGGCGACAAGCTCTGCAGCGTGACACTCGACGCCACCGTCGATACGGACGGCCACGCCCCCTTGTCGCTTTCCAAAGACTGCGCCGCCAATGTCGCCAGGCTCAAGCTCGCCGTCTGGAATATCGACGGTTTCGGGCTGACGCTGATGAGCCATGATGGTTCATCGCTCAGCTTCGACATGCGCGCCGACGGTAATTTCGACAAGTCCGGCGAAGAAGGCGGCAAGCCGCTTTCGCTCGTGCGCCACTGATCCCGGCTGAGGGCTCGATCCGGAGAAATCCACTTTTTGCCTTGGAATGACCTTCTGGAGCATTATGATCTGGCGGCGATCGATCCGTAACGACCGGTCACAAGCAAGAAGGAGCGATTCCCATCATGGCCATTCGACCGCTGATTTTCGGTATCCTCTTCATCGCGGCCTTTGTGGGAATCATCCTCAGCATCATCTGGGTGGACACGTCGCATCCCGTCCACCAGCCCGATCCCCTGTCGCCGACGGCGCCCGGCCCCGCGACGCCGGGACCGGTGCAATAGGCGAGAGGAACGCGGACGGCGATTGCGCGTTAATCCCACCGAACGGGGATTGAACGCTTATGCGCATAATGATCGCCATCGTCGCTGTCATGGTCGCCTCCGTGCTCAGCATCGCCATGATGTCACCTTCCGGTGCCGGACAGACCGGTAACGGCGACAGAATCGAGGCAAGAGTCAACGAATCCATCACGCATTGAAACCGGGAATGGCGAGTGGCTGGGACCGACTATCCTCAGCTGCGATAGAATCGCGGCATGTCGCGATCATATTGGCGCCACTCGCGACGCTCTTCCCAGCGCCACGGCCGCCAAGGGCGGCGTTCATAGCGCCATTCGCCAGCGGTCGTGTGGCCAGCTGTCATGAATCTGGACGATGTCGCTTTGCACGGATAGCGCCGATCGGTCGACAGGCATGGCGGCGGCGGGCGCAACGGCAGCAAAGGCCGCGCCGAGGGACATGGCTGCGGTCAGGAAAATAGGCGCGAACTTCATGGCTGCTTCCTCATTGACGATGAGGAGACACTGCGCCAACACGACTGAATTGCTGCTGAAGCAGTCCTTAGATAGAGTTCATCAAGGAAAAGCGCCGGAGCATTATCGGAACCAGTCCGCCTTCGTTCCCAACGGAACTACGACGCGACAGCCTTCGCTTGGCCGCCCTCTTCGGCTCGCCGAGCCGAAGCTCACAGAGCAGGCTGGTGCCCCCGGCAGGGTTCGAACCCGCGACCCCCTGATTACAAATCAGGTGCTCTACCAACTGAGCTACAAGGGCAATAGCTGCCCAACTAACAGATTCTGCGATCCTGTAAAGGAAAATCCGTGCCGGCGCAGACAGTCGGCGTGGATCCAAAACGCCTTGTCGTGCAAAACGGCCTTGTCGCAACTGCCATTTATCCTTTAGCTAGAGCAGCTTCACAAAGGGCATTGTATGGGCCGTTCATTCCAGACGCTTTCCTTTATCGCCTCGCCGACGATGGAGGCGCTCGCAGCGCGCGAAGAGCTGATTCGCATCTATGGCGACGTTCCGCAGGACAAGGCTGATGTCATCGTCGCACTGGGTGGCGATGGCTTCATGCTGCAGACGCTGCACAGCACCATGAACTCGGGCAAGCTGGTCTACGGCATGAACCGCGGCTCGGTCGGCTTTCTGATGAATGACTACAGCACAGAACGACTTCAGGAGCGTATCTGCGTCGCCGTCGAAAACGCTTTCCGCCCCTTGAAGATGACCACGGCCAATGCCGACGGTACCAATTCGACAGCGCTCGCCATCAACGAGGTCTATCTTTTTCGCCAGTCCTATCAGGCAGCCAATCTGAGAGTCGTGGTCGACGGACGCGTGCGTCTGGAGGAGCTGATCTGCGACGGGCTGATGGTGGCCACCCCAGCCGGATCAACGGCCTATAATCTTTCCGCCCATGGCCCCATCCTGCCGCTCGAGGCGCCCCTGCTCGCCATGACGCCGGTCAGCGCTTTCAGGCCGCGGCGCTGGAGGGGCGCCCTGCTTCCGAACAGGGTGACTGTCGATATCGACGTGCTCGAGCCGGTGAAGCGGCCGGTGAATGCGGTGGCGGACAATACGGAAGTCAAATCGGTGCTGCATGTCCGCATCGCCCAGTCGGAGCATATGACGGCGCGTATCCTCTCCGATCCCGACCGCTCCTGGTCCGACCGCATTCTCGCCGAGCAGTTCAAGGATTGAGATGATGGCAATGCGCCTGACATTGATGACCACGATTTTCCTCGTCGGATGCTCGGCCGCGATCGCCGCTCCCACGCAGGACGTCATCCTGCCGGCTTCGGTGATTTTCGCGACCAGCACCGGCTACTGGGAGAACGACGGCAACGCGCCTGATGTCGAGCGGGCGCCCACCACTGCCGAAAGCGTTTCCGACTCCCAGGAAAAGAGCCATGGTTACTATAAGCTCTTTGCCGTGCGTCAGCCGGACAGGACCTCGAAAGTCTATCTTCAACAGATTGCCCAGACCGAGACCGGTCCTGCGATTGCCTCAACCATTGAGCTGCAGGAGATCAGCGACCTGAAGCCTTACGTGACCGATATCCGCCCCGAAAACTCGAGCGGCATCATCAAGCAACCCGGCCTCTTTGCCACGATCTATCTGAAGACCGATCCCGCGGCCGAGCCGGACGGCTGGACCGTGCTGATCGACGAACTCGGCGACATCACCATCGAGAAAGCAACCAATTGAGCAGCGAGACGCTGTTTTCCAGGCGACAAGGATGAAGCTCGGCTTTCGCGAGGGCGTCCTCTACGATGACCGGAGACCGGACTGGGACGCAGCCGGCCCAAGGCCCGTCCGCTGGTCGCTATGGTATCCGGCTGCCGATGACGCGCGGGAATGCGAGACTCAGGAGAGAAGCTGGTTTCGGAAGGCGGCGGTCGCTCGCGACGCACCAATTCGGCCTTCAGACCGGCCCTATCCCCTCGTCCTGCTGTCACACGGCACCGGCGGTTCTGCGGCCGCACTGGAATGGCTGGCGCGACGCCTGGTCGATCGCGGATTTGCAGCGCTCGGCGTCGATCATCACGGCAATACGGGCAGTGAGCCTTATCGCACGGAAGGGTTTGCCTGTCTCTGGGAGCGGGCTCCGGATCTGAGCTTGATGCTCGACCGCTGTCGCGACTGGCTTGACGATCTTGCCGGTCGGATCGATGCAGACCGTGTATTCGCGGCCGGATTCTCGGCCGGAGCCTATGGCGTCATGCTGCTTCTCGGCGCCGTCACCCAATTCTCGCAGTTCGAACCGTCACGGCTGAAGCCAGGTGGTCCGCACGGCCCGAGGGAATATCCCGACCTCGCCGATCATATCCCCTCACTGCTCCGCACCAGCGATGTTTTTCGCAAATCATGGTCCCGCATGTCGCGATCCTATCGCGACGACAGGATCGCAGCGGCGGTCCTCTGCGCACCGGGTCGCTCCGTTCTCAGCTTCGGCGCGGAAAGCCTGAAAACTGTCGTGGCGCCTACTCTTATCCTTGTCGGCGATGCCGACAAGGCGGCACCGGCCGAGGAATGTTCTTCATGGCTGCATGAGCGGCTGACCGGAAGCGCGCTGAAGATCTTCGGCGGCGGCCTCGGGCATTATGTCTTTGTGCCGGAGGGCACCGGGCTCGGCCTTGCCTTTGCCGCCGAGCTCTTCACCGATCCGCCGGGCATCGAACGGGGGGCCGTTCATGACGAGATTGCCGCTCTATCGGCAGCGCTGTTCCACGACGGCGACACCGGAGCGATAGGCTGAACAAAAAAGCCCTGTTTCCAGGGCTTTCCGATTTCTATAGTGCTGAATTATCAGTCGACATCCTCGACGACCGCGTCGGCGGCGCCGCTGATGCGATGGGCAAGGGCCGCTTCCATGAATTCGTTCAGATCGCCGTCGAGCACGTCGTCCGGAGCGGTGCTGGCGACGCCGGTGCGCAGGTCCTTGACCAACTGGTAGGGTTGCAGCACGTAGGAGCGGATCTGGTGACCCCAGCCGATATCCGTCTTGGAAGCGGCTTCGGCGTTGGCGGCCTCCTCGCGCTTCTTCAACTCTGCTTCGTACATCCGGGCACGCAGCATTTCCCAAGCCTTGGCGCGGTTCTTGTGCTGCGAACGCTCCTGCTGGCAGGCCACCACGATCCCGGTCGGGATATGGGTGATGCGCACGGCCGAATCCGTCGTGTTGACGTGCTGGCCGCCGGCGCCCGACGAACGATAGGTGTCGATGCGGCAATCGCTTTCGTTGATGTCGATGTTGATCGAGTCGTCGACGACCGGATAGACCCAGATCGACGAGAAGGACGTGTGGCGGCGCGCATTGCTGTCGTAGGGGGAAATGCGCACCAGACGATGCACGCCCGATTCCGTTTTCAGCCAGCCATAGGCGTTGTGGCCCTTGACGAGCAAGGTGGCGGACTTGATGCCGGCCTCTTCGCCATCATGGACTTCGAGAAGCTCGACCTTGAAGCGCTGGCGTTCCGCCCAACGGGTGTACATGCGCAAAAGCATGTTCGCCCAGTCTTGGCTTTCGGTGCCGCCGGCGCCGGAATGGACTTCCAGATAGGTGTCGTTGCTGTCGGCCTCGCCGGACAGCATCGCCTCCACCTGGCGGCGCGCAGCCTCGGCCTTCAGCGCCTTCAAGGCATCCTCGGCCTCTTTGACGACGCCTTCGTCGCCTTCTTCCTCGCCCAGTTCGACCAGCTCGACATTGTCTTTCAGCTGCTGTTCCAGCTGCCGGACGCCGTTAACGCCGTCATCGAGCTGCTGGCGCTCGCGCATCAGCTTCTGCGCTTCCTGCGCATCGTTCCAGAGGTTCGGATCCTCTGCCTTGTTGTTCAACCAGTCCAGTCGTCTTATCGCCTGGTCCCAGTCAAAGATGCCTCCTCAGCAGGGTGATAGCCTGCTTGGTTTCATCGACCACGTTTTCGATTTCCGCTCGCATTTTCCTGCTTCTCTGTAACGGTCTTCTTCAAGTGCTGGTGACATAGAGACGCCCGCCGCGGATGTAAAGAGCCGGGGCGGGCTTCTAAAATCGGGTGAGGGCTCAGAAGAGTCCTGGCGTGCCGGTCTGAACGGCCTGGTTGGCCTGCGGCGAGGTTTTCAGGATCTCCTCCGGCGCCATGGTGCTGTCCATGCCGATGACGGAGAAGCTGTCGGCAGGTCCGGTGCCGGGCTTGAAGGCCTCGACGATCGTGTTCGGATCGCCGTCGGCGGCGGCCATGCCGGTCTTGCGGTCGATCGGGATCAGGTTCATGCCCTGCGGAATGACGAACTTCGATTCCGGCATGTCCTTGACGGCGGCCTGCATGAATTCGTTGAAAATCGGGGCGGAGAGACCGCCACCGGTGCCGCCGCGGCCGAGCGGGGCCGGCGTATCGAAGCCCATATAGAGGCCGGCGACCAGATCCGGGGTGAAGCCGACGAACCAGGCATCCTTCTCGTCGTTGGTGGTGCCGGTCTTGCCGGCGACGTCGCGACCGCTGAGATCGATCTTGCCAGCGGCAGTGCCGCGCTGGATGACGCCCTGCATCATCGAGGTGATCTGGTAGGCGGTCATGGGGTCGAGAACGGTTTCGCGGTTGTCGACGACGTTGGGCTCTTCCTGGTTCTGCCAGTCGCCGGCATTGCAGCCCTCGCAGAGGCGCTCCTCATGCTTGAAGATCGTCTTGCCGTAGCGGTCCTGGATACGGTCGATCAGCGTCGGCTTGATCTGCTTGCCACCATTGGCAATGACCGAATAGGCCGAGACCATGCGCAGCACTGTCGTGTCGCCGGCGCCGAGCGACATCGAGAGAACCGGCAGCATGTGATCGTAGATACCGAAGCGTTCGGCATATTCGGCAACGATATTCATGCCGAGATCGTTGGCGAGGCGGACCGTCATCAGGTTGCGCGAATGCTCGATGCCCGAGCGCAGCGTCGACGGGCCGCCGACTTCGCCGCCGTAGTTTTCCGGCTTCCAGACCTGGCCACCCGAGACGATCTCGATCGGCGCGTCCATGATGACGGAGGCCGGGGTATAGCCATTGTCCATCGCAGCTGCGTAGACGAAGGGCTTGAAGGAGGAGCCCGGCTGGCGCATCGCCTGGGTGGCGCGGTTGAATTCGGACTGAGCATAGGAGAAACCGCCGACCATGGCGAGCACGCGGCCGGTCTTCGGATCCATGGCGACAAGGCCGCCCTGTACCTTGGGGGGCTGGCGCAGACGGTAGGAGGTCGACGCGTCGTCACCGAGCTTCTCGACATAAACGACATCGCCCGGGCTCAAGACACCGGCCGGCGATTTCGCCGTCTTGCGGGAGCCATCCGCCGAACGGTAGGCCCATTGCATGTTCTTGGCGTCGATGGTGCCGCGCAGACGGTCCGCCGCAACCTTGCCGCTCCCCTCCTTGGCCGGTTGCAGGCCGATGTCGACGTTGTCGTCGGAGACGGAGAGCACGACGGCCAGGCGCCATTCCGGAACGTCGGACAGCGCGGGAATATCGGCAAGCGCCTTGCCCCAGTCGCCGCTTGCGTCGATCTGCTTGACGGCCCCATGGAAACCGCGGCGCTCGTCATAGGTCACGAGGCCATCCTGCAGCGCCTTGCGCGCGGCGAGCTGCATCTGCGGATCGAGCGATGTGCGCACGGAAAGGCCGCCCTCGTAGAGAACTTTCTCGCCATATTGGTCGATCAACTGGCGGCGCACGGCCTCGGCGAAGTAATCGGACGCGAAGAGCGATGGTCCGTTGCTGCGGGCGGTGACGCCGAGCGGCTGCTTCTTGGCTTCCGCGCCGTCGCTCTGGCTGACATAGCCGTTCTCGACCATGCGATCGATAACCCAGTTGCGACGCTCGAGCGCCGCCTCAGGATGGCGGAAAGGATGATAATTGGCCGGACCTTTCGGCAGCGATGCCAGATAGGCGGCCTCGGCGACAGTCAGCTCCGTAACCGACTTGTTGAAATAGGTCAGCGCCGCGCCGGCGATGCCATAGGAATTCATCCCGAAGAAAATCTCGTTCAGGTAGAGTTCGAGAATCTTGTCCTTGCTGTAGGCCTGCTCGATACGGAAGGAGAGGATTGCTTCCTTGATCTTGCGGTCGATCGTCTGGTCCGAGCTCAATAGGAAGTTCTTGGCCACCTGCTGGGTGATCGTGGAAGCGCCGACAGGACGGCGACCCGAACCGAAATTCTGCAGGTTGACGAGGATTGCGCGGCCGAGACCAGTGAGGTCGACCCCCGGATGGTTGTAGAAATTCTTGTCCTCGGCCGACAGGAAAGCGGCCTTGACGCGGTCGGGAATGGCCTGGATCGGCAGGAAGAGACGTTTTTCCTTGGCGTATTCGGCCATGAGAGCGCCGTTGCCGGCATGGACGCGGGTCGTCACCGGCGGCGCGTAACTGTTCAGAACGGCATAGTCCGGAAGATCCCTCGCGACATTGGCGAGATAGATGGCAATGCCCGCCGCCGCGACCAGAAACAGGACGCAGGCCATTCCGAAGAAATATCCAAGAAGTCTAAGCATATTTTCAGCTACCGGTCTCTTCGATCTACAATCGGCGCGGACGCAACGATTGCACAGATCGAGACAATTTGCACGTTGCGCGCGGCTTACTCCATGAGCGCTACCGCCACAAGCCGATTCCGCGCCTCAAGCTAGGAAACATAAGCCGGAGTAACGGCGCGAATGTGAGCAAAATAGGGCTCTGCCCGCCGCAATCACTGCCTCGGCAGCGTTTCATCGGGACTGTCACATCGAAGCAACGCCCTTCCCGGGCGACAAACCGAACCGCGCCGCTCAGAACGTGATTGAACGGATGCGTCCAAGTCACTGTTTTCATGGATCTCGCCTGAGCGAACCCATTAAAATATCCGGGCGGCGTTCTTCAGCCGCCATTCGCCACGACGCCGGTGCGGTATCGCTTCACCGCCTCGGTCAGAAGATCGGCGATCCTGGTGCGCCAGGTTTCGTCGAGCAGCAGTTTTTCGTCTTCGGCATTCGACAGGAACCCGAGCTCGAGCAGGATCGACGGCACGTCGGGCGCCTGCAGCACGCGGAAGCCGGCGTGGCGATGCGGATTGTTGATGGTGCCGATCTGGTCCTTGAAGGAATTCAGCACGCTCTCGGCCAGCGAAATCGAGAAGGCCTGCGTCTCGCGCCGCGTCAGATCGAGCAGGATGTCGGCGACCTCGGGCGGCTCGGCGACCGTCTCCTTGCCGGCGATCTGGTCGGAAAGGTTTTCGCGCTCGGCAAGGTCGGCTGCGAGCTTGTCAGAGGCCTTGTCCGAGATCGTATAGACCGTCGCGCCGCGGATATCCTTCTGTTTCAGCGTATCGGCATGCAATGAAATGAACAGGCCGGCATGGTTCTGGCGGGCGATCAGCACGCGCTGGGAAAGCGACAGGAACTCGTCGTCACTGCGCGTCAGGAACGCCTTGATGCCCGGCTCCTTGTTCAGCCGGTCGGCCAGGGCCTTGGCGAAGGCAAGCGTCACTTGCTTCTCTTCGGTCTTCGTGTCGACGCCGATCGCGCCGGTATCGATGCCGCCGTGGCCGGCGTCGACGGCAATGACAAAATCGCCGGGGGCGGTTTTTTCTGGCGCCGGAATGGCGCTCGTCGTCTGGGCCGCGTCGGTCCGATCGTCCCAGGATTGTGTCTTGACCAATTCGGCAAAGGCCTGTTTGTCGATCATCTCGGCATCGAGCACCAGGCGATGGCCCCTGCCCGCCTCGTCGGCTTGCACCTTGGCGAGCGAGAGCTTCACCGGCCTTGCCGTTGTCAGCACGATGCGGGCGCTCTCATCATCCATCTTGCCGTAGCGGATATCCTTGAAGAGGCCGCGGGCGGCCAAATCCTTCGCCGGAAATCCAAAGGCGGTGGCTGACAGATCGACGACGATCCGCTCCGGATTGGCGAGATAATGGACGGAGAAACGCGGTTCGCGGTCGAAATCGATGACGATACGCGTCCTGGCATCATCGCCGATGATGCGCGCCCCATAAGCGAGCAGCGGATCCTTCGTCTCGGCCGAACCCGCGAGGCCGGGCAGGAGGCAACCTGCAATGAGCACCGCCGTCTGAACCCGCCTAGCCAATGTCGATCGCCGCGTTGCGAACTGCGCCACGATCCGAGCCCTCTTAAACAATAAACCGCCACACCCTATTTATACCGCGATGGACCTGATATGGCCGGAACGGACGCCCGAGAGCGAAACGCCTTGCCGCCTGCCGAATCGCGGTCACCTGCCCCCGGTTTCTATGCGATTCGAAATCCATCAATATTATGGCACATTTGGCTTTTCCCTTGCTATTGTGACAGAGAAAACATACAACGCATTTTAGGGTAGAAGTGTTGACGGGATAGAGTCGCCGCAAGGGCTGCCAGCCAGATCTGGACCTGGCGCCACATCGGTCATCGTCCGCCGTCTCATGCGCTTCAACCCGAGAACTGGATCCTGATTTTCCGGCATCTGTCGGAACTTCATTGGTGGATCAGCCACCACGCTCTCAGGGAGCAACCTCATCGGACCCGAACCGGGTCTTCGTATTTGTCGATCACGCTTGGTTGTTGATGGTTTCGCAGCAGGTTTTATCTGAAGTGCACAGGCCCCGGACCGAAACGGTTCCGGCTGCGGTCTGGCTGCTGCTCTCCCCTTCGCGTCAAGCGCGACTTTCATTATCCGGCGCGGCCACGGTGGACCGCATTCTTTCTGTTTCAACAGCAGTCGGGAATGCGCTCTCGCGGCCACGCCGAGGAGCACAGCTTACATGGCAGACAAAATGCTTATCGATGCGTCTCACGAGGAAGAGACGCGCGTCGTTGTCGTTCGCGGGAACCGCATAGAAGAATTTGACTTCGAGTCGCAGCACAAGAAGCAGATCCGCGGCAATATCTATCTTGCAAAGGTAACGAGGGTCGAGCCCTCGCTGCAGGCCGCTTTCGTCGATTACGGCGGTAACCGGCACGGCTTCCTGGCCTTCGCCGAAATCCATCCCGATTACTACCAGATCCCCCTCGCCGACCGTCAGGCGCTGCTTCGGGCCGAGGCCGAGGAGCACCGTCGCGACGAAGACGTCGAGCACGTCGAAACCGCGCCGATGGTCGATCTTTCGACCCAGGATCAGCCGGATGTCGGCATCGTGCCCACAGAGGCACCGGCTGCCGTAACGGAAGAGGCCGCGCCGGAAGAGATTGCCGTAACGGCAGAGGTGGCAGGATCACCTGAAGCCGCCGAGGAAGCGCCGGCCAAGAAGGCAAGGCCGCGCCGGAGCCGCAAGAAGGTTGCCGAAACGACGGCGACGGAAGACGCCGTTCCGACAGACGTCGAAGCGGAAGGCGCTTCGGGTGTCGACAACGACGATGACGCCCCTGCCGGCGGCACGATGGCCGCGATGGTGGAAACCGACACGATTTCCGAGGACATCGACACCAGCAAGCGTCGCCACGATGACGACGACGACGACGATGATCACGGCGAAGAGGAAGTCATCGAATCCGTTGGCGCCGAAGACGCAATGGAAGAGGTGCCGGACCGCGTGCAGCGCAAGCCGCGCAAGCAGTACCGCATCCAGGAAGTCATCAAGCGCCGCCAGATCCTGCTGGTTCAGGTCGCCAAGGAAGAGCGCGGCAACAAGGGTGCCGCTCTCACCACCTATCTCTCGCTTGCAGGCCGCTATTCGGTTCTGATGCCGAACACAGCGCGCGGCGGCGGCATTTCCCGCAAGATCACCAATCCGCAGGACCGCAAGCGCCTGAAGGAAATCGCCCGCATGCTCGAAGTGCCGCAAGGCATGGGCGTTATCCTGCGCACCGCCGGCGCCAACCGCACCAAGGTCGAGGTCAAGCGTGATTTCGAATATCTGATGCGCCTGTGGGAAAACGTCCGCACGCTGACGCTGGCGTCGACCGCTCCCTGCCTCGTCTATGAAGAAGGCTCGCTGATCAAGCGCTCGATCCGCGACCTCTACAACAAGGATATCGGCGAGATCATCGTTGCCGGTGAGGAAGGCTATCGTGAAGCGAAAGACTTCATGAAGATGCTGATGCCGAGCCATGCCAAGGTGGTTCAGCCCTACCGCGACATCCACCCGATCTTCTCGCGCTCCGGCATCGAGGCCCAGCTCGACCGCATGCTGCAGCCGCAGGTAACGCTGCGTTCCGGCGGCTACCTGATCATGAACCAGACGGAAGCGCTGGTTTCGATCGACGTCAACTCCGGCCGCTCGACGCGCGAACACTCGATCGAGGACACTGCGCTGCAGACGAACCTCGAAGCCGCGGAAGAAATCGCCCGCCAGCTTCGCCTGCGCGACCTCGCCGGCCTGATCGTCATCGACTTCATCGACATGGAAGAAAAGCGCAACAACCGCGCCGTCGAGAAGAAGCTGAAGGAATGCCTGAAGAATGACCGCGCCCGCATCCAGGTCGGCCGGATCTCGCATTTCGGCCTGCTCGAAATGTCGCGCCAGCGCATCCGCGCTTCGGTTCTCGAATCGACGACCCAGGTCTGCTCGCATTGCGGCGGCACCGGCCACGTCCGTTCACAGTCCTCCGTCGCCCTGCATGTGCTGCGTGGCATCGAGGAATATCTGCTCAAGAACACGACGCACAACATCACCGTGCGCACGACGCCTGACATCGCGCTCTACCTGCTCAACCACAAGCGCCAGACGATCGTCGATTACGAAGCGCGTTTTGGCGTAGCGATCATCATCGATGCCGATGGTTCGGTCGGCGCGCAGCACTTTGCGATCGACCGCGGCGAGCCCGTCGAAAACCCGGTCAAGATCGAAAGCCTCTTCAACTTCGCAGCCATCCCCGAGGATGAGGACGACGACATCGTTATCGAGGCTGATGAGGAAGAAGACGAAGAACTCGAGGAAAAGGCTGCCGCGACCGAACGTCCCGCTGCGGCGCGTTCGGAAGGCGAAGCTGAAGGCAACCGTAAGCGCAAGCGTCGCCGCCGCCGTCGTGGCCGCAACGGCAATGCCGAGCAGCCGGCAGCCGCTGCAGGCGAAGCCGGCGACGAAGAGGAAGATGGCGACGACGAGGGCGCTGAGGGCGACGAAACCGCCGCCGCTGCACCCGAGAGCCGCGCCGAAAACGAGGAATCGCAGCGCCGCAAGCGCCGGCGCCGCGGCAAGCGCGGCGGTCGCCGCAACCGGGAGGACGGGTCCGAGCTGACGGCGAATGAAGCCGGCGAAGATGGCAGCGAGGATGAAGACGACGGCACTTCGGATGACGTCGCTCCCGGTGAAGCCGCAATTGTCGAGACGGTTGCCGAACAGGCCAGGGAGAGCCAAGCTGTAACGGCTGCCGTCGAGGACGTGGGTGTCGTCGCCGAAGAGGTAAAGCCTGCCCGTGGCCGCGGCCGCCGGAAGCCCGCCGCAGCGCCGGTCGAAGAACCGGTAGCGGAAGCGGCACCAGCCGTAGAAGCAGAGCCGGAGGTGGTCGAAGCCTCGGCCGATCTCGCAACGCCCGCGCAGGAGGAAGCAAAGCCGGTTCGCGCCAACCGCGAATCCAATATTTCTTCCTCAGAGCCGACGGTGAAATCCACCCGCAGCGAAACAACCGAAAGCGATGACAGCAAGCCGAAGAAAGCCGGCTGGTGGCAACGCCGTGGCTTCTTTTGAACGCTGATTTTCGGACGTAAATGACGATAATCCGGCCGTGGCGACGCGGCCGGATTTTTGTTTATGGCGGCAGCATCAGCATTGATCTTGAACCCGTGAGGCTGATGTGTATCTTTTACGAGGAAAAAATGCGGACGAATATAGATATCGATGATGCCTTGCTCGCCGCAGCGATGACCGCCACGGGGTTGGCGACGAAAAAAGCTACTATCGAACAGGCCCTCAGAAGCCTCGTCGACAGGCACCGCAGAAAAAATGCGATCGCAAATCTCTCGGGAATCGGCTGGGAGGGTGATCTGGAAGGGATGCGCCGCGATCGACCGGACGAAACCAGTGATCGTCGTCGATAGTTCGGTCTGGATTGCGCATCTACGCGGGATGGAAAACGCCGCCAGACGACGTCTGCAGAATATCGAAGATCCGCTGGAGATTCTTGTTGGCGATCTTATTCTTATGGAGGTCCTCCAAGGCGCGCGCAATGACCGCCATGCAACCACCATCGAAGCGAATTTGCGCCAATTCACGATCCGTCCGATGCTTGACGACAGCCTCGCCGTCAGGGCAGCCCGTAATTATCGCCTGCTGCGGGAACGCGGTATCACAGTGCGCAAGATCATCGACGTAATCATTGGCACATTCTGCATTCAAGAAGGCCACTCGCTCTTGCACGATGATAGTGATTTCGATCCCATGGCCGAGCATCTCGGTCTCAGGATCGCCTGATCGCCCTTGCGATCAGGCCGCCGGCGGGTAGAGCAGATCGACGATGTAGCTGGCGTCGAAACGGGAATCGAGCATGCCGTAAGTGGAGCGCCAGCCGCCGGCAAGGCGTGTCTCGATGAAGGCATCGGCGATGCGCCCTGCTCCAAGCCGATAGAGTTCCGCCGCGCCGGCGGCAAGTGCCAGTTGCTCGACGAGCAGGCGCGCCGCGCCCTCGTCCTGTTCGCAAAGCGCGATTGCGGCGCGTAACACGTCGATCGTTTTCTTGCCGGCGGGGCCGAGATCGCGCGCGAGTCCCGCAAAAACTGTCTCGAACAGATCCTTGCCACGGTTGAGCACGCGCAGCACATCCAGCGCCATCACGTTGCCGGAGCCTTCCCAGATGGCGTTGACGGGGGCCTCGCGGTAATGGCGGGCGATCGGGCGCTCCTCGATGTAACCGTTGCCGCCGATGCATTCCATCGCCTCATAGATCAGCGAGGGCGCGATCTTGCAGCACCAGTATTTGGCGACAGGCGTCATGACGCGGGCATAGGCCGCTTCTTCGGCATTGCCGCGCGCCTTGTCGAAAGCATCGGCCAAGCGGAAGGACAGCGCGGTAGCGGCAGCGACGTCGAGCGCCATGTCGGCGAGCACGCGCGTCATGATCGGCTGGTTGACGAGCATCCTGCCGAAGACGCTGCGGCCGCGCGTATGATGCACGGCCTCGGCAAGCGAGGCGCGCATGATGCCTGATGAGGCCAGCGCGCAATCAAGCCGCGTCAGCGTCACCATGTCGAGGATGGTGCGGATGCCGGCATCCGGGCCGCCGAGCAGGAAACCGAAGGTATCGGTGAACTCAACCTCGGAAGAGGCGTTCGAGCGGTTGCCGACCTTGTCCTTCAGTCGCTGGAACTGCAGTCCGTTGGCGGACCCGTCCTCCAGCAGGCGCGGCACCAGGAAGCAGCCCATGCCCTCCTTCGTCTGCGCCAGCATGATGAAGGCATCGCTCATTGGAGCCGACATGAACCATTTGTGGCCGGAGAGCCGATAGATGCCTTCGCTGACCTTTTCAGCCGCACTCCGGTTGGCCCTGACATCGGTGCCGCCCTGCTTTTCGGTCATGCCCATGCCGATGGTCACCGCGGATTTCTGCATGGCGGGCCGGTTGGACGAATCATATTTGCGCGACAGGATCTTCGGCGCCCAGTCCTTCTGCACCGCAGGGGACGCCGACAGCGCAGCCACCGAAGCGCTCGTCATCGTCAGCGGGCAGAGATGGCCGGATTCCAGCTGTGCCGTCAGGTAAAATCGCGCGGCGCGGACCTTGTGGCCCGCGTCCTTCGCCTCGATATCGGCCTGCGGATCCCAGACAGAGGAATGCAGGCCGACCGACATGGAGCGGCGCATCAGCGCGTGCCAGGCGGGATGAAACTCGACGACGTCGAGACGCTCGCCGCGCGGACCATGGGTGCGCAGCTGTGGCGCGCCCTGGTTTGCCATGCGCGCGAGCTCCTGCGCCTCCGGCGAGGTGACGTAGCGACCGATATTTTCCAGGTCTTCACGGATGCCGCGCGGCAAGGCCGCCGTCAGATCGACGATCAGCGGATCGGATCGATAGGCATTGATGCCGGACCACAGGCTCGGCTGGTTGAGTTCTGCGAGTTTGTCGTCAGTCCGGTTTGCGGAGGTCATTGTTCGCTTCTAGTGCAAGAACCCGGCAAGGAAAACCGGAAGTTATGATTCGCTTTATTCTGCTCTATCGGAATTCAAGCGAAAATGCATGGGGACATAAGCCTTTGCCCACAGCGCGTGCTTGCCCCAGCGGGCGGCACTCATTATAGACCCGCAAGAGACAGCAAGAGGCAGGGTCATGGTCTTTTTCCCCCACCGCCACCTCATCGGCATCAAGGGCCTCACCGAGCAGGATATCACCTATCTCCTCGACAAGGCCGACGAAGCCGTCAAGATCAGCCGCCAGAGAGAAAAGAAGACGTCGACGCTGCGCGGACTGACGCAGATCAACCTCTTCTTCGAGGCATCGACCCGCACACAGGCCTCCTTCGAGCTTGCCGGCAAGCGGCTCGGCGCCGACGTGATGAACATGTCGGTCGGTAATTCCTCGGTGAAGAAAGGCGAGACGCTGATCGATACGGCGATGACGCTGAATGCGATGCGCCCCGACGTGCTGGTGATCCGCCATTCAAGCGCCGGGGCGGCTGCACTTCTTGCCCAGAAAGTCTCCTGCTCGGTCGTCAATGCCGGCGACGGGCAGCACGAACACCCGACCCAGGCGCTGCTCGACGCGCTGACGATCCGCCGCGCCAAAGGCAAGCTTTCGCGCATCATCGTGGCGATCTGCGGCGACGTGCTGCACTCGCGCGTGGCGCGCTCCAATATCCTGCTGCTTAACGCGATGGGCGCACGCGTGCGCGTCGTCGCGCCCGCCACCCTCCTGCCCGCCGGCATCGCCGAGATGGGCGTCGAGGTGTTCCACTCGATGAAGGAAGGATTGAAGGACGCCGACGTCGTGATGATGCTGCGGCTGCAGCGCGAACGCATGTCCGGCGCCTTTGTGCCGTCGGTGCGCGAGTATTATCACTTCTACGGACTCGACGCCGAAACGCTGAAAGCAGCGAAGGATGATGCGCTGGTCATGCACCCCGGGCCGATGAACCGCGGCGTCGAGATCGCCTCCGAGGTGGCCGATGGTCCGCAGAGCGTGATCGCCGAACAAGTGGAAATGGGGGTCGCCGTGCGCATGGCCGTCATGGAGACGCTGCTCGTCTCGCAGAACCAAGGTCCCCGAACCGACGGAATGATGGCATGAGCAGCTCGATCGTCCTCAAGAATGTCCGCATCGTCGATCCCTCGCGCAGTCTCGACGAGATCGGAACGATCATCGCTAAAAACGGCGTGATTATTGCCGCCGGCAGCGAGGCGCAGAACCAGGGTGCGCCGGAAGGCGCCGCCGTGCGCGACTGCACCGGCCTCGTGGCAACGCCAGGCCTCGTCGATGCGCGCGTCCATATCGGCGAGCCCGGCGGCGAGCACCGCGAGACGATCGCCTCGGCGAGCCGGGCGGCGGCAGCCGGCGGCATCACCTCGATCATCATGATGCCGGACACCGATCCCGTCATCGACGACATCGCACTCGTCGAATTCGTCAAGAAGACGGCGCGGGACACGGCGGCCGTCAACGTCTATCCGGCAGCCGCCCTCACCAAGGGTCTTGCCGGCGAGGAGATGACGGAAATCGGCCTGTTGATGCAGGCGGGCGCGGTCGCCTTCACCGATGCCCATTCCAGCGTCCATAACACACAGGTGCTGCGCCGGATCATGACCTATGCTCGCGAATTCGGCGCCGTCATCTCCTGCGAGACCCGCGACAAATATCTCGGCGCCAATGGCGTCATGCACGAGGGACTTTTCGCCAGCTGGCTGGGGCTCTCCGGCATTCCGAAGGAAGCCGAGCTGATCCCCCTCGAACGCGATCTCAGGGTGGCAGAGCTGACGCGCGGCCGTTATCACGCTGCGATGATCTCCGTCCCCGAATCGGTCGAGGCCATCGAACGCGCCCGCAGCCGTGGCGCCAAGGTGACCTCGGGCATCTCGATCAACAATCTGGCGCTCAACGAGAACGACATCGGCGAATACCGCACCTTCTTCAAGCTCTATCCGCCACTGCGCCCGGAGGACGACCGAGTCGCCATGGCCGAGGCGCTTGCCAACGGTGCGATCGACATCATCGTCTCCTCGCACGACCCGCAGGACGTCGACACGAAGCGCCTGCCGTTCGCAGAGGCAGCCGATGGCGCGGTCGGACTGGAAACGATGCTGGCGGCGGCTCTCAGGCTTCATCATGGCGGCCAGGTCAGCCTGATGCGGCTGATCGACGCCATGTCCACCCGCCCAGCTCAGATTTTCGGTCTCAATGCCGGCACGCTGAAGCCGGGTGCGCCAGCCGATATCACGCTCATCGATCTCGATGAGCCTTGGCTTGTCACCAAAGACATGCTTCTCTCCCGCTCGAAGAATACACCGTTCGAGGACGCGCGCTTCAGCGGGCGGGCAGTCGCGACATACGTCTCGGGAAAGCCTGTTCACGCATTTTGAGAGACGGCTGGAACGGTAAGCTACGGAGGGCTGAGGGGGCACATGTTATCCAATCTCATGTCATGGCAGATCACGCTGCCGATCGCACTTGCGGCGGCCGTTATCGGCTATCTCTTCGGCTCAATCCCTTTCGGCCTGATCCTCACCCGGGCCGCCGGCCTGGGCGATGTGCGCAGCATCGGCTCCGGCAATATCGGCGCGACCAATGTGCTGAGAACCGGAAACCGCAAGCTCGCCGCCGCGACGCTGCTGCTCGATGCACTGAAGGCGTCGACGGCAGCCTGGGTTGTCGGATATTTCCTCGGTGAGGAGGCCGCGATCATCGCCGGCTTCTTCGCCTTCATCGGCCATCTCTTCCCCGTCTGGATCGGCTTCAAGGGCGGCAAGGGTGTCGCCACCTATATCGGCACGCTTCTCGGCGTCGCGCCGATCATGGTGGTGCTCTTCGCCGCCGTCTGGCTCGCGGTCGCCGTCACCACCCGCTATTCCTCGCTGTCGGCCCTCGTCGCCATGCTCGTCATCCCAATCGCACTGTGGATCCTCGGCAATGAAAAGGTCGCGGCCGTCATGGCGATCATGACGCTCATCTCCTACTGGAAGCACAAGGCAAATATTTCACGCCTGATGGGCGGAACGGAAAGCAAGATCGGGGCGAAAGGATAATGGACGCGCCGAGCGCGGAATCAACAGGTACAGTGCTAAGCGAAAGGCAGAGGATTGCCTGGCTGCGCCTGATCCGTTCCGACAATGTCGGCCCTGCAACCTTCCGCGATCTTATCGATCATTTCGGTTCGGCTGAGGCCGCACTCGCGGCGCTGCCGGAGCTTTCAGCGCGCGGCGGCGCGACACGGGCCATCCGCATTGCCAGCGAAGCCGAGGCGCACCGGGAACTGGAGGCGGCGCATCGTTTCGGCGCCCGCTTTATCGGCATTGGCGAGCCGGACTATCCGCAGGCGCTGAAACAGATCGACGGCGCGCCGCCGCTTCTTGCGGTCAAGGGCGCACTCGCTGCCGCCAAACGACCGGCCGTCGGCATCGTCGGCTCCCGTAACGCGTCGGCCGCAGGCACCAAATTCGCGGCGATGGTGGCGCGCGACTGCGGTCGGGCGGGTTATACGGTGATCTCCGGCCTGGCGCGCGGCATCGACACGGCAGCGCATCGGGCAAGCCTCGGCACGGGCACGATCGCCGCCCTTGCCGGCGGTCTCGACAAGCCCTACCCGCCGGAGAATCTCGGCCTCATCGAAGAGATAACCGGCGGCAACGGCCTGGCGGTGAGCGAGATGCCCTTCGGCTGGGAGCCGCGCGCCCGCGATTTCCCGCGCCGGAACCGGCTGATTGCCGGCATCGCACTTGGCGTGGTGATCATCGAGGCGGCGATGCGCTCGGGCTCGCTGATCACGGCGCGCCTCGCCGGCGAGTTCGGCCGCCTGGTGTTTGCCGTGCCCGGCTCGCCGCTCGATCCGCGCTGTCACGGCACCAACGGCCTGCTCAAGGACGGCGCTTCGATCGTTACCGAACCTGCCGATATCATCGAAGCCCTGGCGCCGCTTGCGCAACTTGACCTCTTCCCTTTGTCGATGGCGGAAGAGCCGGCACGCGAGAGCCGGGCAATGACGATGCCACCCGGCGATTCGGACCGGATGCGCATCATCGGCGCGCTCGGGCCGACGCCGGTCGAGATCGACGACGTCATCCGCCACACCGGCCTTCCGGCATCCGCGGTCTATCTCATCCTTCTGGAACTCGATATATCAGGCAGGCTGCATCGGCATCAGGGCGGTCTCGTCTCGCTTTCCGATTGATGCTTGCGGGGAACAGGGAAACTGCGTGTTGAAAACCGCACTGACGCAATTTAAAATTGTTTTCTGCTGCAAATCTTGTTTCGCTTGCACCGTACGCAAGAAGTAAAATTGTAGCAAACCCCTTGACCGCAGCGATTTCCCTGTCCATGTCGGAGGGCCGGTATCCAAGTTACGGTGCGTGTTGCGCTGGCCCACAAGCTGGCGTGGTTTCTTTTTTAGAGAATCATCATGAATGTTGTAGTGGTGGAATCGCCTGCCAAGGCCAAGACGATCAATAAGTATCTGGGTTCGGGATACAAAGTGCTCGCCTCCTTCGGCCATGTGCGCGATCTGCCTGCCAAGGATGGCTCCGTTCTTCCCGATCAGGATTTCGAAATGCTCTGGGAGGTCGACGGCGCTTCGGCCAAGCGGATGAAGGACATCGCCGACGCGGTGAAATCCTCCGATGGGCTGTTTCTCGCGACCGACCCTGATCGCGAAGGCGAAGCGATTTCCTGGCACGTCCTCGACATGCTGAACAAGAAGCGGGTGCTGAACGGCAAGTCCGTCAAGCGCGTCGTCTTCAACGCGATCACCAAGAAGGCCGTCCTCGATGCGATGGCCGATCCGCGCGATATCGACGTGCCGCTGGTCGACGCCTATCTCGCGCGCCGCGCGCTCGACTATCTCGTCGGTTTCAATCTTTCGCCGGTGCTGTGGCGCAAGTTGCCCGGCGCGCGTTCGGCCGGCCGGGTCCAATCGGTCGCGCTTCGTCTGGTCTGCGACCGCGAGTCCGAGATCGAGCGCTTCATTTCGGAAGAATACTGGAACATCTCGGCGCTGCTGAAGACGCCGCGCGGCGACGAGTTCGAGGCAAGGCTGGTTTCGGCGCACGGCAAGCGGCTGCAGCCGCGGGCGATCGGCAACGGCGAGGATGCGGGCCGCCTGAAAGCATTGCTCGAAGGCGCCAGCTATATCGTCGACACGGTCGAGGCAAAACCGGTCAGGCGCAACCCGGGACCGCCGTTCACCACCTCGACGCTGCAGCAGGCCGCCTCCTCCAATCTCGGCTTCTCCGCCTCGCGCACGATGCAGATCGCCCAGAAGCTCTATGAGGGCGTCGATATCGGCGGCGAGACAGTCGGTCTTATCACCTATATGCGAACCGACGGCGTGCAGATGGCGCCCGAAGCGATCGACGCAGCGCGACGTGCCATCCTCGACCAGTTCGGTGAACGCTACCTGCCTGAGAAGGCGCGCTTCTACTCGACCAAGGCGAAGAACGCCCAGGAGGCGCACGAGGCGATCCGCCCGACCGATTTCTACCGCTCGCCCGACCGCGTGCGCAAATTCCTCGACGCCGATCAGATCCGGCTCTACGAGCTGATCTGGAAGCGTGGCATCGCCAGCCAGATGGCGTCGGCCGAGATCGAGCGCACGACGGCCGAAATCACCGCCGAGAACAAGGGCGAGAAGGCCGGCCTGCGCGCCGTCGGTTCGGTCATCCGCTTCGACGGCTTCATCGCCGCCTATACCGACCAGAAGGAGGACGGCGAGCAGAGCGATGACGGCGACGAGGATGGTCGCCTGCCGGAGATCAATGCACGCGAGGCGCTGGCCAAGCAGAAGATCAATTCGACCCAGCATTTCACCGAGCCGCCGCCGCGCTATTCGGAAGCATCGCTAATCAAGAAGATGGAAGAGCTCGGCATCGGCCGTCCCTCGACCTATGCCGCCACGCTGGCGACCCTGCGCGACCGCGACTATGTGACGATCGACAAGCGTAAACTGATCCCGCAGGCCAAGGGCCGGCTGGTGACGGCTTTCCTCGAAAGCTTCTTCACCAAATATGTGGAATATGATTTCACCGCCGACCTCGAGGAAAAGCTCGACCGGATTTCCGCCGGCGAATTGAACTGGAAGCAGGTGCTGCGCGATTTCTGGAAGGATTTCTTCGCGCAGATCGAAGACACGAAGGAATTGCGCGTCACCAACGTGCTTGATTCGCTGAACGAGGCGCTGGCGCCGCTCGTCTTTCCGAAACGCGAGGATGGCGGCGACCCCAGGATTTGCCAGGTCTGCGGCACCGGCAACCTGTCGCTCAAGCTCGGCAGATATGGTGCCTTCGTCGGCTGCTCGAACTATCCGGAATGCAACTACACCCGCCAGCTTTCCTCCGAAAACGGTGGAGAAGCGGAAGGGGTCGCGCTCAACGAACCGAAGAATCTCGGCACCGATCCGACCACCGGCGAGGAACTGACGCTGCGTTCCGGCCGCTTCGGCCCTTACATCCAGCGCGGCGACGGCAAGGAGGCCAAACGCGCTTCGCTGCCGAAAGGATGGAAGCCTGAGGATATCGACTATGAAAAGGCGATGGCGCTGATCTCGCTGCCGCGCGATATCGGCAAACATCCTGAAACGGGCAAGATGATCTCGTCGGGCATTGGCCGCTACGGGCCGTTTCTCCTGCATGACGGTTCCTATGCCAATCTGGAAACCGTCGAGGACGTCTTCTCCGTCGGCCTCAATCGCGCCGTGACGCTGATTGCCGAAAAAGCCAACAAGGCGCCGGGCCGGGGTGCGCGCGGTACGCCGGCGGCACTGAAGACCCTCGGCGATCATCCCGATGGCGGCGCCATCACCGTTCGCGACGGCAAATACGGCCCCTATGTCAACTGGGGCAAGGTAAACGCCACCCTGCCGAAGGGCAAGGATCCGCAGGCGATTACCATCGAGGAGGCGCTTGCGCTGATCACCGAAAAGGCCGGCAAGGCCCCGGCCGGCAAGACGGCCAGGGCGAAAGCCAAGCCGAAGGCGGCCGCCGCCGAAGCCAAGGCAACCAAGACGGCCGCCAAGCCGAAGGCAACGAAGGCGAAGGCGCCCGCGAAATCGAAAAAGAGCTGACGTGAGCAAGACACCGCGCGACAGAACGAACCCCGCGGGCAAGCGCCCGGGCAAGATCGGCCGCGCCGGCAGGGATACTTCCGCCGTCGAACCGCTGAACATCGTCCACGGCACGCTGCCCTCGCGGGAAGTGATCCTGCGTTTCATCGCCGATCATCCGCAGAAGGCTTCCAAGCGTGAACTTGCCAAGGCGTTCGGGCTGAAAGGTGACAGCCGCGTCGAGCTCAAGCACATGCTGCAGGAGCTCGAGCAGGAAGGCATGCTGCAAAAGAGCCGCAAGTCGCTCATTCGTCCCGGCGCTCTTCCGCCCGTCACCGTTCTCGATATCACGACGCGCGATAAGGACGGCGACCTGATCGGCCGGCCGGCGGAATGGCCGGAGGAGCAGGGTGTGGCGCCTGCCGTCGCCATCCGTCAGCAGTCGCCGGCAGGCCGCCAGGGTAAGGGCAAGGCGCCCGTCGCCGGGCTCGGCGACCGAATCCTGGCGAAGATCTTCCCGGCCGTCGATCGCGGCGGGCCGGCTTATACAGCGCGTATCATCAAGGTGATCGACAGGCGCCGCGGTGCGGCGATGGGCGTTTTCCGCAGCGCGCCGGGCGGCGGCGGCCGCCTGTTGCCAATCGAACGGCGCGGCGAAGAGATGGTGATCGACCCCGACTATACCGGCGGCGCCAAGGATGGCGACCTGGTCGAGATCGAAGTCGCGCGCCTCGGACGCTTCGGCCTGCCGCGCGCCAAGGTCCTTTCCGTCGTCGGCTCGGTCGGCTCGGAAAAGGCGATCTCGATGATCGCGATCCATGCGCACGGCATCCCGCACGTCTTTCCGCCGGCCGTGATCGCCGAGGCCGAAGCCGCCAAGCCGGTGACCATGTCGCATCGGGAGGACTGGCGCGACGTGCCGCTGATCACCATCGATCCGGCAGACGCCAAGGACCATGACGACGCTGTTTACGCCGAGATCGACCCCTCCCCCGACAATCCCGGCGGCGTCATCGTCACCGTCGCGATCGCCGATGTCTCCTGGTATGTCCGCCCTAATTCGCCGCTCGACCGCGAAGCGCTGAAGCGCGGCAACTCCGTTTATTTCCCCGATCGCGTCGTGCCGATGCTGCCGGAGCGCATCTCCAATGATCTCTGCTCGCTGAAGGAAGGCGTCGACCGCCCGGCGCTCGCCGTGCGCATGAGCTTCTCGGGCGAAGGCCGCAAGATCGGCCATACCTTTCATCGCATCATGATGAAGAGTGCCGCCAAGCTCTCCTATCAGCAGGCGCAGGCGGCGATCGACGGAAGACCGGATGATCAGACCGGACCGATGCTCGAGCCGATCCTGAAACCGCTCTGGCACGCTTATGGAGTAATGAAGCGCGGACGCGACCGGCGCCAGCCGCTGGAACTCGACATGCCGGAGCGCAAGATCCTGCTGAAACCGGACGGCACGGTCGACCGGGTCTTCGTGCCGCCGCGACTCGATGCGCACAAGCTGATCGAAGAGATGATGATCCAGGCGAACGTCTGCGCCGCCGAGACGCTCGAGAAGAAGCGTCAGCCGCTGGTCTACCGCATTCATGACGGCCCGACGCTTGCCAAGCAGGAAGTTTTGCGCGAGTTCCTGGCGACACTCGGCATCTCGCTCGCCAAGGGCGGCAATATGCGGGCCAACAGCTTCAACGGCATCCTGGCCAAGGCGGACGGCACGGCACACCAGACCATGGTCAATGAGATGGTATTGCGCTCGCAGAGTCAGGCGATCTACAGCCCCGAGAATATCGGCCATTTCGGTCTCAACCTGATGAAGTACGCCCACTTCACCTCGCCGATCCGCCGCTACGCCGATCTCATCGTGCATCGGGCGCTGGTCGGTTCGCTCGGCTTCGGCGAAGGCGGCATCACCCCCGACGAAGAAGCCTCGCTCGACGATATCGCCGCCGAAATCTCGACCTTCGAGCGCCGGGCGATGGCAGCCGAGCGCGAGACTATCGACCGGCTGATCGCCCATCATTTGAGCACCCGCGTCGGCGAGGAGTTTGCCGGCCGCGTCTCCGGAGTTACGAAATCCGGGCTCTTTATCACCTTGCCGGACTATGGCGCCGATGGTTTCGTCCCTATATCTACGCTGGGCACCGATTATTTCATCTATGACGAGGCGCATCAGGCACTGTCGGGGGAAAAGACGGGCCTCGGCTATCGTCTTGGCGACAGCGTCACCGTGAAGCTTGCGGAAGCAATCCCGCTGGCCGGCGCGCTGCGGTTCGAGATGCTGAGCGAAGGACGCGAGATGCCGACGGCGGCGCGTTCCTTCCATAAGGCCGGCCGCCGCGACAGGGGCCAGGTCCGCAAGAAACCGGGAACGCGTCCCCCGCGCGGACGCCGCTAAGCCACGGTGCCGAAAGCAGCAATGGTCCTATTGCGGCGCTTCATGCTTTTTGCCTGAACGAGGAAGATGCAATGAACACACCGACCGATCCGGTCGTCCGCTACGGGGATGGACCCGAAGCCGAGCGTCCGCTCGGACGTTCCATCATGCGCGGGCTGTTGAACCGCTGCCCGGCCTGCGGCGACGGCAAGCTCTTCCGCGCGTTCCTGAAACCGGTCGATCATTGCGCCGCCTGCGGCGAGGCGATGCATCACCATCGCTCCGACGATCTGCCGCCCTATATCGTCATCCTGGTCCTCGGCCACGTCCTCGTCGGCGGCTACATGCTGACCGATCTGACCTTGGTATTGCCGGTATGGGTCCATCTTGCCATATGGGCGCCGATCACGGTCATCGCCGCGCTCGCCTCGATCCAACCGATCAAGGGCGGCGTCATCGGCCTGCAATGGGCGTTGCGCATGCATGGTTTCGGCGGCGAGAGCGACAGTCCCGATGATTACGAGCTTCCCCGCCGGCCGGATTGAGCGCCTTCACCTTCCAGACATATTTAGCGTGTAGTGCCAGCGCTCCACCGACCACCACCGACACGCGGGAGTCAACGATCTTCAACGACTTGACATGGTAAGCTTTTCTTGTCTGAACAGGCTTTACATTCCGCAGATCACATCGGAAATACTGCGAAACGCCGCCCGTCACCTGGATTTGGCACATCTGTGTCCCTTCTATGTGAGACGAGAGGTCGGTTCGCTCGCGCAGCTTTCTAAGGATGGATAAATGTCTCAGCCGAGAACCGGCACACCGGGCGATGTCGAAGAAATCCATTGGCCTTCTCTGGTGGCAGCCATCTCGTCCATTTCAGCCGTCGGCATAGCAATCGGTCTCGGACTCCCGCTTCTCAGCATCATCCTCGAAAAACGCGGCATCTCATCCACGTTGATCGGGCTGAATACGGCGATGGCCGGGATCTCGGCGATGGCCGCGGCGCCCGTTACCACCAAGCTCGCCCACAAATACGGCGTTGCGCCGACGATGCTCTGGGCGGTGCTGATTTCGGCGCTGAGCGCGCTCGGCTTCTATTATGCCCAGGATTTCTGGATGTGGTTTCCGCTACGTTTCGCCTTCCATGGCGCAACGACGACGCTGTTCATTCTCTCCGAATTCTGGATCAACGCCGCCTCGCCGCCATCCAAGCGCGGCTTTGTGCTCGGCATTTATGCGACCGTGCTCTCCATCGGGTTCGCTGCCGGGCCCCTGCTCTTTTCGATACTCGGCAGCGACGGCATCTTTCCCTTCCTGGTCGGCGCGGGCGCCATCCTGCTTGCCGCCATTCCGATTTTCATCGCCCGTGACGAAAGCCCGGTGCTCGAGGAAAAACCGGAATTGCATTTCATGCGCTACGTCCTGCTGGTGCCGACAGCGACGGCGGCCGTCTTCATCTTCGGCGCGGTCGAAGCTGGCGGGCTGTCACTTTTCCCGATTTTTGCCGTGCGCGCCCATTTCACCGAATCGCAGGCGGCGCTGCTGCTCACCATGATGGGCGTCGGCAACGTCATCTTCCAGATTCCCCTCGGCCTGCTCTCCGATCGCATCCGCGACAAGCGACCGCTTCTGGCAGGGATGGCGCTGATGGGCTTTATCGGCTCGCTGACGCTGCCGATCCTCGTCAACAACTGGCTGCTAATGGCCGGGATGCTGCTTTTCTGGGGTGGCTGCGTCTCCGGACTCTACACGGTCGGCCTCAGCCATCTCGGTTCGCGGCTGACGGGCTCCGATCTGGCTGCCGCCAATGCCGCCTTCGTCTTCTGTTATGCGATGGGAACCGTTGCTGGGCCACAGGTGATCGGCGCAGCAATCGACGTCGCCGGAAACAATGGTTTTGCCTGGGCGATTGCCGCTTTCTTCGGTCTTTATGCCTTACTTTCCGGCATCAGATTGATGTTCGTTCGAAAACGGACTTGACTTTTCGGACGGGATTCGTAGTTTCGCGCCAGAATTTGCCGTGGAGCCCATCCGGCTTCCACGGCTTTCATTTTCTTAAAGGCAGGACGACCATGGCCAAGGCTACAACAATCAAGATCAAGCTGCTGTCGACAGCCGACACCGGTTTCTTCTACGTCACGACGAAGAACAGCCGTACGATGACGGACAAGATGACGAAGACGAAGTATGACCCGATTGCGAAGAAGCATGTCGAGTTCAAGGAAACCAAGATCAAGTAATCACTTGGCCTGACGGATTTTAAAAACGCGCGCCTTCGGGTTGCGCGTTTTTTATTGCCCCGGAGGATGGCCTTGGAAAATGATAGCGCAAACAGACAAACGCCGCCCTTCCATCTTCGGGAAGTGGCGGCGTTTTCCTGAAAGGGGGTCGGCCAGCATGCAAAACGGCACGAGGAACCGTTGTGACTTGCCTACTAGCCGACCGACCCCACGACCCAGGAGATGCGGCGGACCTGAGCATCATGGGGTATCGACAGCTCCTCTGCGGGAGCGCTTCTTTTATGAGCCGATAATTTGCGCAGAAATGAAAGAAAATCAACAAATTCTTAATGATGAATTTTCTGAGCTTGATTCTATGGTTAAAAGTCCAGTTTTGGAACATGCAAAGATTTGACGGCTCTGCTTGACGGCAAAGCCTTATGACGGTGGAACCGAAGAAGTTCGACAATATAACTTAATAACTTAAGCTGTCCCTCCCCTTACGTGAGGTGATGCCGCCACACTTTATTTGACCCTGTTGGCGGCAGGCGTTTTTTATAGTCTTCATTTCATTTCGGGCTAGGCTCCGGCATTCCGGAGACTGTCGCGCCGCGCCATATCCACAGCAACGCCGGGAGTCCATTTTTGGGCTACCGGGCTGCAAAACTTGGGCCTGCGTCGCACAGGCGAAGGTTAAAATTCGGTAACAAATCGCTTACCGCAGTGGAAAACTCGCAAATGGCGCATATGGCGCCCAAAGTGATTCGTCAGGCAGCCGCTGCGACCACGCGATTGCGGCCGGAATTCTTGGCCTCGTAAAGGGCAAGATCGGCCTGCTTCATCAGCTGATCCGGGGTCAACACCGCGCCACTGCGCGAGGCGATGCCGAAGGAAGCGGTGACCCTCAGGAGTTCACTTGAGCGCTTCAGCATGAAGGGAGCGCTCTCGACTGCCGCGCGCAGGCGCTCGGCGACGGCTGCGGCAACTTCCGGCGAGGTGTCCGGCATCACCACGACGAACTCCTCCCCGCCATGACGGCAAGCGAGATCGGCACCGCGGATGGTCGAACGGACGCGGTTTGCGAATTCGCGCAGCACTTCATCGCCGCCGTCATGGCCGTAGGTGTCGTTCACCTGCTTGAAACGGTCGATATCGGTGATCAGCACCGAAAGCGGCCGGCCCCGCGCCATCGACCGATTGAAGAGTGCGTTCAGGTGATTGTCGAGATAACGTCTGTTGTAAAGGCCAGTCAGCGGATCGGTCACGGCAAGCTCGATCGTCTGCTTGACGCTGGCTCGCAAACGGTCGTTATAACGCTTGCGACGGATCTGCGTCAGGCAGCGGGCGACGAGCTCGTTGGGATCGACGGGGCGGATGATGTAGTCGTTGACGCCGAGATCAAGGGCGCGGACGACCATGTCGTCGGAGCCCTGCTCGGTGATGATCAGGATCGGCAGGAAGCGTGTGCGCTCCAGCGAGCGCAGTTGCGAGCAGAGGCGAAGCGGATCGTAATCGTCGAAATTGGCATTGACGATGACGAGATCGAACGTGTTCTCGGCCGCCTCGAAGAGGGCCGCCTGCGGATCGGAGAGGGCAAGCACATCGGCGACGGGCTTCAACGCCCTGACGATGCGCTCTTGCGAATTGGCGCGGCCATCGACCAATAACACCTGGCCGGCCTCATCGCCACGGCCTTCGCCTGCCCGCATGAGATCGCCCATGCCCATCGTATGAGCGGTGTCGGCGCGGATGCGCAGCTCGTCGCTCAAGGTCTTCAGCCGCAGCAGACTCTTCACCCGCGAGATCAGCTGCAGATCGTTGACAGGCTTGGTGAGAAAATCGTCGGCGCCGGCCTTCAGACCGCGTAAGCGATCGGCAGGCTGGTCGAGTGCGGTGACCATGACGACGGGAATATGGGCGGTCTTCTGATTGGCCTTCAGCCGCTCGCAGACCTCGAAACCATCGATACCGGGCATCATGATGTCGAGCAGGATCAAGTCGACCTGGTTGCGCTCGCAGATTGCTAGCGCTTCGTGACCGTCGGCAGCGGTCATCACGTCGAAATACTCCGCGAGCAGCCGCGCTTCAAGCAGCTTCACGTTGGCCGGAATATCGTCAACCACCAGTATTCGCGCGGTCATAAGCGTCTTTCCGATGCGTCAGGCATCGCCCAGATAGGTCTTGATCGTCTCGATGAATTTCGGAACCGAAATCGGTTTGGAAACATAGGCTTCGCAGCCGCCCTGGCGGATCCGCTCCTCATCGCCCTTCATCGCGAAAGCCGTGACGGCGATGACCGGAATAACGTGCAGCTCGTCATCTTCCTTCAGCCATTTCGTGACTTCGAGGCCGGAGACCTCGGGAAGCTGGATATCCATGAGGATGAGGTCGGGACGATGCTTGCGCGCCAGATCGAGCGCCTCCATGCCATTTCTAGTCTGGATCGTGGTATAGCCGGACGCCTCGATGAGGTCGCGAAAGAGCTTCATGTTGAGCTCGTTATCTTCTACAATCATCACCTGTTTGGGCATGACAAGCTGTCCCTACGTCCGTTCGCGCAGCGGTTCGTCCCATGAGAAAGGCACATGCGGATGAATAGCTCCGTGAAACCGATAGCGCACGCTACCGGTATTTGGTTGAAGAAAAGGTAACTTACCCCTCGAAATGCAAAGCAACTTCAAGACTTCGAAACAGCAGGCGGCCGACCCGCACGAGACGGCGATCGCCGTGCTTGGCTGGCTTGCCGCCGATCCCGACATGTTCGGCCGCTTCCTCGTACTCACCGGCGTGGCGCCCGAGCAGGTGCGCAACGCGGTCAACGATCCGGGTTTCCTCTCAGGCATGATGGACTTCCTGATGAACCACGAACCGACGGCGATGGCCTTCTGCACGGCGAGCGGCCTCAGCCCCGATTCGGTAACCGCCGCCTGGCGGCATTTCTCTTCGCCCGGGCTCGATTCGGGAGAATACTGAGCGTGACAGAGCTCGATATTTCGCACATCCGCCTCGGCGAGCGGCCGCTGATCGTCTGCGACGTCGACGATGTCGTGCTGCGGTTCATCGACCCCTTCCAGCTTTTTCTCCAAAGCCTGGGACACGAATTCCTGCCGCGATCGTTCCGGCTTCACGGCAACATCGTCTCGAAAGCGGACGGCACGGAGATCGAGGGCCGACAAGTCAGCCGGCTGATCGAAGATTTTTTCGAAGCGCAGGAATTGTGGCAGACGCCGGTCGACCGCGTCGTCGAAACGCTCGGCCGGCTTTCGCAAGACGCCGATATCCTTTTCCTGACGGCGATGCCGCCACGGTACCAGGATCCGCGTCGCCGCCTGCTGGACAGCGCCGGCCTGCTCTTTCCGCTGCTTGCCAGCGAGCAACCCAAGGGGCCAATCGTCCATGCACTGCATGCCAGCCGCTCCTTTCCTGTCGCCTTCATAGACGATATGGCGCACAATCTGAATTCGGTCAGGGAACACGTGGCCGATTGCCTGCTCATTCACCTGATGCCGGACTCGCCCGTCCATCGTTTCGCGCCGGCGGCAGCCGACGACATCACCCGCGCCACCGATTGGACGCATGCGGCCGGGCTGATCGAGGCCCATTTCCTTTCCGGCCCGGTCAACCGCGCAGCTCCAGCCGCATGAGCGGACGGCCGTCCTTGCGCATTGCCACCGTCTCGAATCCGGCTGCCTCGAAGATTGCCGTCGAGCCGATGCAGAGCGTCACCGATTTCGACTGCTTCACATGATCGATCGGGCAGGCTTCGAGCAGCCGCGCGCCCCGGCGCCGTGCATGGTCGATCGCGCCGGCGAGCAGGCGATGACTTAATCCCTTGCCGCGCAGTTTCGGCAGCAGGAAGAAGCAGCTGACAGCCCAGATAGAGGGATCACGCGCATCCTCCTCCTCCAGCGGCCGCGAGACGGTGCGCGGTGAATTGAACTGCGGCACGTCGTGGCGCGGCCCGACCTGCACCCAGGCGACCGGTCCGCCATCTGCATAACAGAGGATCCCCGGCGGCGGCCCCGCCCCGATCCGCTCGCGCATATGCGTCTTGCGCTCGTCGGCCGTCATCGTCGTCCTCACCGCATGCGGCAAGTGCAGCGCGACACACCAGCAATTAAAAAAGGCCCCCTGCGGGCCGAACAGAGTTTCGAAGTCTCCCCACCGGTCTGCCGTCACCGGCTCGAAACGAAGATCTTTATCCAAAGGCAAAGCTCCCGTCCTCTCTTGTGACTCATAAGCTTAAGGCGTAGTGTCGCGCCGTTCAACCTTTGTTCTCACCATGACGCCCGCGCCTGACAAGACACCCGGCTTCTGTCGCGACTGCCTTGCCGAGCAGAAGGGCGAGGCGCGTCGTTGCATTTCCTGCGGCAGCCCGCGCCTGGTGCGCCATCGCGAACTCTACGCATTGACGCTTGCGCATATCGATTGCGACGCCTTCTACGCGGCGGTCGAGAAGCGCGACAATCCCGAACTTGCCGACAAGCCCGTCATCATCGGCGGCGGCAAACGCGGTGTCGTCTCCACTGCCTGCTATATCGCCCGTATCCACGGGGTGCGTTCGGCGATGCCGATGTTCAAGGCGCTGGAGGCATGTCCTCAGGCCATCGTCATACGCCCGGACATGGAGAAATATGTCCGTGTTGGGCGCCAGGTGCGTGCGCTGATGCAGGATCTGACGCCGCTGGTGCAGCCGCTGTCGATCGACGAAGCCTTCCTGGAACTTGGCGGCACCGAGAGGCTGCATCACGATCCACCGGCGCGCACGCTCGCCAAATTCGCTCGCCGCATCGAAAAGGAGATCGGCATTACCGTTTCGGTCGGGCTTTCCTATTGCAAATTCCTCGCCAAGGTCGCTTCCGACCTGCAGAAGCCGCGCGGATTTTCCGTTATCGGCCGCGAAGAAGCGGTGGAATTCCTGGCCCCGCGTCCCGTGACCACCATCTGGGGCGTCGGCAAGGCCTTTGCCGCGACGCTGGAGGCGGATGGCATCCGCACCATCGGCCAGTTGCAGCAGATGGAGGAGAACGACCTGATGCGCCGCTACGGCAGCATCGGCCAGCGGCTCGCCCAGCTGTCGCGCGGCATCGACGACCGCGAGGTGCATCTCAACGACTCCGCCAAGAGCGTTTCGGCCGAAACGACCTTCTTCGACGACATCTCGCGGCACGACGATCTGGTGCCGATCCTGCGCAACCTTTCCGAAAAGGTTTCCTGGCGGCTGAAGAAAAACGATATCGCCGGCCAGACTGTGGTGCTGAAGATGAAGAGCGCCGACTTCAAGACGCGCACCCGCAACCGCAAGCTCGAGGACCCGACTCAGCTTGCCGACAGGATCTTCCGCATCGGGCTCGAGCTTCTCAAAAAGGAAACGGACGGTACGAA
This sequence comes from Rhizobium sp. NLR10b, assembly GCF_019685435.1. Taxonomy (NCBI): domain Bacteria; kingdom Pseudomonadati; phylum Pseudomonadota; class Alphaproteobacteria; order Hyphomicrobiales; family Rhizobiaceae; genus Rhizobium; species Rhizobium sp. NLR10b. The sequence goes on along the minus strand of NZ_JABDWV010000015.1, from coordinate 98,037 downwards.
ATTCCGCCTGATCGGCATCGGCGTCACCGATCTCGGCGACGCCACTCGCGCCGATCCGCCCGATCTCATCGACCGGCAGTCAGGCCGGCGGGCGGCGGCCGAAGCGGCGATGGACAAGCTGCGCGACAAGTTCGGCAAGAACACAGTCGAGACCGGCTACACCTTCGGCAACGGCAAGCGCGATCACTAGAACATCCCGCGCAAAAGTGCGCGCGGCTATTCGAAATTCGTACGAATGCGTTAAATCAGACAGCTGAAACTTTGATGATGCGACATGCTTTGCCTTTTATCCTATGCGCGTCGTTAGAGCGGAACCGCTGCACCGGTCCGGGCGAGCCGCCGAGTCCGGGGGTTAAAATCTTCCTTAAACTTCGTCCCGTAATGTGCGTACCAGTATTGCGTATGGTTGGGTATCATGTTCTCGCGTCTCGTCTTCGGCCTCGGCTTGCTGTCGGCCACCGCACTCGTGCACCCTGCTCTGGCCGCGGATGCACGCACGCTGCAGATCTTCGTCTCGAAGAACAAGCAGTCGCTTGTGGTTTATGACGGCACCGAGGTCGTCGCAACCTCGAAGGTCTCGACCGGCAAGGACGGCCATACGACGCCGAGCGGCATTTTTTCGGTGCTCGAAAAGCAGAAATACCACGAATCCAACCTCTATTCGGCTGCCCCGATGCCGTTCATGCAACGGCTGACATGGTCCGGCATCGCGCTGCACGAATCCAATTCCGTTCCGCGTTATCCGGCCTCGCACGGCTGCGTGCGCATGCCCGGCGCCTTCGCAAAAATGCTCTACCGAATGACCGAGCCCGGCATTCCCGTCATCATCAGCGACGACGAATTGGTGCCGCAACCGATCGACCATCCGAACCTTTTCCGCCCCGATGCGCCGGCAGCGATGCCGCTGCTTTCGGATGTCGAACTGCGGCCCTCGATGCCCGACAGCGCCGGGACACCGGTGCAGGTGGCGATGAACGATACCGCGGCGATGCCAATGCCGGCAAATCCGTCGATTACGGCGCCCGAAGCCGAGCCGCCGTCCGAACCGATCAGCATGCTCGTCACGCGGCGCACGCTGCGCGAGACGGTGATCGACATCCAGACGCTACTCAATCAGCTCGGCTTTTCCGCCGGCGGTCCGGACGGCCTGCTCGGTCCGTCGACCGTGCAGGCGATCAACGCCTTCAAGATGCTGCGGCCGGTGGAATTTGCCGGCGACAGGAGCCTGGTCTCCGACAGACTTCTCACATCGGTCTATTCCGCCGCCGGCAAGGGTGAACCGCCGAACGGCGTCATCATGGTGCGTCAGGCCTTCAGGCCGATCTTCGAGGCCCCGGTGACGATCGCCGATCCGGACTTAGCACTCGGCACGCATTTCTTCACGCTGCATGCCGTCGATGAACATGCCGGCACGGCGGATTGGCTGGGCATCACGCTCGAGAACAATCTCTCCCGCGAGACGATGAAGCGGCTCGGGATCACCAATCAGGAAAGTTCGATCGTCACAGGCAGGCCGATCGCCCGTTCGCTGAGCCGCATCACGATCCCCGACGAAACACGCCGCAGGATCGACGCGCTGATCGCGCCCGGCTCGACGTTGACGATCTCCGATACCGGCCTTGGTCGCGAAACCGGTGAGGGCACGGATTTCATCACGATCACCCGTGGGTGATGAGATCAACCGGGCTGATTACGATCGACCGGGTTGATCACGATCAACTGGGTTGATCAGACAAGCTCGACGTCGACGACGCCGGGCGCGGCGCGAAGAGCGGCAGCAATCTCCGGAGTGATGCGGTATTTCTCCGACAGCGCCACTTCCACCTCGCGTTTGCCGTCCTCCTTGATGACGATGAAGGAAACGAGACCGTCGCCCTTGGCGTTCAGATGGCCGGCGACCATCTTCAGCGGCCCGGAATCTCTGATATAGACGCGCAGCGCCTTCTGCATCTGGAGCGACTTTTCCTCCAGCGACTGGATCGTCTGGATACGCAGACCGATGCCCTCCGGCCGCTCCTCACCGGTCGCGGTCAGCAGGAAGGATTTCCCGGACTCGAGCACGTCGCGATACTGGTTCAGCATCTCCGAAAACAGCACCGCCTCGAACTGGCCCGAGGAATCGGAAAAGACGATGATGCCCATCTTGTTGCCGGTGCGGGTCTTGCGCTCCTGCTTGGAGATGACGGTTCCGGCAAGGCGCGCATTGGCAGCCCCCTGCTTAATCGCCTGAGAAAACTCGGCAAAGGTCTGCACACGCATCTTCTGCAGGATGTTGTTGTAGGAATCGAGCGGGTGGGCCGTCAGATAGAAGCCCAGCACCTGGAATTCCTTGAGCAGACGCTCCGATGCCAGCCAGGGTGAATAGGGCGGCAAGGAGATCTTCTCCGGACCTGAGTTTAGTGCGCTGCCAAAAATGTCCGATTGACCGCTCAGCTTGTTTTCCTGGGCGCGCTGGGCATAACCGAGGATGCGGTCGAGGCCGGCGGCCAGCTGGGCGCGGTCCGTGCCAAAACAATCGAAGGCGCCGGCATAGATCAGGCTTTCGAGCACGCGGCGGTTCACTTGGCGCGGATCGATGCGCAGGCAGAAATCCTCGATGCTGGCAAAAGGCTTGTCGCCACGCATCTCGACGATGTGGTCGACGGCGGATTCGCCGACCCCTTTGAGGGCAGCCAGCGCATAGTAGATACGATTGTCGCCGGTCTCGAAATGGCGGAAGGAGGTCTGCACCGAAGGCGCGATCACCTCGATGCCGAGCCGCTTGGCGTCCTGTCGGAAATCATTGACCTTTTCCGTGTTGGACATGTCGAGCGTCATCGAGGCGGCGAGGAATTCGACGGGATAGTGCGCCTTCATGTAGGCCGTCTGGTAGGAGACGATGGCGTAGGCGGCGGCGTGCGACTTGTTGAAGCCGTAGTTTGCGAACTTCGCCAGGAGTTCGAAGATGTTGTCGGCTTGCGGCTTGGATACGCCGTTCTTGACGGCGCCGACGACGAAGCGTTCCCGCTGCTGGTCCATCTCCGCCTTGATCTTTTTACCCATGGCGCGGCGCAGAAGGTCGGCTTCGCCAAGCGAATAGCCCGACAGGACCTGGGCGATCTGCATCACCTGTTCCTGGTAGACAATGACGCCCTGCGTTTCCTTGAGCAGGTGGTCGATCATCGGATGGATCGATTCCAGCTCTTCGTCGCCGTGCTTGCGGGCATTGTAGGTCGGGATGTTCTCCATCGGGCCCGGGCGGTAAAGCGCCACCAGCGCGATGATATCCTCGATGCAGTCCGGCTTCATGCCGATCAGCGCCTTGCGCATGCCGGCACTTTCCACCTGGAACACGCCAACCGTCTCGCCGCGCGACAGCATCTCGTAGGTCGGCTTGTCGTCGAGAGGAATGGCCGCAAGATCGACTTTGATGCCGCGCTTGGCGACGAAATCGACGGCGACCTTCAGCACAGTCAGTGTCTTCAGACCGAGGAAGTCGAATTTGACGAGGCCGGCCTGCTCCACCCACTTCATGTTGAACTGGGTAACCGGCATGTCGGAGCGCGGATCGCGATACATCGGCACCAGCTTGGACAGCGGCCGGTCGCCGATGACGATGCCGGCGGCATGCGTCGAGGCGTGGCGATAAAGCCCTTCGATCTTCTGGGCGATGTCGAGCAAACGCGCCACCACCGGTTCTTTCGCCGCCTCCTCCTGCAGCTTCGGCTCCTCTTCGATCGCCTTTGAGAGTGGCGTCGGATTGGCGGGATTGTTCGGCACGAGTTTGCAGATTTTGTCGACCTGGCCGTAAGGCATTTCCAGCACGCGTCCGACGTCGCGAAGGGCGGCGCGCGCCTGCAGTGAACCGAAGGTGATGATCTGCGCCACCTGCTCGCGGCCATATTTCGCCTGGACGTAGCGGATCACCTCTTCGCGGCGGTCCTGGCAGAAGTCGATGTCGAAGTCAGGCATCGAGACGCGTTCCGGATTGAGGAAGCGCTCGAACAGCAGCGAAAACCTGAGCGGATCGACGTCGGTGATCGTCAAGGCATAGGCGACCAGCGAACCCGCGCCCGAGCCACGACCGGGACCGACGGGAATATCATGTTGCTTGGCCCATTTGATGAAGTCGGAAACGATCAGGAAGTAACCTGGGAAGCGCATGCGCTCGATGACGCCGAGCTCGAATTCCAGCCGCTCGCGATAATCCTTTTCCTCGTAACCGGGCGACATGCCGAGGGTCGAAAGCCGCATGTCCAGCCCTTCCACTGCCTGGCGGCGCAATTCGCCTGCCTCGGCGCGTTCCGCCTCCTCGGCATCGTCGGTGGCGCCCGTGAAACGCGGCAGAATCGGCTTTCGCGTTTTCAGCACGAAGGAGCAGCGCCTGGCGATCTCGATTGTGTTCTCAAGCGCTTCCGGCAGGTCGGAAAAGAGCTTGGCCATCTCGGCCCGGCTCTTCAGGTAGTGATCCGGAGTCAGGCGAAAACGGCTATCGTCGGAGACGATGGCGTTATGCGCAACCGCCATCAGCGCATCATGGGCGTCGTAATCGTCGCGGGTCGGAAAGAAGGCTTCGTTGGTGGCGACGAGCGGCAGGTCATGCGTGTAAGCAAGCCTGACGATCTTCTGTTCGTGCCGCCTGTCGTAGGTGCCGTGCCGCTGCAGCTCGACATAGAGTCTGTCGCCGAAGAGACGCTTCAGCGTGAGCAGCCGGGCTTCCGCCTGGGCGTGGTGACCTTCCCTGACAGCCGCGTCGACCGGCCCGGTCACCGCGCCGGTCAAGGCGATCAGCCCTTCCGTGCCTGCCTCTTCCAGCCAGGAAGCTCTGATATGAATGGCCTGGTTGCTATCGCCGCCGAGATAGGCGCGGCTGACGAGATCGACCAGCCTTTCGTAACCAGCCTCCGTCGCGGCAAGAAGAACGATCGACGGCAGCTTGATCAGGGCCGGCTGACCGCCGCGCTTTTCGCTTTCCAATCCGTCTTCCATGTCGATCGAGACCTGGCAGCCGATGATCGGCTGCAGGCCCTCGTCCATTGCCTTCTGGGAGAATTCAAGGGCGACGAAGAGATTATTGGTGTCGGTAATGGCGATCGCCGGCTGACTGTCGCCGGTCGCCTTGTAGAGGATCTTCTTCAGAGGCAGCGCGCCCTCAAGAAGCGAATAGGCGGAGTGGACCCTCAGGTGGATGAAGCCCGGCGTGCCGCCGGTCGCCTCACCCATTGAACCCTTTTCCGTCTCCGCCATGATATGCCTTCCCAATCAGCCGAAATGAATCGGATGCATTGTCGGCATTGAGGGCGATGATGTCCAGAAGAAGACCCGCGTGTGAACCGCATGACTGCCATGCGATCCCCTGAAAACTTTAGATCGCGATGACGATAAGCGAGAAGCTGGCAACGAACATTGCGATGGAGGTGAATGCTGCGATATCACGGATCATGTCAGTCATCTGGCTCTCCTTTACTCGTTATGTTTTCACTTTGTTCCATCTATGTTCCGATGTCAACAGGAATCTTTTCCTTCGCGCTTGCGTTTGAAAGATGCGGGTTCCGTGCTGCGAATCGAACAGCTTCAGCGCTGGCTTTGAACATGCTCCGCGCGACCGGCCCGACATCGCCTGCCGAACGGATCCATACAGCGCATCCGATGTCTGATGCACCTGCCCCAAGGCGATCGAGCAATGCTCGGCCTTTTGTACTTCTTATGTTCTCTGTCTTCTGCTATTTCCGTATCAGATGAGACAGGGAGGAAGATGATCATGCTCGACACCGCGGTGCTGAACGACTTCATCGTAGAGGCGAAAGCCGCGACCTATGTCGGCGGCGGTGTGCCTCGCCCGCCCTGCCGACCGGGTGCCCATGATATCGGCTACTTCAGCGGCGACTGGCGTTATCTGGACAGCTATTTCGGCGGCACCGATTTCGCCGGACAGGAAGTGGTTTGGTTTACCGGCGAACCCGTCTGGGCGATGAATTATTTCGGCTGCGTCGTCGCGTCCGATCTCATCGACGGCAGAGCCGCCGGGACCGTGATCAAGGCGGCGCTGTCGGCAATGTATCGGGAGGGCCGCTTTCTCGGCGGAATGGAATTCGATCATCCGTTCGGCCGCTATGTCGACCGCAGCGAAGGCGGCTGCGAGCGATTCAGTGGCCATGAATGCATCATGGTCGCCGGGCGGAAGGCTTATGTGCTCGATTACCGCGGCGGGCTGGTCGTCCCGTAGTCGAGCTAGAAGTCGACGACCTTGCCATCGGAGATCGTGACGCGCCGATCCATGCGGCCGGCGAGTTCGTGATTGTGAGTGGCGATGAGGGCGGCAAGGCCAGATTGGCGCACTAGCGCCTCCAGCGCATCGAAGACGTAGCTTGCCGTTTCCGGATCCAGATTGCCGGTCGGCTCGTCGGCAAGAAGCAGCGTCGGCGCATTGGCGACGGCGCGGGCGATCGCGACACGCTGCTGTTCGCCTCCTGAAAGCTCGGCCGGGCGATGCGAACCGCGATGGCCGATGCGCATATAGTCGAGGAGCTGACCGGCTCGCTCCTGGGCTTCCTTCCAGGACAGACCGGCGATCAGCTGCGGCATCATGATGTTCTCAAGCGCCGAAAATTCCGGCAGGAGATGGTGGAACTGGTAGACGAAGCCGATCTCGCGGCGGCGGATCGCCGTGCGCTTCTCGTCGGAAAGACCGTCACAGGCATGGCCGTTGATGGTGACTTCGCCGCCATCCGGATGCTCGAGCAGGCCTGCCACGTGCAGCAGCGTCGACTTGCCCGTGCCGGAGGGGGCGACGAGGGCGACGATCTCCCCTTTCGACAGCGAGAAATCTGCTCCCTTCAAGATCGTGAGCAGCGTATCACCCTGCCCGTAATGGCGCTCGACGCCGGTAAGCTTGAGGACGACGTTGCGGTTCATGAATGCGGCATTCCTTATTCGTAGCGCAGGGCCTGCACCGGATCGAGCCTGGAGGCGCGCCATGCCGGGAAGATGGTGGCGATGAAGGAGAGGCTGAGCGCCATGACGACCACCGAGATCGTTTCGCTGATATCCATCTCGGCCGGCAGCTGGCTGAGGAAATAGACCTGGGGATTGAAAATCACGGTGCCGGATATCCAGGAGAAGAACTGGCGGATGGATTCGATATTGACGCAGACGAGAACGCCGAGCAGCACACCGGCAAGAGTACCGACGATGCCGATGGCCGCCCCGGTCATGAAGAAGATGCGCATGATGGCGCCGGCGCTGGCGCCCATGGTGCGCAGGATGGCGATATCGCTGCCTTTGTCCTTCACCAGCATGATGAGGCCGGAGATGATGTTCAGCGCCGCCACCAGCACGATCAGCGTCAGGATCATGAACATGACGTTGCGCTCGACTTGCAGCGCCGAAAAGAAGGTCTGGTTGCGCTGGCGCCAGTCAGTGAGGTTGATCTGACGGCCTGCCGCTTCCTCCACTTTGGGCTTCAGAGCATCGATATCGTCGGGGTGATCGACGAAAAGCTCGATCGACTGCACCAGCCCCTCGGCATTGAAATAAAGCTGCGCCTCCTCGAGCGGCATGAAGATGATCGAGGAATCATATTCGGACATGCCGATCTCGAACAGCCCGGAGATCTTGTAGGACTTGACGCGCGGGCTGACGCCCATCGGCGTAATGTCACCATCCGGCGACGTCAGCGTAATCAGGTCGCCGACGCGCAGGCCGAGCTGGTCGGCCATGCGGGTGCCGATCAACACGCCTTGGCCGGAAGCAAAACCCACCATGTCGCCCGGGTTAATATGCTCAGAAACCGCTTTGAGTTTGGTCAGATCTTCCGCGCGGACACCGCGCACCAGCGCACCGGTGCTGCCGCCAGCCTGGGCGGAGGCGAGCACCTGGCCTTCGACCAGCGGCAGCGCCATCTTGACGCCGGGCACGGCGGCGAGCCTGCTGGCGAGATCCGCATAATCAGTGAAAGGTCCGTCGACCGGCTGCACGATCATATGACCGTTGATGCCGAGGATGCGCGAGACGAGTTCGGTGCGAAAGCCGTTCATGACGGCCATGACGATGATCAGCGTCGCAACGCCGAGCATGATGCCGACGAAGGAGAAGCCGGCGATGACCGAGATGAAGGCCTCCTTGCGGCGGGCGCGCAGATAACGCCACGCCACGAGGCGCTCAAAGGTGGAAAATGGCTTGCCAGCCGGACCCAAGCCGGATTTTGAACTCCGGTCCACTGCTGCCTCTGCCATTTCGCCTCCGTTTCCTTAAGCCACGAACCTGTTGATCGCCGCTTCGATGGTCATCGTTTCACGGGCGCCGGTCTTGCGGTCCTTCACTTCGACCTCGCCGTTCGCGACCGCACGCGGCCCGGCGATGATCTGGACAGGTACGCCGATCAGGTCGGCCGTCGCGAATTTCGTGCCGGCCCGGTCGTCGGTATCGTCATAGAGCACATCCTTGCCGGCCTTTTTCAGCGCGGCGTAGATCAGCTCGCAAGTATCGTCGCAGGCCTCATCGCCCACCTTCATGTTGATGACGACGACATCGAAGGGTGCGACCGATGCCGGCCAGATGATTCCGTTCTCATCATGCGATGCTTCGATGATGGCGGGAACAAGGCGTGTCGGACCGATACCGTAGGAACCCATGTGGACGAAATGTTCCTTGCCATCCGGTCCTTGCACTTTCGCGCCCATGGGCTCGGAATATTTCGTGCCAAAGTAAAAGATATGGCCAACCTCGATGCCGCGAGCGGAAAGGCGCTCGGCTTCGGGAACGGCGTTGAAGGCAGCCTCGTCGTGCATTTCCGAGGTGGCCGCATAGAGCGAGGTCCACTTGTCGAAGATCGCCTTCAGGCCTTCGACGCTGTCGAAATCGGTGTTTTCGCCGGGAATATCGAAACCGACGAAGTCCTTATGGCAGAAGACCTCGGATTCGCCGGTATCGGCGAGGATGATGAATTCATGGCTGAGATTGCCGCCAATCGGCCCGGTATCCGCGCGCATCGGGATGGCGCGAAGGCCAAGCCGATCGAATGTTCTGAGATAGGCGGCGAACATCTTATTATAGGAATGCTCCGCCCCTTCGCGCGTCAAATCGAAGGAATAAGCGTCCTTCATCATGAATTCGCGCGAGCGCATGGTGCCGAAGCGAGGCCGGATCTCGTCACGGAACTTCAGCTGGATGTGATAGAGATTGAGCGGCAGGTCCTTGTAGGATTTGACGGAGGAGCGGAAAATATCCGTCACCATCTCCTCGTTGGTGGGGCCGTAGAGCATCGGCCGGTCCTGGCGGTCCTTGATACGCAGCATCTCCTTGCCATAGGCATCATAACGGCCGCTTTCCTGCCAGAGCTCGGCCGATTGCAGGGTCGGCATCGAAAGCTCGATAGCTCCGGCGCGGTTCTGCTCCTCACGGATAATGGCGTTGACCTTGTCTAGCACACGCTTGCCGAGCGGCAACCAGGAATAGATGCCCTGAGACTGCTGGCGGATCATGCCGGCGCGCAGCATTAACCGATGGGAGACGATTTCCGCCTCCTTGGGGTTTTCCTTAAGGATGGGCATGAAGTAGCGAGACAGACGCATGGCGATTCCGGAGCAGTTGAGATCCCGCTGGCGAGCGGAATCGAAGATAGGTTGTGAATGTGGGAGCGTTCATAGCCGCTTCGCAGCGGGAAGGAAACCCGCAACTGCTGTCGGGCGCCTCCGGGACACGCTTGTTCGCACCCGCAAAATGAAAGGGCGTGAAAAAGTGCGTGTTTATAAGGACTTGAACGAAAATCTTGTCAACAGAAAAATTTTGCTGGCGTGTAGCAAAAATACAAAAAAAGCTAATGACAAAGCCCAATGTTTGGGCTAGCTTTAGCTCACAAAACAGGCAAGGAAGTTAATTCTTGCCATTTCGCGGTCAAGTCTTGGGAGGATCAGATCTTAGGCGCGCTCGTCGCAGCCCCGGCAACGGTTACAGATCACGCGATACTTAAAACAAGGCTTTTAGCCTTGTTTTTTTTTGGTTTTTCACCCTCTCCCCCCCTTCAAACTCCAGACGGCTTCCGTAAGGTGAGCCCCTCATTCCGTTAGGCGAGCGCTCTGACGCGCCAGCATGACGCCAACTGGACTTCCATGATAAGATTTGCATATGCTCAAAGTTTGAGCAAAAGCTATTTCAATAGAAGCTAGGCCCGAGTTGTGGAAGGGCGTCAAATCCCCAGCCGAAATAAGTGTCGCAGACATACCAGATGCCATAGATCAGCGCTGAGATCAGCGTCGTCAGCGAAAAGACGAAGGCGGCGCGAAAGCGGGTGGGCGCACTTGGCACGGTGCCGAGCACGACATCGTCGTCTTCCGCCTGGGTGCGCAGGCCGATCGGCAGAACGGCGAACAGCGTCATCCACCAGATGATGAAATAGACGGCGAATCCCTGAAGGAAGGTCTGGAGCATTATCTTTCCCGGTGGTGTCTTGCCGACAGAACGCGTGAAGCGCGGTGCCGCTTGGAGCTGGCGCACTTATACGGCGGAATAGCGTCCAACTCAAAGCGAACGCAACATTTCGCCGTCTTCGGGTCACTCTGCCGCAGCGAAAACGAGTCCGATTGTATTTGCTTTAGGCCTGTTCGAGTTCGATCAGCGTGCCGAAGAAATCCTTGGGGTGCAGAAAGAGCACCGGCTTGCCATGCGCGCCGGTCTTCGGCTGGCCGTCGCCAAGCACCCGCGCGCCGGCGACGACCAGTCGGTCACGGGCGAGGATGATATCGTCCACCTCGTAACAGATATGATGCATGCCGCCGGACGGGTTCTTTTCGAGGAAAGTTGCGATCGGCGAGTCTTGCCCGAGCGGCTGCAGCAATTCGACCTTGGTGTTCGGCAATTCGACGAAGACGACGGTGACCCCGTGTTCCGGCAGAGGCTGCGGCTGCGATACGGCGGCCCCCAGCGTGTCGCGATAAGCGGCCGTCGCCGCTGCGAGGTCGCGAACGGCTATGGCGATATGGTTCACTCGGCCGAGCATGGTCAGACCTTGGTGATGAAGGCGGTGACAAGGGGCTTTTTACCCCAGGCGTGATTTGCAGCTGCGCGGATGGCACGCCGCACGGCCTCCTGCAGCATGTCGATATCCTTGCGGCGGGCGCGCGGAATGCTTTCGATGGCGCTGATCGCCGCATCGTAGAGCGTATCTTCCATCTCCTCGCCTTCGTCATCATAAACCGGCAGGCCGATCGAGACGAGATCGGGATCGCCGAGAATGTCATACCGCGCGTCGAGCAAGACGTTTACCGCGACATGGCCGACATAGGAGAGTTTCTTGCGCTCGCCGATACCCATCTCATCGAAATCGCCGATCAGCAGGCCGTCCTTGTAGATCCGGCCATGCGGCGCTTCGCCGATCACCTCGACCGGACCTGGCGCCAGCCGCAGGATATCCCCGTTGCGCACCCGCGGGACGATCGCAATGCCGGATTGCTCGGCAAGCTCCTTATGCGCCGTCAGATGCGTCGCCTCGCCATGCACCGGCACGACGATTTTCGGCCGGGTCCACTCATACATCCTCTGCAACTCGTTGCGGCGCGGATGGCCGGAGACGTGGACGAGCGCCTCGGTATCGGTGATGATATGTACGCCCTGCTCGACAAGGCCGTTCTTGATATCCTGGATCGCCTTCTCGTTGCCGGGAATGGCGCGCGAGGAAAAGACGACGATATCGCCTGCCGCAAAGGCCACGTTGCGCATCTCGTCGCGGGAGAGCTTGGCAAGGGCGGCCCGCGCCTCACCCTGGCTGCCAGTCAGGATGACGACGACCTTGTCGCGCGGAATGTAACCGTACTCCTCCTCGGAAATGAAAGGTTTGACCCCTTCCATCAGGCCGATATCACTAGCGACATCGACGACGCGCTTCAGCGAACTGCCGAGCAGCAGCACTTCGCGGCCGGCCGCCTCGGCAGCCTCGGCTACGGTGCGAATACGCCCGACATTCGACGAGAAGGTGGTGATCGCCACCCGGCCCTCGGCATCCTCGATGATCTTGCGCAGGCTTTCCGACACATCTTTCTCGGAGGGCGAAACACCGTCGCGCAGGGCGTTGGTGGAATCGCACATCAGCGCCAGCACGCCCTCGTCGCCAAGCTGGCGGAAGCGCGTCTCATCGGTCAGCGGCCCGAGCGAAGGCTCGTGGTCGATCTTCCAGTCGCCGGTGTGGATAACGTTGCCGGCCGGCGTGCGGATCATCAGCGACATCGGCTCGGGAATCGAGTGATTGACGGCCACACCTTCGATGCTGAAGGGGCCGACATTGATCGTGTCGCCTGCCTTGAACGGCGTCACCGGCACTTCGCCGATCGTTGCCTTCTCGAAGTTGCGTTTGGCTTCGAGCAGACCCGATGTAAAGGCCGAGGCGAAAACCGGAACATTTAGGCCCGGCCAGAGGTCGGCAAGCGCCCCGTAATGGTCTTCATGGGCATGGGTAATGATAATCGCTTTGAGGTTCTTGCGCTCGCTGGCGAGGAAGCGGATATCGGGCAGAACGAGATCGACGCCCGGCAGGTCGGGTCCGGGGAAAGTGACGCCGCAGTCAACCATGATCCACTGGCGATGCTCGGGCGGGCCGTAGCCGTAAAGGGCAAGATTCATCCCGATCTCGCCGACGCCACCCAGAGGCAGGAATACCAATTCGTCCTGTTTCGCCATAATTTTCGTTTTTTCCGCTATCCAAAAAACACATCACCCGCGGCAATAGACATGACCGTGCCAGCGCCGGTATCGAGCATCAACAAGCCATTATCATCAATCCCGGCGAATTGTCCGGAAATCGACCGGTCCGGTAAATTGACCGTGATATTTTCCCCGACGCCGCAGGCGATGGCGCGCCAGCGCGCGGTGATCTCGGCAATGCCGCGGCCCTGATCCCATATTTCGAGCACATCCGCCGTCGCCGCGAAGAGATGGGCGAAGAGCTCCTCCGGCGACGCCGCGCTCGCATGCTCGCGCAGGCAGGTGACGGGATAGAGCGGATTGTCCGGCATGACCGAGACATTGATGCCGATGCCGACGATCAGCGCATAGCGGCCGTCCGGCAGCCTTTCGCCTTCGATCAGGATGCCGCAGGTCTTCTTTCTGCCGATGAGGACATCGTTCGGCCATTTGACCTCGAGCGGCTCGGCGCCCAGCGGCAGCACCCGGCGGATCGCCTGGTGAACGGCAACGGCGATTGCCAGCGGCAGCGAGCCGAGGCGCTCCATCGGCGCCGGGTCGATCAGCAGAAGAGAGGCGTAGAGATTGCCGCGTTCGGAAACCCAGAGCCTGCCGCGACGGCCGCGGCCGCCGGTCTGCCTCTCGGCCGTCACCCAGAGATTGCCGGGATCCCCCGCCCGGGCTCGGGCGAGGCATTCGCTGTTGGTGGACGATGTTTCCGACAGAGCCTCATGCCTGATATCGCCGAGCGATATCCGGCGCCGTCCGTCGGAGGCCATCAGAAGAGCGTCGCGGCGGCAAGCTCTGCCGCGCCGCCGATCGGGCCGCCGATGAGGACATAAGCGGTGACGAAGAGACCGGAGAGACCGAAGACCAGCCGCAGGGCGCCGGAGACACGGGCGAATTCGCCGGTCGCTTCATCGAACCACATCAGCTTGATGACGCGCAGATAATAATAGGCGCCGACGACCGAGGCGAGAACGCCGATGATGGCGAGCGCATAAAGCTTGGCTTCGATGGCGGCGACGAAAACGAAGTACTTGGCGAAGAAGCCTGCCAGCGGCGGGATGCCGGCGAGCGAGAACATCAGCGCCGTCAGCACGACGGCCATGAACGGGTTTGTCGTGGAGAGGCCGGCGAGATCGTCGACGTTTTCGACGACGGTGCCGTCCTTGCGGCGCATCGACATGATGATTGCAAAGGTGCCGAGCGTCATGATCATGTAAATGACCATGTAAAGCATGACGCCGGAAACACCGGTCTGATTGCCGGCAGCTAGGCCGACCAACGCATAACCCATGTGGCCGATCGAAGAATAGGCCATCAGCCGCTTGATGTTCTTCTGACCGATCGCGGCAAAGGAGCCGAGCAGCATCGAGGCGATCGAGATGAAGACGACCACCTGCTGCCAGTCGGCCAGAACCGGCTGGAAGGCGGTGATGACCATGCGTGTCATCATCGCCATGGCGGCAACCTTGGGGGCTGCGGCAAGGAAGGCGGTGACCGGCGTCGGCGCGCCTTCATAAACATCCGGCGTCCACATGTGGAACGGAACGGCCGAGATCTTGAAGGCGATGCCGGCGAGGATGAAGACCAGGCCGAAGATGAGGCCGAGCGACCGTGCGCCCTCGACGGACAGCGCCTGGGCAATTTCGGCGAAATGGGTGTGACCGGTGAAGCCATAGACCAGCGACATGCCGTAGAGCAGCATGCCGGATGACAGTGCGCCGAGCACGAAATATTTGAGACCGGCCTCGGTCGACTTCAGGCTGTCGCGGTTGATCGCGGCGACGACATAAAGCGCCAGCGACTGCAGTTCCAGCGCAAGATAGAGCGAGATCAGGTCGTTGGCCGAGATCATCAGCAGGATGCCGAGAGTCGCCAGCAGCAGGAGAACCGGGAACTCGAACTTGTCGAGCTGATTTTCGCGGGCATGCCCCATCGTCATGAACAGAGCGACCAGCGAACCGAGGAGCGCCACCAGCTTCATGAAGCGCGAGAAGCCGTCGGCCATGTAGACGCCGCCGAAGGCGAGGCCTTCCGCCGGCACGAAGAGCAGCCACAGACCGGATGCGAGCAGCAGCACGATGGCGAGGCCGGTGACGACAAGGCCCGACCGCTCGCCTGAGAAGACGCCGACCATCAACAGGACCAGGGCGCCGACCGCGAGGATGAGCTCCGGCGCGGAAAGATGCAGACTGAGGAGAATTGTTTCAGCGGTCATGTCCGATAAGTCCCGTCATCATTTCATAGACAGCGCAACGTTCTGCGCTGCGTGCACGGCGGCCGTGTAGTTGTTGACCAGCAGATCCACCGAGGCGGCCGTCGCATCGAAGACCGGAGCCGGATAAACGCCGAAGAAGATGGTCAGCGCGACCAGCGGATAAAGGATCAGCTGTTCGCGTCTGGAAAGATCGAGCAGCGCCTTCAGCTTTTCCTTCTCCAGCGCGCCGAAAATTACCCGGCGATAGAGCCAGAGCGCATAGGCGGCCGAGAGAATGACGCCGGTGGCGGCAAAGAGCGCGACCCAGGTGTTGACCCGGAAGACGCCGATCAGCGTCAGGAATTCGCCGATGAAGCCAGACGTGCCGGGAAGCCCGACATTGGCCATGGTGAAGACCATCATCGCCACGGCATATTTCGGCATGTTGTTGACGAGGCCGCCATAGGCGTTGATCTCGCGGGTATGGGTACGGTCGTAGACGACGCCGACGCAGAGGAAGAGCGCGCCGGAGACGATGCCGTGCGACAGCATCTGGAAGATCGACCCCTGAACACCCTGCATGTTGGCGGCGAAGATGCCCATGGTCACGTAGCCCATATGCGCCACGGAGGAATAGGCGATCAGTTTCTTCATGTCGTCCTGCATCATCGCTACCAGCGAGGTGTAGATGATGGCGATGACCGACATGGCGAAGACGAGCGGCGCAAAATAATCGGACGCGACCGGGAACATGCCGAGCGAGAAGCGGATGAGACCGTAGCCGCCGAGCTTCAGGAGCACGCCGGCAAGGATCACCGAGCCTGCCGTCGGCGCCTGAACGTGCGCATCCGGAAGCCAGGTATGAACGGGCCACATCGGCATCTTCACTGCGAAAGAGGCAAAGAAGGCAAGCCAGAGCCAGGTCTGCAGCGCCGGCGGGAACTTGTAGGCGAGCAGCGCGGTGATGTCGGTCGTGCCGGCCTGCCAGTACATCGCCATGATGGCGAGCAGCATCAGCACCGAGCCGAGCAGCGTATAGAGGAAGAACTTGTAGCTCGCATAGACGCGATCCTTGCCGCCCCAGACTCCGATGATCAGGAACATCGGGATGAGGCCCGCCTCGAAGAAGACGTAGAAGAGCACGATATCGAGCGCGACGAAAACGCCGACCATCATCGTTTCGAGGATGAGGAAGGCGATCATGTATTCCTTCAGGCGCCTCTCGATCGAGAGCCAGCTCGCCAGCACGCAGAAGGGCATGAGGAAGGTCGTCAGGATGACGAACAGCATAGAGATGCCGTCGACGCCGACGTGGTAGCCAATGCCGGTGCCGAGCCAGTCATGCTTCTCGACCATCTGAAAGCCTGGATTGGCATTGTCGAAGCCGATCCAGATGACGAGCGAGACGATGAAGGTGAAGACGGTGGTGATCAGCGATATCCCCAGCACGTTTCTCCGGCCGCTTTCGCTGTCGCCATTCATCAAGAGCAGGAGCACCACGCCGGCGAGCGGCAGGAAGGTGACCGTTGAAAGAATAGGCCAATCGGTCATCAGAAGGAACTCCCGAGCATCATCCAGGTAACGAGCGCCGCAATGCCGAGCAGCATGGCGAAGGCATAGTGATAGAGGTAACCGGTCTGCAGGCGGACCACGCGATCGGTGACGGCGACGACGCGGGCGGCGACACCGTTCGGCCCGTAGGTATCGATGACGCCGACGTCACCCTTCTTCCACAGGAAGCGGCCGAGCGCCCTTGCCGTGCGGACGAACAGGAAGTCGTAGAGTTCGTCGAAATACCACTTGTTGAGCAGGAAATGGTAGAGCACCCGGTGCTGCTTGGCGAGGACGCGCGGCGTCTGCGGCGAGCGGATATACATGTACCAGGCAATGACGAAACCCAGCACCATAGCGATGAAGGGGCTTAAGCCGACAAGCGTGGGTACATGATGGAACTGTTCGAGGAGTTCGTTTTCGGCACCGGTAAAGAGCGCGCCCTTCCAGAACTCGGCATATTCCTCGCCGTAGAACCGGCCTTCGAAGATCACGCCCGCAAATATGGCGCCGAGCGCAAGGATATAGAGCGGCACCAGCATGACCTGGGGCGACTCGTGGACGTGGTGCATGACCTCATGCGAAGCGCGCGGCTTGCCGAAGAAGGTCATGAAGATCAGGCGCCAGGAGTAGAAGCTGGTAAATAGAGCCGCAATGACCAGCAGCGAGAAGGCGAAGCCCGAGACCGGCGAATGCGATGCGTAGGTCGCCTCGATGATCACGTCCTTGGAGAAGAAGCCGGCAAGGCCGAACGGCGTGAAGGGAATGCCGACGCCGGTGATCGCCAGCGTGCCGATGATCATGAGGCCGGCGGTAACTTTGATGTGCGGATACAGGCCGCCCATGTGGCGCATGTCCTGCTCGCCGTCGACGGCGTGGATGACCGAGCCGGCACAGAGGAAGAGCAGCGCCTTGAAGAAGGCATGCGTGAAGAGATGGAAGATCGCCGCGCCGTAAGCCCCTACCCCGAGCGCCACGAACATGTAGCCGAGCTGCGAGCAGGTGGAATAGGCGATGACGCGCTTAATGTCGTTCTGCACCAGGCCGACGGTTGCCGCGAAGAAGGCGGTGATCGCGCCGATCACGGTGACGACCGTGAGCGCATCCGGCGACAGTTCGAACAGCGGCGACATGCGGGCGACGAGGAAGACGCCGGCGGTGACCATGGTCGCGGCATGGATGAGGGCCGAGACCGGGGTCGGGCCTTCCATCGCGTCCGGGAGCCAGGTGTGCAGCAGGAACTGCGCCGACTTGCCCATTGCGCCCATGAACAGCAGCAGGCAGATGCCGGTCAGCGCGTGCGCATTGTCGAGCTGCATGCCGAAGAGGTTGAGGATCACTTCGCTCGCCTCACCGCCGCCTTCATGCGGGGCGAAATTCGATGCATTGGCGAAGATCGTATCGAGGTTAATCGAACCAAACAGCACGAAGACACCGGCAATGCCCAGCACGAAACCGAAGTCGCCGACGCGGTTGACGATGAAAGCCTTCATCGCCGCGGCCGTCGCCGACGGCTTCTTGAACCAGAAGCCGATCAGAAGATAGGAGGCGAGACCGACGCCTTCCCAGCCGAAGAACATCTGCGCCAGGTTGTCGGCCGTCACCAGCATCAGCATGGCGAAGGTGAAGAGCGAGAGATAGGCAAAGAAGCGCGGGCGATGCGGATCGGTATGCATGTAGCCGATCGAATAGATATGCACCAAGGTCGAGACCGTGTTGACGACGATCAGCATGACTGAGGTCAGCGTATCCACGCGCAGCGACCAGGAGACGTCGACGCCGCCGGACTGGATCCAGCGCAGCACCTCGACCTTGATCGGCCCGCCTTCAAGATGGCCCATGCCAACGTTGAAGAAGACGATCCACGACAGGATGCCGGCGATGATCATCAGGCCGCTGGTTACATATTCCGAGGCCTTGGCGCCGATGGCGCGGCCGAAAAGGCCGGCGACGATCGCGCCAATCAAGGGAAGAAAGACAATAGCCTTATAGAGGAACATGAGCCACTCAGCCCTTCATCATATTGACGTCTTCGACCGCGATCGAGCCGCGGTTGCGGTAGAAGACAACGAGAATTGCAAGACCGATCGCCGCTTCGGCAGCCGCGACCGTCAGAATGAACAGCGCGAAGACCTGGCCGACAATGTCGTTCAGGAAGGAAGAGAAGGCGACCATGTTGATGTTGACGGCAAGCAGGATCAGTTCGACCGACATCAGGATGACGATGACGTTCTTCCGGTTCAGGAAGATGCCGAAGACGCCGAGCGTGAAGAGGATGGCGCTGACCGTCAGGTAGTGGGAAAGACCGATGACCATGTTCTTTGTTCCTTGACCTGCCTTTAGACGCCCTGCCCCGGCTTGACCGTAACCACCTCGACGGCGGTGGCGGGCGTGCGGGCAACCTGCCTGGAAATATTCTGCCGCTTGATGTTGGTGCGATGCCTCAGCGTCAGCACGATCGCGCCGATCATGGCGACCAGCAGCACCAGGCCGGCAATCTGGAAGAAATAGACGTAGTTGGTGTAAAGCACGTCGCCGAGAGCGGCCGTATTGGTGCGCTCGGTCAGTGCCGGGATCGGCATGGCGACTGATTTGGCGATCTCAGGCGAGATGACGCTGCCGCCGATGACGACGATCAGTTCGGCCGCCAGGATGATCCCGATCAATCCGCCGATCGGCGCATATTCGAGCACGCCTGCCCTCAATTCGGTGAAGTCGATGTCGAGCATCATCACTACGAAGAGGAAGAGGACGGCGACGGCGCCGACATAGACGACGAGCAGGATCATCGCCAGGAACTCGGCGCCGAGCAGCAGGAACAGGCCGGCCGCGTTGAAGAACACCAGGATCAGAAACAAAACCGAGTGAACCGGGTTCTTCGCCCAGATGACCATGAACGCCGACGCCACCGCGACAAAGGCGAAAAGATAGAAAAATAGAGCCTGCAGACCCATGTTGGTGCCTTTTTCATCTTCCCCCGGGCAGCCGGGAATTTTCCCTGCCCGATGGAGCTTCGCGGCACTCGCCGGCAAAGCTCCTGTGCATATTGACCGTGACAGGAGCGAGCAGCTCCACCGCGGCGTTTCAGATCTCAATCAGCGGTACGGCGAGTCGATCGCGATGTTGCGGGCGATTTCGCGCTCCCACCGGTCCCCGTTATCGAGAAGGCGCGCCTTGTCGAAATAGAGCTCTTCGCGGGTTTCCGTCGCAAATTCGAAATTCGGACCTTCGACGATCGCGTCGACCGGGCAGGCTTCCTGGCAGAAGCCGCAATAGATGCACTTCACCATGTCGATGTCGTAGCGCACGGTGCGGCGCGTGCCGTCGTTGCGGCGCGGACCGGCCTCGATGGTGATCGCCTGGGCTGGACAGATCGCCTCGCAGAGCTTGCAGGCAATGCAGCGTTCCTCGCCGTTCGGATAACGGCGCAGCGCATGCTCGCCGCGGAAGCGCGGGGAGACCGGACCCTTTTCGAAGGGATAGTTGATGGTCGCCTTCTGGCGGAAGAAATAGCGCATCGACAGAAAGAACGCGCCGAAGAATTCCTTGAGGAACAGCGAGTTGATGGAGCTGGACAAGCTTGCCATCTTCAACCTCCAATTTTGCCGGAAACGAGAGCTGGGATCATTACGCCCATCCCATCAGTTTCAGCACGAATGCAACGATGATGACCATGGCGAGCGACAGCGGCAGGAAGACCTTCCAGCCGAGGCGCATGAGCTGGTCGTAGCGGTAGCGCGGGACGAAGGCCTTGACCATCGCGAACATGAAGAACACGAAGCATGCCTTCAGCATGAACCAGATAATGCCCGGGACCCAATTGAGAATCCAGATATCGACAGGAGGCAGCCAGCCGCCGAGGAAGAGGATCGTCGTCAGCGAGCACATCAGGCAGACGGCCGCATATTCGCCGAGCATGAACATCATGTATGGCGAGGAACCGTACTCGACCATGAAGCCGGCGACGAGTTCCGATTCGGCTTCCGGAAGGTCGAAAGGCGGACGGTTCGTCTCGGCGAGCGCCGAGATGAAGAAGACGATGAACATCGGGAACAGCGACAGCCAGTGCCAGTCGAGAAACGAGGCCGGCAGGCCGAGCATGGTGCCGAGGCCGGTATGCTGCGCATTGACGATGTCGGTCAGGTTGAGCGAGCCGACGCAGAGCAGAACGGTGACGATGACGAAGCCGATCGAGACTTCATAGGACACCATCTGTGCGGCCGAGCGCAGCGCGCCGAGGAAGGGATACTTCGAATTCGAAGCCCAGCCGCCCATGATGATCCCGTAGACTTCAAGCGAGGAGATCGCGAAGATATAGAGAATGCCGACATTGATGTTGGCGATCACCCAGCCATCAGCGAGCGGCACCACCGCCCAGGTGGACAGCGCCAACAGCACGGTCACCAGCGGGGCCAGCAGGAACACCGCCTTGTTGGCGCCGGCCGGAATGATCGGCTCCTTGAACACGAACTTCAGAAGGTCGGCGAAGGACTGGAACAGGCCGAAGGGACCGACAACGTTCGGGCCGCGGCGCAGCTGCACGGCCGCCCAAATCTTGCGGTCGGCAAGCAGCACGTAAGCGATGAAGACGAGCAGGCAGACGAGAAGCAGCAGCGACTGACCGATCATGATGATCCCCGGCCAGACATAGGTTGAGAAGAAAGAATCCATGAGTTCCTGCCCTTACTCTGCCGCGACTTTGAAGTTGTTGCGGGCCAATGCCGAGCACTCGGCCATGACAGCCGAGGCGCGCGCTATCGGGTTCGTCAAATAGAAGTCTTTGACCGGCGACGCAAACCCTGACTTGTTCATCTTGCCGGCTTTTTTCGCGACTGCGGCAATTTGGGCGCTATCGGTTTCGGCGATCTCGTCGATGGCGGCGAAATGCGGGAAAGCGGCATAGAGCCGGCCGCGCAACTCACTCAGTGAATCGAAGGGAAGCTTCTTGCCGAGCACGTCGGACAGCGCACGGATGATCGCCCAATCCTCACGGGCATCGCCCGGCGCAAAGCCTGCGCGATTGCCCATCTGGACGCGGCCTTCGGTGTTGACCCAGGTGCCGGACTTTTCGGTATAGGCTGCGGCCGGCAGGATGACGTCGGCATGGTGCGCGCCGTTATCGCCATGCGAGCCGATATAGACGGTGAGCTTGGCCTTCTTGGCGGTGAAGTCGAGTTCATCGGCGCCGAGCAGGAAGAGCACCTCCATCGACTGCAGCATTTCAGCGGCATTGACGCCCGCAGCACCCGGCACGAAGCCGAGATCAAGGCCGCCGACACGCGAGGCAGCGGTGTGGAGGACGGCGAAGCCGTTCCAGCCTTCGACGACCGCACCGACCGAACCGGCAAGCTTGGCGGCACTTGCGAGAACACCGGCGCCATCGCTGCGCGACAGCGCGCCCTGGCCGATGATGATCATCGGCTTGGCGGCGTTCTTCAGGACGTTCGCGAAGGCATGGCCGCCATCGACCAGATCCTTGAGCGTGTCGGGTCCGCCGCCGAGATAGTCATAGCTGTAACGCAGTTCACTGGGCTCGCCGATCACGCCGATCGGGAACTTGCCGCGACGCCAGCGCTTGCGGATGCGGGCGTTGAGAATAGCCGCCTCGAAACGCGGATTGGCGCCGATGATCAGCAGCGCGTCGGCCTGGTCGATGCCCGCAATCGTCGGGTTGAAGAGGTAGCTTGCACGGCCGAGCGACGGATCGAGTGCCGTCCCATCCTGGCGACAGTCGAGATTAGCCGATCCCAGTGCCTTGACCAGCTCGGAGAGCGCATACATTTCCTCGACGGAAGCGAGATCGCCAGCGATCGCGCCGATCTTTTCGCCTGAAGTGGCGCTGACAGCAGCCTTGATGGCGCCGAAGGCCTCGGCCCAGCTGGCCGGCTGCAGGCGGCCGTCGCGGCGGACGTAAGGCCGGTCGAGGCGCTGCGTCTTCAAACCGTCCCAGATGAAGCGGCTCTTGTCGGAAATCCACTCCTCGTTGATCACCTCGTTGACGCGCGGCAGGATGCGCATGACTTCACGGCCACGGGTGTCGACGCGGATCGCCGAACCGACGGCATCCATGACGTCGATCGACTCGGTCTTGTTCAATTCCCAGGGGCGGGCGGTGAAGGCGAAGGGCTTGGAGGTGAGCGCGCCGACCGGGCAGAGGTCGACGACGTTGCCCTGCAGTTCGGAGGTCATCGCCTGTTCGAGATAGGTGGTGATCTCGGCATCCTCGCCGCGACCGATCAGGCCGAGTTCGGAAATGCCGGCAACCTCGGTGGTGAAGCGGACGCAGCGCGTGCAATGGATGCAGCGGTTCATCACCGTCTTGACGAGCGGGCCGATATACTTGTCCTCGACTGCGCGCTTGTCTTCCTGGTAGCGCGAGGTGTCGATGCCGAATGCCATCGCCTGATCCTGCAGGTCGCATTCGCCGCCCTGGTCGCAGATCGGGCAGTCGAGCGGATGGTTGATCAGCAGGAACTCCATCACGCCTTCACGGGCCTTCTTGACCATCGGCGTGTTGGTGAAGACCTCGGGCAGTTCGCCATTCGGGCCGCCGCGGATGTCGCGCACGCTCATGGCGCAGGAAGCCTGCGGCTTCGGCGGTCCGCCCTTCACCTCGACAAGGCACATGCGGCAGTTGCCGGCAACCGACAGGCGCTCGTGGAAGCAGAAGCGCGGAACTTCAGCGCCGGCATCCTCACACGCCTGCAATAGCGTGAAATGATCCGGAACTTCGATCTCGTTGCCGTCAATCTTCAGTTTTGCCATCGTCGCTCAGTCCTGTTTCCCGTTTGCCTGATGACGGCAAACAAACCTGTTTTGCAACATTCTCTTTGCCGAGCCGGATCTTTCGTCCTGCTGGCAGCCGATGTCGCCCAAATTGTCTGTCGCGCGTTCCAGACGCGGAACCCGCACCGGCATCTGCAGCGTGGGCCCTCCGCCCCTTCGCTGATCCGCCCTATTTCCGGCCGGTTTGCGCGGCCGGACAGCTCATTTCCTTCTGCGGCCCCGCCCGGCCAGAACCTTCGCCTGACCGATCCAGTCGTCGCGTGCGATGCGGCCGCTAAGGCCGAGCTCGGCGTCAAGCCGGGCGATATCCTCGTCGGTCCAGGCGGCAATCTCGGCGAAGCCGCGAATGCCTTTGGTGTTCAACACCTGCTCCAGCTTCGGACCGATGCCGGCGATCAGCTTGAGATCGTCGGCCTTTGCAGCCCGCTGAGCCGGTTTTACCTTCACGCTGGGCGTCGGCTGGCTTGCCTGAGTCGGTTCGCTTGCCGGCTTGACGACTCTCAGCCTCGGCCCAGCCTTCCTTTCGGCGGCAGGCTTGTCGGCCGCGGGCTTGCTGAACGCCTTGACGGCCGGGCGGATGTTCTCCGACCGGATATCGACAGCGGGCGCCGGTTCGTCGGGCGGCGTATCATCGAGGGCGGCGGCGAGTTTGCCCGTCGTTTCCAGAGCACTCTGGAAGGCCCCGAAAAAGGCTCCCGCCATCTGCGTCGAGAAACCGAAGCCAATAGCCGTTGCGGCGGCAAAGGCTGCGGCAGGATGTGCCATCAGCGGATGCACCGGCATTGCCTGTGCGTTTTCCAGCATCTCGGCGGCAAGACGGCCGAAGCCGGCCGCGAAATCGGCGGTCTCTTCCTTCTTCCCACTCTTGGATGCCTTGTCGGTCATGATTATTCAGCCGCCTCCAGAACCGCGCCGTGATCGAGCGCGCTCGCCGTATACTGGTCGATGCGCTTTTCGATCTCGGGACGGAAGTTACGGATCAGACCCTGCACCGGCCATGCGGCGGCGTCGCCGAGCGCGCAGATGGTGTGGCCTTCGATCTGCTTGGTCACCTGAAACAGCATGTCGATTTCGCGCTTCTGGGCGTTGCCCTTGGCCATGCGCTCCATCACGCGCCACATCCAGCCCGTGCCTTCCCGGCAGGGCGTGCACTGGCCGCAGCTCTCATGCTTGAAGAAGGCGGAGATGCGGGCGATCGCCTTGATGACGTCCGTGGACTTGTCCATGACAATCGCGGCGGCCGTGCCGAAGGAGGAACCGACGCCGCGCAGACCGTCAAAATCCATCGGGCAATCGATGATGTCCTTGGCCGGAACGATCGGGCAGGATGCACCGCCCGGAATGACGGCGAGCAGATTGTCCCAGCCACCGCGGATGCCGCCGGCGTGGCGGTCGACCAGTTCGCGGAAGGTGATGCCCATTTCCTCTTCAACGGTGCACGGCTTGTTGACGTGGCCGGAGAGCATGAACAGCTTGGTGCCGACATTGTTCGGACGACCGATGGCCGAGAACCAGCCAGCGCCGCGGCGCAGAATCGTCGGCGCGACCGCGATCGATTCGACGTTGTTGACGGTCGTCGGGCAGCCGTAGAGGCCCATGTTGGCTGGGAAAGGCGGCTTCAGGCGCGGCTGGCCCTTCTTGCCTTCCAGGCTTTCAAGCAGCGCGGTTTCCTCGCCGCAGATATAGGCGCCGGCGCCGTGATGGACGAAGATGTCCATGTCCCAGCCGAGCTTGTTGTTCTTGCCAAGCAGGCCGTAGTCATAGCACTCGTCGATCGCCGCCTGCAGCGCTTCGCGCTCGCGGATGTATTCACCGCGCACGTAGATGTAGGCGGCATTGGCGCCCATGGCGAAGCTTGCGACGACGCACCCTTCGATCAGTGTATGCGGATCGTGGCGCATGATGTCGCGGTCTTTGCAGGTGCCGGGCTCCGATTCGTCGGCATTGACGACGAGGTAATGCGGGCGGCCGTCGCTTTCCTTCGGCATGAAGGACCATTTGAGGCCTGTCGGGAAACCGGCACCGCCGCGACCGCGAAGGCCGGAGGCCTTCATCTCGTTGATAATCCAGTCGCGGCCCTTTTCGAGGATCTGCTTGGTGCCGTCCCAGTGGCCGCGGCTCATCGCGCCCTTCAGGGACTTGTCCTTGAGGCCGTAGATATTGGTAAAGATGCGGTCTTTATCTTGTAACATGCTTCACCTCTTACCGCGGCTTCTTGCCGAAGACCTTGATATATTCCGCTTCGCCGCCCTTGGCGAGCGCCTTGGCCTGCTTGACCCAGTCGTCGCGCTCGATGCGGCCGCGGAAGTTCAGGTAACTATCGACCCATTCGCGTTCGGCCTTCTTCCAGCCTGCGACCTGCGCGAAGGTGAAGATGCCGATTTCATTCAATGTCGCCTCTATCTTCGGACCGACGCCGGAGATCATCTTCAGGTCATCAGGAGCGGCGGGCTTTTCGATGCCGGCCGGACGGTTCTTGTCGGTCAGGCTGGGCTTGGCCGCCGGAGCGGTTTCGGCCTTGGCCGCAGCAGGCGTCGCCTCGGCAGGCGCCGTGCCGGAAACCGGCTGCTCCTCGGCTGCCCTGGCGTTTTTCGCAGCAGCCTTCGGCGCCGTCGCCGGTGTCTTCAAGACCGCATTGGTCTCGGCATCAGTGCTCTTCGGGCGGCCGGCCTCGGAGGGCGGGACCGGCGCAGCGTCGACCGGTGCCGACACGGTTTCGGCCTCGCTCTTCTTGGCGCGTGTCCTTGCCTTCGGCTCTTCGGTCGTCAGCGAGGTCGGGCCGCCTTCCGGTGCTGAGAATATCCGATCGATCTGAGTGCCCGGCTTGATGCTCGCGCCATTGCCGGCAGCAAAGGTGTCGATGATCTCCTCGAGGCGCTCCGGCGTCAGGTCTTCGTACGTGTCCTTGCCGATCATCACCATCGGGGCGTTGACGCAGGCGCCAAGACATTCGACCTCTTCCCAGGAGAGCGTGCCTTCGGCATTGCGCTCGAATGGGTGGGAATGGATCTTGCTCTTGCAGACCGACATCAGCGCTTCCGAGCCGCGCAGCATGCAGGGCGTGGTGCCGCAGACCTGGACATGGGCGCGCGTGCCGACAGGATGCAGCTGGAACTGCGTATAGAAGGTCGCGACCTCGAGCACTCTGATATAAGCCATGTCAAGCATGTTGGCGATCTTTTCGATCGCCGCGCGCGTGACCCAGCCGTCCTGTTCCTGCGCTCGCATCAGCAGCGGAATGACCGCCGACTGCTGGCGGCCGGCGGGGTATTTCTGGATCGTCTTGTCCGCCCAGACCGCATTTTCATCGCTGAAAGCGAATGCGGCAGGCTGAAATTGATCTTCGGCTAATCGACGAACGGACATTCTTCCTCACGCCTTGTCAGTTTAGGGTTCCACACCGCGAAGCGGTCAAAGACTGCATTTCGCAGGCATAGGCCGACTGGTCTTTCTGCATAAATACGACGAATTTGCTGCCATTCGGGATGGCGGCCTTGATCTGATAGCCCTTGGACAAAAGCTCGCCCATGGACGATTGCTGCCCCGGCGGCGTCACTTCCTTATGACCCAGCGGCGTGCCGAGGGTGTCAGCCTCCTGAGCCGAAACCCCGGACGCCGAGAGAAGAATTGCGACGGCCAGCGGCAGAAGCTGCATCAGCGGTCCACCTCGCCGAAGACGATATCGAGCGAGCCAAGGACAGCAGCGACGTCGGCAAGCTGGTGGCCGCGACACATGAAGTCCATCGCCTGCAGGTGGGCGTAACCCGGAGCGCGGATCTTGCAGCGATACGGCTTGTTCGAGCCGTCGGAGACGAGATAGACGCCGAACTCGCCCTTCGGCGCTTCGACCGCGGCGTAAACTTCACCGGCCGGCACATGATAGCCTTCGGTATAGAGCTTGAAGTGGTGGATCAGCGCTTCCATCGAACGCTTCATCTCGCCGCGCTTCGGCGGAACGACCTTGCCGTCGATCGACGAGAAAGGACCGGTCTTCGCATCCGAGAGGAGGCGATTGACGCACTGCTTCATGATGCGGACCGATTGGCGCATCTCGATCATGCGGATGAGGTAGCGGTCATAATTGTCGCCGTTCTTGCCGATCGGGATGTCGAATTCGAGATCGGAATAACATTCGTAAGGCTGGGCGCGACGCAGATCCCAGGCAGCACCCGAACCGCGCACCATGACGCCGGAGAAGCCCCAGGCCCAGCAATCTTCCAACGAGACGACGCCGATATCGACGTTGCGCTGCTTGAAGATGCGGTTGCCGGTCAAAAGATCGTCGATGTCATCGAGCGCCTTGAGGAACGGATCGCACCAGTCGCCGATGTCCTGCACGAGCTTTTCCGGCAGATCCTGGTGGACGCCGCCCGGACGGAAATAGGCAGCGTGCATGCGCGAGCCGCTGGCCCGTTCATAGAACACCATCAGCTTTTCACGCTCTTCAAAGCCCCAGAGCGGCGGCGTCAACGCGCCGACGTCCATCGCCTGCGTCGTGACGTTCAGAAGATGCGAGAGGATGCGGCCGATTTCCGAATAGAGAACGCGGATCAGCTGGCCGCGGATCGGGATCTCGATGCCGAGCAGCTTTTCGACGGCCATGGCATAGGCATGCTCCTGGTTCATCGGCGCGACATAGTCGAGGCGATCGAAATAGGGCACCGCCTGCAGATAGGTCTTGGTCTCGATCAGCTTCTCGGTGCCGCGATGCAGCAGGCCGATATGCGGATCGACCCGCTCCACAATTTCGCCGTCAAGCTCCAGGACAAGACGAAGAACGCCGTGCGCCGCCGGATGCTGCGGTCCGAAATTGATGTTGAAGTTGCGGACGTTATGTTCGGTCATTTGCTAGGCGCTCCGCTATTGCAGGCATTAGCCAGTGGGCAATAGGCAATAGTGTAGTGGTTAGTTCTCACGTTCGTTCTGTCCATCTTGCAGGCGGCGAATAAGCGACCGCAGCATCTTCCCTATCTCCGCAATCAAGGAAAGCGCCGACTGGGTCTGCGAGACCGTGGCTATTCCTACTCGCGCCGAGCGTATCAGATGCGTCTCCAATTCCTTCAGGGATCCTTGGGCGATTTTCAAATGGTGAACATATGCACCCGTTGCCTCGCGCCCGTAACCTTCCGCTATGTTTGCCGCGATGGACGCTGCCGAACGTCTTACCTGGGAGGTAAGGCCATAAACTTCCTCTTTGGGAAATCCCTTGGTCAGGCCGTAACATTCAACCGCAAGATCCATGGAGCGCTGCCACACCGGAAGATCCTGATAGGAATTAATCGCCGTTGCCATTCTCCCTTATCACTATTGCCTACTGCCTATTGGCTTCTGCCTAGAACTACTGTTTCGCCTTCTCATCACCCGGCAGCACGTATTCGGTGCCTTCCCATGGCGACATGAAGTCGAAGTTGCGGAATTCCTGTTTCAGTTCCACCGGCTCATAGACGACGCGCTTCGCTGCGTCATCGTAGCGAACTTCGACGAAACCGGTCGTCGGAAAGTCCTTGCGCAAAGGATGCCCTTCGAAACCGTAATCAGTCAGGATGCGGCGCAGATCCGGATGGCCGGTGAACAGGACGCCGTACATATCCCAGGTTTCGCGTTCGAACCAATCGGCGCCGGGATGAACCGCACAGGCCGATGGGACCGGCGTATCCTCGTCGGTCGCGACCTTGACGCGGATGCGCAGGTTCTTCTTCGGCGACAGCAGATGATAGACGACGTCGAAGCGCAGCTCGCGCTGCGGCCAGTCGACGCCGCAAATATCGATCAGGTTGACGAATCCGCATTTGGCGTCGTCACGCAGGAAGGTCAGGAGCGCGATCAGGTTTTCACCCGTCGCCGTCAGCGTCAGCTCGCCATACTTCAACTGCGATGCGGCGATCAGGTTGCCGCGCGCTTCGCCAAGATAGGAGGCAAGCTCAGTCAGGGCTTCACTCATATGCCTTGTCCTTAACCCTTAGCGTTCGATCGTGCCGGTGCGCCGGATCTTCTTCTGCAGCAGAAGCACGCCGTAGAGCAGCGCTTCGGCCGTGGGGGGACAGCCCGGCACGTAGATGTCGATCGGCACGACGCGGTCGCAGCCGCGCACCACGGAATAGGAATAGTGATAGTAGCCGCCGCCATTGGCGCAGGAGCCCATCGAGATGACGTAGCGTGGCTCGGGCATCTGGTCGTAGACCTTGCGGAGCGCCGGCGCCATCTTGTTGGTCAACGTGCCGGCGACGATCATCACGTCGGACTGGCGCGGCGAAGCGCGCGGCGCAAAACCAAAGCGCTCGACGTCATAACGCGGCATGGAGAGCTGCATCATTTCGACGGCGCAGCAGGCAAGACCAAAGGTCATCCACATCAGCGAGCCGGTACGGGCCCAGTTGATCAGCTCGTCCGTCGAAGTGACGAGGAAACCCTTGTCGGCGAGTTCGTTGTTGATCTCGCCAAAAAATGCGTCGTTGCTCCCGATCGGCTTGCCGGTCGACGGATCGATGATCCCCTTCGGCTGCGGCGCGACGAGCGACTGGTTGCTCACAGGGGTCACTCCCATTCCAGGGCTCCCTTTTTCCATTCATAGATAAAGCCGATGGTCAGCACGAGGAGGAAGACCATCATGGACCAGAAGCCGAACCAGCCGATGGCGCCGAAAGAAACGGCCCAGGGGAAGAGGAAGGCGACCTCGAGGTCGAAGATGATGAAGAGGATCGACACGAGATAGAAGCGGATGTCGAACTTCATGCGGGCGTCGTCAAAGGCGTTGAAACCGCATTCGTAAGCCGAGAGCTTTTCCGAATCTGGCGCTTTGAAAGCCACGGCGAACGGCGCAATGAGCAGCGCCAGGCCGATAACGAGCGCAATGGCGATGAAGATAGCGATCGGAATATAGGAACTGAGCAGTTCAGTCATCATGTTCATCCTTGCTTGTCGGAGGCGCCAGACGGCGCTTTTGGGCAATTGCCCGACAAGCGAACGTGCGTTGCAACAAGCCGTGGTTAGCGCAGCCGACGCCCCGGCGCAAGACTTTTACGGCGGCAATTCGACGCGTCGCGCGCGGACATTATCAAGCAGATGCAACGATGTCGCGACAAATCCGCAGAAGTCGATTCAAGCTGCATGCCTGACCCCTGGAAACTGCATGGCTTTCGGAGGAGAATGGCGCGAGTGACGGGGCTCGAACCCGCGACCTCCGGCGTGACAGGCCGGCACTCTAACCGACTGAGCTACACCCGCGCATGACGGACGGAAGAGCCGGACGGCGGCGCCTGAACGCCTGCTTTGAAATGGCGCGAGTGACGGGGCTCGAACCCGCGACCTCCGGCGTGACAGGCCGGCACTCTAACCGACTGAGCTACACCCGCACTTCATTTCAAGCAATCCGGATGCCTTCGCACCCTCACCAAAACGGCTGGCCGTTTCGATGAGCGGCTAACTACGGGGTTCGCCTTTTAGTGTCAAGCAGGTTTGGAGACAAAACCATGACAGTCGCTGAATTGTTTCGGTAAAGCCGCTGCAGGCAGAACGGAAAGCCGGCAATTCCAACCTCCGCAGCCGCAGCGAGGCACGATGGGAGCCGGCGGCGCAGGCAAAATGGATAAATCCGCCGCCCCCCCTTTATCCACAGGCCGACTGCGCCTGATCGGCAGCGCAGACCAGCAGACGACCGCCAAAAAAATCAAAAATTCTTCACAAACACTCTTGCGGTTTTGCCGTGATCCGCATAGATGACGGCCACCAACGCAGCAGGCCGATCGGCTTCGCCAGCGATGGGCGATTAGCTCAGTTGGTAGAGCGCCTCGTTTACACCGAGGATGTCGGGAGTTCGAGTCTCTCATCGCCCACCATTCTTCCCCTCAAGTTTCAAAGAGTGATGTCAACAACCGCAGTCTCATCTGCCGCTGATTGGCTCACGCAGCTATCTGCCTCTGCAGAGGCTGCCGGCTGGGAACGCGGCTTCGGCAAGACGTTCCGGCGCAGCATAGCTGTCCGGCAGGTCAAATGCGGCGCCGTCTGGAAACCAGGTTCCGCCAAAACGGACTACTCCGGCCGCCGGGCCACCTCCTATTGGGCGAATGGATGGGGGCCGGCAAAAGTGGGAGAATCGCCGCCCGGAAAGTCTTCGCGTTTGGAGGCTTATGACACCTGGAGGTGTGCCATGAGGGCTCTCAGCTCCGCATTGACGCTGTGCATCGCGATAGCCCTTGGCGCGCCAAGCGCCACATATGTCAGCCTGCCCGGATACGCGTTCAAAACGAATCCGAACTGTCAGCGCCACGTATCGAAGACGAAGTTTGACAGGAGATGCGACCAGCCGAGACTGGGTTTCAAGGACTTTACGCCCCCGCTTGTGACCGTGCTCGGGATCTGAAGATCCTGCTCGGCTCCTGGCAAATCATGCCTTCGCCAGTTCTTGATCCACCGCGGAAACCAGCCGCGAATCATCCGCCGTCACATCGGGCGCAAAGCGGGCGGCGACTTTGCCGTCGCGGCCGATCAGGAATTTTTCGAAATTCCAGAGGATGTCATCCTCGTCGCCGCCTGAAATGCCGTGGGCATTCAGGCGTTCGCGCATCGGACCCTCGCCCGTCGTCTTCACGCCCGATTTGGTCAGCTGCCGGTAGAGCGGGTGCTGGGCCTCGCCCTTGACCGAAATCTTAGAAAAAATCGGGAAGGTGACGTCGTAGGTGGTGGTGCAGAAATCGAAGATCTCGGCGTCGGTGCCGGGTTCCTGGCCCTTGAAGTCGTTGGCGGGGAAAGCGGCGATGACGAAGCCGCGCTCGCGCTTTTCGCCATAGAGCCTTTCCAGTCCCTCATATTGCGGCGTGAGTCCGCATTTCGAGGCGACGTTGACGATCAGAAGCACCCTGCCCTTGTATTCGTTCAGTGTGATCTGTCGACCATCCACCGTCTTGACCGGAATATCCAGCACATTGCCCATCATGGGAACCTCCAATTGGCAAGGATCGGTCCGGCGAGCTTAGCGATATCGCCGTCATTGTCATCAGGGTGAAGATCAACTCGGCGTCAGCATCCCCGGCGTCGCCGTTGGCAACCCCGGGGCAACCGATCAGGCAGGTGAGGTTTCCCTTACGTCATCGAGCAGGAAATGCACGACGAGGTAATCCGTCTTGTAGTGGCGGCCGCTGTCCGAGACGGATTCGACGCTGCCGCCATCCTTTGGATGCCAGGGATGATAATGAGGGTTGGTGGTGATGAGCGTGATGGCCTTGCCGGCGAACGGCCCCTCGCCCAATCGGAAGCGCATCTCGGCGAGCGGCCAGATTCGCTCGTAATCTTCCATGGCGATGCCCGCCTTCAGCGCCTTCCGGTGCAGCGGCTCGCCGGCGCCTGCTTCTGCGGATGATTCCAGCATCACTTCTTCGGCATCGGCAATGATGGCATTGAACTCTTCGGGCCACATCCGTCTCATGAAGTCGCTCCTCCCAGGGCTCTTTCGTCATTCACAGGCGAAACTTAACGCTTTGTCCGAAAGAAGCAAATTCTTGTCATGCCGTTGTCATCGGCGTCGGCTGGTCCTACGTTCCCTCGAACCGCACCAGGGCCGTCAGCCGCCCCAATCCCGAGATCAGAGATGAAGACACGTGAAGAAAGGCAGGCGCTGCGGGCGAGCATGCCGCGCACCCCGCTCAGCGCCCATCATATGGAAAACGCCCGGCTGCTGCCGGATCGCGGCGAACTGCTCTACCGGATCCCGAATGGCGGCATCGGCGTCGAAGTGGGTGCAGCCTTCGGCGAATATACGGCGGAGATCCTGGAAAAGAATCGCCCCGCCCAGCTTTATCTCATCGATCCCTGGTCGATGGATCGCTACAGCTCCGGGCTCGACGCGATTCACACGAATTTCGCAGCCGAGATCGGCGCCGGCCGGCTGCACCTGATGCAAGGCACATCGCTCGACAAGCTCGCCGAATTCGCGGATGACT
This sequence comes from Rhizobium sp. NLR10b, assembly GCF_019685435.1. Taxonomy (NCBI): domain Bacteria; kingdom Pseudomonadati; phylum Pseudomonadota; class Alphaproteobacteria; order Hyphomicrobiales; family Rhizobiaceae; genus Rhizobium; species Rhizobium sp. NLR10b. The sequence goes on along the minus strand of NZ_JABDWV010000015.1, from coordinate 64,911 downwards.
TCCTCGACTGGGCCTATATCGACACCGACCATTCGTTCGAGCTCACCTGGCAGGAGCTCTTGCTCTGCGAGAAGAAGGTGAAGCGGACAGGACGCATTGCCGGTCATGATTTCTGCACCGGCAACACGGTCAAACCGATCGTCTACGGTGTCGTCGAGGCGGTTACCAAATTCTGCAAGGATTATGGCTGGCAATTCGAATTCCTGACGGTCGAATCACACGCGCATTTTTCCTATTGCCTGAAGCGCCTCTGATCCGTCTAAAGCGCGGCGCGATCTTCAGATTCGCTTGGCCCGCGCTTTAGTCTTTTTTGCGCATGTCTTTATCGCAAAACCGCTGCACACTTTTGCGAGACATGCTTTACGCCTTGCCGGAATATTGATCGTCGCTGACCTTTTCCATCCAGTCGACATGACTGCCGTCCAATGCCTCGTGGATAGCGATGTGCGTCATTGCCGTGTCCGGGCCGGCGCCGTGCCAGTGTTTTTCGCGCGGCGCAAACCAGACGGTGTCGCCGGCGCGGATTTCGCGAATCTCCTCGCCCCAGCTCTGGGCGAGGCCCTTGCCTGAGGTGACGACCAGCGTCTGGCCGAGCGGATGCGTGTGCCAAGCCGTGCGGGCGCCCGGTTCGAAGGTGACGGAGGTTGCCCTCACCCGGGCCGGCGCCGGCGGCTCGATCAGCGGATCCTGGCGAACATTGCCGGTAAAGTAGTCGGCCGGCGGTTTCGTTGAAGGGCGAGAGCCAGCGGGTTTAATCTCCATGATCGTTCCTTTCCGTCCATTGCGGTTGAAGCCTTGTCTCCGGACGATATTTGATCGAGGCGACCGATCAAGGCCGGATTGGCAATTGCCGCACAGTTGCCCGCCTGATAGGCGAGTGCCTTTCATAACCTGGGGAGATGTTCATGAAACACCATGCTTTTGGCCGCACGCCCTTCACCGTCACCAATGTCGGCTTCGGCGCCTGGCAGATCGGCGGCTCCTGGGGCGATATCAGCGAGGCGGATGGGCGCGCGGCGCTGAATGCCGCGCTCGATGCCGGCATGACGTTCATCGACACGGCGGATGTTTACGGCGACGGCCGCTCGGAAAAGATCATTGCCGATGTCTTGAAGGCACGCGGCGGCGAGCGCCCGATGGTCGCGACCAAGGCAGGCCGCCGCCTCACCCCGCATGTCGCGGAAGGCTATACCAGGGCCAATCTCGAGGGCTTTATCGATCGCAGCCTGGAGAATCTTGCGGTTGACTGTCTCGACCTCGTGCAGTTGCACTGCCCGCCGCGCGAGGTGCTTTACCAGCCTGAGGTCTTCGAGAGCCTGGACACGCTGCAGAAGGCCGGCAAGATCAAGGGCTATGGCGTCAGCGTCGAAAAGGTCGAGGACGGGCTGAAGGCGATCGAATATCCCGGCGTCGTCAGTATTCAGATCATCTACAATATCTTCCGCCAGCGCCCCGCCCATCTGTTTTTCCAGGAAGCACGCCGCAGGAACGTGGCGATCATCGCCCGCGTGCCGCTGGCAAGCGGCCTTCTCTCCGGCAAGATCACCCGGCTTACACATTTCGCCAGCGACGACCACCGCAATTTCAATCGCCATGGTGAGGCCTTCGATGTCGGCGAGACTTTTGCAGGCGTTCCCTTCGAGGTCGGACTGCAGGCGGTCGAGGAAGTGCGCAAGCTGGTGCCAGCCGGCGCCACTATGGCTGGCTTCGCGCTGCGTTGGGTCCTGATGGCTGAAGCGGTCACCGTCGTCATCCCCGGCGCCCGCAATGCCGAACAGGCCAAGGCAAACGCGGCCGCCGCCGACCTCGCGCCGCTTTCGGCCGATGTCATGGCGGCGACGCGTGAAATCTACGAGCGGCTGATCGCACCGCATGTGCATCAGCGCTGGTAAGCTCTGACGGGCCGTTCTAGCCCGCCCGGCCACTTGGCCGGGCCTGAGACATCATCCCAAGAAGGACCGGATCAGACCGTCACGACAATCTTGCCGAACTGCTCGTTCGATTCCAAGAAGCGGTGCGCTTCGACGATCTGTTCGAAAGGGAATGTCCTTGATATGACAGGTTCCAGGGCGCCGGACGCGAGCCCTTCGTAGATAAAGGTCTTTGCAGCCTGCAGCCGCGCCGGGTCGCGGAGAATCTCATGGACGAGATAACCGCGTAGCGTCAGGCCTTTGCCGAGCACCGCAGGGAGCGGAAACGGCGTCGGCTCCTGGTTCAATCCGCCATATTCGATGAAAATGCCGCCCGATGACATTGCCGCGCTCAGCGGTTCGAAAATGGGGCCGGCGACAGCATCGAAGACGACCCGAACGCCATCCCGGCCGGCGACGGCCTTCAGCTTCATTTCCAGATCTTCCTCCTGTGAAGCGAGGACATGCGCAGCACCGGCATCGTGCAATGCCTTACGCTTGCGGGAGGTCCTGGTAATCGCAATCGGCATCGCACCGACCTTGTTGGCAATCTGGATCGCAGCAAGTCCCACGCTGCTCGAGGCCGCGGTAACGGCGACGAAATCACCTTTGCTCAACCCGGCAGTGTCGATGAGTGCGCCGTAGGCCGTCAAAAACGGCATCCAGACGGCAGCGGCCGCCTCCCAGGACAGCGTCGGCGGATGCCTGACGACAAATTCGGCGGGAAAATTTATGAGTTCCCCATAAGCCGGCCACTGGACCATGGAGATGGGCGGGATGATGCTAACACGGTCGCCCGGCACAAAACCATCCACACCCTCGCCCACCGCCTCGACGATACCGGCCGCTTCGAGGCCGAGGCCAGAAGGCAGCGGCGCGGTTTCGATATAGGCGCCTGACCGCAACAAAGCTTCAGCGCGATTGATGCCCAGCGCCTTGACACGGATCTGAACCAACCCCGGCTGCGGCGCGGGAATCACTGCATCTTCGATGCGGAGAACCTCGGGGCCGCCAAGCTCATGAAAGCGGATTACGCGTGGCATTCGATATCAACTCCAAAATGATTGAACCGAATGATCTATGCCAAGCCGCCTCCAGAAGATAAATTGGCCCGGAGGTAAGACAGAAGAAACCAAGAGTTTGCAATATGGATCGTCTCACCAGCATGGCCGTCTTCGTGAAGGCCGTCGATCTGGGCTCATTCGCAGCGGCCGCCGCGGCCCTTGGCCTGTCCGGACCGATGGTCGGCAAGCATATCCGCTTTCTCGAGGAGCGCCTGGGTGTGAGCCTCATCAACCGGACGACGCGGCGCCAGAGCCCGACGGATTTCGGACGCGCCTATTACGAGCGCTGCCGGATGATCCTTGCGGAGACCGAGGCTGCGGATGCGCTTGCAGTCGATCATCTTTCCGAACCCTGCGGAAGGCTGCGCGTCACTATGCCCGTTCATTTCGGTCGGCGCTGCGTGGTCCCGATCCTAATCGAACTCGCTCAGCGGCATCCGAACCTCGAACTTGATCTATCGCTCAGCGATCCTGTCGTCGACCTCGCGGAGGGCGGCTACGATCTCGCGATCCGCACCGGCGAGTTGGAGGATAGATCGGGCGTCATTGCACGCCGTGTCGCGCGCCAGCGCATGGTGGTCTGCGCCTCGCCGGCCTATCTCGATGACCACGGCAGGCCTGAGCAGCTCAAGGATCTCGGCGGGCACGATGCTATCGTCTATGCCCGCTCCGCCCGGTTCCGTCCGTGGCTTTTTCCACGCGGCGAAGAGCCACCGATTGAAATCAGGCCCAAGAGCCGTTTGAGGCTCGATGATCTCGATGCCATTGCCGATGCGGCAACGGCAGGCATGGGGCTCGCCTGGCTGCCCTCCTGGCTTATCCGGGACCGTGTGCAGGCAGGGATGCTGGTGGTGGTCCTGCCGGACGAGCCGGAATTCCCGTATGATTGTCATGCGCTGTGGCTGCAGACATCGCACCTGCCGCTGAGGACTCGTCTTGCGGTCGACGCATTGGCGGCTGCCTTGCCCAAATTCATGACGTAGGCCATCGGCCGTTCAGGGGCGAATCGGCCAAAAGAAAAAGGCCGGGAGCAAAACCCGGCCTTTAAGTTCGATGGGAACGCGAACTCAGTTCGTGGCGGTCAGGTTGACCGGGAAGAACAGGGTTTCCCCGGACGAGTCGCTCACACCGTCATTATCGGTGACAGCGTAAGGCTTGCCCGATGCGTCGAAGGTGAAGCCTTCGAGCTTGTCGAGCACATAGCCGTTGGTCGCCGTCTTCAGTTCGCCGAGGAAATCGTGCGCTTCGGTCTTCTTCACGACCGGCAGTTCGCCCCCGAGCTTGGCCGGCTTCAGTTCCGAGATCGCCACCTTGTAAAGCTTCTTCAGCCTGGCGGCGTCGCCGACGAGGTTGTCGCGCTCGATGATATAGACGCTATCGCCGTGGGCGGAGATCTCAGACAGGCCGACCCAGCCGCTTTCCGTCTTGTCGAGCGGATAGCGCACGGCGCCCCATTCCTTCTTCTTCGGATTGTATGAGACGAGCTTGACGAAGCCCTTCTCGTCGTCACCCCACTCGCGCTGGACGGCCATCCAGAGCGTGGCATCGTCGCCGGTGCCGACAATGGTCACACCCTCGAAGCCGTAGCGGATCTCGTTGGCGGCGAGTTCCCTAGGCAGGGCGATCTCGGCCTTGATGTCGCCCTTGGCATTGACGTTGTAGAGGGCATGCGGGACGAGGCGTTCGCTGTTTCCTTCCGAGGCAAGCCAGAAGGAGCCGTCGGCCGCCGCCGCGATGCCTTCGATGTCGAGCTTCTGGGCTGGAGCGCCGTCACGCTTGACGACGAGCGCGTCGATGATGACGGCCGGCTTCTTGGTTGCGTCGATCGTGTAGATCGTCGACTGCGAGCCCAGAGCGCTGTCGCTGACGGCGTAGAGCATCCCCGGTTTGCCGGGAACGGCGGCGAGACCCGAAAGCGCTGCGAAACCGATCGGAGTGCCTTCCTTGTCGGCGGAGACGATCTGCGGATAGGCTTGGTCGCCTTCCGCACGCTCATAGATCATTACGTCCGAGCGCACCCCGCCGTCCTTGCCGAGATCGAGTTCATTGGCGGTCGCAAAGAGGTTACGCTGCGGGATGGCGACCCCGCCTTCCGGCGAAATGCCCGACGGCAGAAGCTGCATGAGTTCGGGGTCGGCGCCGGTATCCTTATAGACGCCAACGACCGAGGCGCGCTCGGCAAGCAGGAAGAAATATTGGTCGTCGCCGAACTTGGCAGCTTCAAGGCCTTCCGGCTCGACGCCCTTCGATCCCGAACGGCTTTCGGGGTAATGGCCGATATGGGCGACGGCGCGTTCAAAGGAAGCGCCCGATTCATAGAGAACCTTGCCCGCCTTGTCGAAGATGGTGAAGCCGCGCGAGCCGCCCTGGTAATCGCCTTCATTGGCGATGACGAGGCGGTTGTCGTCCAGCCACTTCACGGCATCAGGCTCGCGCAGGACGCCCTTCGATTCGCTCGAGAATTTCAGGGCGCCGTCGCGTTTGGTGTCGATGCCTGAGAGATCAACGCTGCCGGCGGAGAAGTGGGCCTTCACCTGAGCCGTGTTGGCATCGATGATGACGATCTCGTTGTTTTCCTGCAGCGTCAGCGCAATCTCGTTCTGCCCGTTGAAGGCAACGAATTCCGGCTCCGGGTCTTCAGGGGCGACACCGCCAAGGCCGGTCAGCGCCACATGCCTGATGGTGCCGCAATCGACGGTGCCGTTCTTGACCTGGAAAACGGCGAGGTCGCCCGCCGGCATCTGCGGGATCTTGCCGTCATTGACGTCTTCGTCGCGCTCGTTTTCGATCGCGATGGCACCGAGCGTCTTGTCCTTGTTGAGGGCGATGGAATCCGGCTGGCCGCCGAGATCGCAGGTGTTCTCGATCTTCTTTGTCGCTACGTCGACGATTGCGAGGCGGCCGGAGGGCCTGGCCTTGCTTTCGGAGGTATTGACGGCAACCAGCGCCTTGCCGGCACTCGAGGTGACCGATGTCGGCTCGCCATCCATCATCAGCGCGCCGCCGGCCCTCGGAACCCTGGCGTCGGTGATGTCGATGAAGCCGATCGCATCGAACGGGCTGTCGCTATAGATCAGGGTGTTGCCGTCGTCGGTCGCGGTGATGATTTCTGCGGATGTCGGCGACAGCTTGTCCTTGTCACCAGGCAGGTTCTGAGCGACCGGGAAAGAGGCGATGCGGTTGAAAACCGGCTCGGCCGCAGCCGGGAAGACCACGGATGCGAGAAGCACGGCAGCGAGCGCTGCCTTGCGGGATGAAACTGTCATGGAAACCCCCAATGTCCAAAAAGATCGAACAGAGGGGTTTTGCGGGACCGCTATGACAGAGACATGACAGCCCCCAAAATTTCAGAGGGTCGGCGTCAGGCTGCCTGTTTTTCCCGACGCATCTCGTTCCTCATGATGAAGAGCGACGCGGAAAGAATGAGTGCAGCGCCCAGCCACAGATAGCCGGCGGGCGCATAGCCGAAGAACAGCCAGCCGGCGAGCACGTTGAGCGGCAGCTTCAGGTCATCGAAGGGCTGGACATAGGCGGCGTCGGCGCTGGCATAGGCAAGGGTCAGCAGATACTGCGCCACGACCGTCAGGAGGCCTGCCAGAAGGAAGAGCGCGAGTGTCGTGCCTGGCGGCACTGCGAAGCCCGCAGCAAGCGCCAGACCGCCGTTGATCGGCGTCAGCAGCACCAACAACCAGACGGTGATGGTCTCCGGCCTCTCGATACCGGTCAGGCTCTTGGTGATGAGCGACGAGGCACCCCAGAGCAGCGCCGAGAGTACCGGCAGGAGCGCTGCCCAGGTGAAGCTGTCCGACCATGGCTGGAGGATGATCATGGCGCCGGCAAAGCCGACGCCGGTCTCTGCCCAGCGGGCCGCGCCGACGCGCTCACCGAGGAACAGGCGGGCACCGAGAATGATGAAGAAGGGTGAGGTCATGACCAGCGCGATCGCCTGCCAGATCGGCACTGAGGCAAGACCGGAAACCCAGGCCTCGACGCCGAGCGCGGCAAAGACGACGCGCACGACGTGCCGCCAGGGATAGTTCGTACGCATAGCCGCAAGGCCGGATTTGCGCAGGAAGGGCAAGCAGAAGAGGAAGGCGAAGGCATATTGCCAGAAAGCAGCAGAGGCTGGCGGAAAGGCGAGCTTCATGGTCAGCCATTGGGTGACGACGTTGAGCAGCGAGAAAGCGACGCCTCCAAGCACCATGAAAGCAGCGCCAGCAAAGGCGCGGGAACGCTGCATTGTAAGGGAATTCTGATTCATGTCTTCCACTCAGAACTACAGCGCCGCGCGTCTTTCCAGACGCGCAAAGGACGCTGTAGCGCTTTTAATTGCTGCATAATTTCATCCTCAAATCGATTCCGATTTAGGGAATTATGCAGGCGACCAACATAAATCAGGACGCATGAGGCGACGGCGCGCAGACGCCGGCAGTCCCCTGCCCGCTCGCGGCCATGCTCATTCTCTTTCATCCGGACTATACCGTCGGCTCCGGAATCGCACCGGATCTGCTGACCCTTCCCCGGCCAAAGCCTCGCGCTCGCGGGCTCGGGCCGCAGCCCTTACCGCCGGTGGGGACTTTCACCAACAGCACCGTTCGTAAAACAAAGCGCTGCCTGCGGCAAGCGGCAAAACAAAAAGGGGTCCGGCGCGCCGAACCCCTCGAAATCCTGCTCAACCGTTCTCGTTTACGGCCGGCGGACGATCAAATCAGCCGTTGACGGCGTCCTTCAGGCCCTTGCCGGGCGTGAACTTCGGAACGTTGCGAGCCGGGATATCGACTTCAGCGCCGGTCGACGGGTTACGGCCCTTCGTTGCAGCGCGATGAGAAACGGTGAAGCTGCCGAAACCAGCGAGGCGGATGTCGCCCTTGTTCTTGAGTTCGGCCTGGACAACGTCAAAAACCGCGTCAACAGCGGAAGCCGCGTCAGACTTCGTCAGTCCTGCCTTTTCGGCGACTGCGGACACGAGTTCATTCTTGTTCATGTTTCCACCCCTTTCTAAATGGTATGAAACGACTCAAATCTAAGCTAGGCGCAGATTAGGTTTCATCAGGCCCGCCGGGAACCCAAAAGCCCTGCAAATCAAGGAAAAGCAAGCGTCTCCATGACGTTTTCACAAAAAAGGCTGGCGTTTCCGCCAGCCTTTTTGCGTCTTTTGCGCCAATAGGGCACAAATGTGGCAAATGCCACTCAATGCGCTATGGTTGCGCCCGTGTCATCGAGGCCTTCGACCGAAGTGATGACGGGCGTTTCCACCGTCCCATCCCACTCGATCGGCTCCGGCCGCCGGATCAGCGCGTGCTTGATCACCTCGCCCATCCGCGAGACCGGAATGATCTCCATGTTGTTCTTCACATTGTCCGGAATCTCCGCCAGGTCCTTGGCGTTCTCCTCCGGAATCAGCACCTTCTTGATGCCGCCACGAAGCGCTGCTAGCAGCTTTTCCTTGAGGCCGCCGATCGGCAGCACACGGCCGCGGAGGGTGATTTCACCGGTCATGGCCACATGCTTGTTGACCGGGATGCCGGTCATGATCGAGACAATGGCGGTTGCCATGGCGACACCGGCCGACGGGCCATCCTTCGGCGTCGCCCCTTCCGGCACGTGCACGTGGATGTCGTTCTTTTCGAACATCGGCGGTTCGATGCCGAAATCGACAGCGCGCGAGCGGACATAGGAGGCCGCCGCCGAGATCGATTCCTTCATGACGTCCTTCAGATTGCCGGTAACCGTCATGCGGCCCTTGCCCGGCATCATCACACCTTCGATGGTCAGCAGCTCGCCGCCGACTTCCGTCCAGGCAAGACCGGTCACGACGCCGACCTGATCCTCGCCCTCGGCCTCACCATGGCGGAAGCGCGGGACGCCGAGATAGTCGGCGATGTTGGCGGCCGTCACGTGAACGGACTTCGTCTTGCCCTTGATGATCTCGGTGACCGCCTTGCGGGCGAGCTTCATCAATTCGCGTTCGAAGCTGCGGACACCGGCTTCGCGGGTATACTGCTGGCTGATCGCCATCAGGGCATCGTCGCTGACCGAGAATTCTTCCGGCTGCAACGCATGTTCCTTGATGGCCTTCGGCAGCAGGTGCCGCTTGGCGATCTCGCGCTTTTCATCCTCGGTGTAGCCGGCGATACGGATGATTTCCATGCGGTCCATCAGCGGCGCCGGAATGTTCAGCGTATTCGCCGTCGTGATGAACATCACGTCGGAGAGGTCGTATTCGACTTCCAGGTAATGGTCCATGAAGGTCGAGTTCTGCGCCGGATCGAGCACTTCGAGCAGGGCCGAGGACGGATCGCCGCGGAAGTCCATGCCCATCTTGTCGATTTCATCGAGCAGGAAGAGCGGGTTGGACTTCTTCGCTTTCTTCATCGACTGGATGACCTTGCCGGGCATCGAGCCGATATAGGTGCGGCGGTGACCGCGGATTTCGGCTTCGTCGCGAACGCCGCCGAGCGCCATGCGGACATACTCACGGCCGGTCGCCTTGGCGATCGACTGGGCCAGCGAGGTCTTGCCGACGCCCGGAGGGCCGACGAGGCAGAGGATCGGGCCTTTGATCTTGGTGGCACGCGCCTGCACGGCCAGATATTCGACGATGCGCTCCTTGACCTTGTCGAGACCGAAGTGATCGGCTTCGAGGATCTTCTCGGCATTGTTGAGGTCGGCCTTGATCTTCGACTTCTTGCCCCACGGAATGCCGAGCAGCCAATCGAGATAATTGCGCACGACGGTGGCTTCCGCCGACATCGGGCTCATCTGGCGCAGCTTCTTCAGCTCCGCCTCGGCCTTTTCACGGGCTTCCTTGGACAGCTTGGTCTTGGCGATGCGCTCTTCCAGTTCGCTCATCTCGTCGCGGCCTTCCTCGCCGTCACCGAGCTCCTTCTGGATCGCCTTCATCTGCTCATTGAGGTAGTATTCGCGCTGGGTCTTCTCCATCTGGCGCTTGACGCGCGAGCGGATGCGCTTTTCGACCTGCAGGACCGAGATCTCGCCTTCCATGAAGCCGAGAGCCTTTTCGAGACGCTGCTTGACGCTGGTCGTCTCCAGCATCTCCTGCTTCTCGGTGATCTTGATCGACAGATGCGAGGCGACCGTATCGGCGAGCTTGGAATAGTCGTCGATCTGGCTGGCGGCGCCGACCACTTCGGGCGAAATTTTCTTGTTGAGCTTCACATAGCTTTCGAATTCGGAGACGACCGAGCGCGACAACGCTTCCAGCTCGACCGGATCGTCATGGGGCTCCTCGAGCACATGGCCGAGCGCCTCGTAGAAATCCTCGCGGCTGGTATAGGTGTCGATCTCGGCGCGAGCGCGGCCTTCGACGAGAACCTTGACGGTGCCGTCGGGCAGCTTCAGGAGCTGCAGCACGTTGGCCACCGTGCCGACATTGTGAATCGCCGAAGGGTCCGGATCATCGTCGCTGGCGTTGATCTGCGTCACCAGCATGATCTGCTTGTCCGAGCCCATGACTTCTTCGAGCGCACGGATCGATTTTTCCCGTCCGACGAACAGCGGCACGATCATATGCGGGAACACCACGATGTCGCGCAAAGGCAAAACAGGGTAGGCGGTGCTGCTCGCTACAGACGTTTTCTTCGTCATTTTTTTGTCCTTTCCATCGTCCCGTTACCGGGCTCTCTGCACGGCCGCTTGGGACCGGCCGGCTCTCACTTGGCTCTACAAGTGGAGGTTCTGACTACGCTTTTCAAGCCACGCTAACGCCCGCGTTCCCCGGACGTGACAGCTTTATTACAACGGAACGCCAACACTATGAAGCGCGTGGCTGGACCGGCGCTTACCACTTCCGACCAGGCTAAAATACAACGTCGGCAACAGGCTTACGAGATCATCGCATCATTGCCAAGCATCACCCTTGCACAACATCGGCAAAGGCATATCCGGTCCCCACTGCAAATACTAACAGCGCCTCGCATGGTTTTTCAAATAGAAAGGGGCCCGCCAATGGCAAGCCCCCAAAAGAATCGTGCGAAAGTCCAAGGTCACGCCGACGCGTTGGCCTTTTCTTCCTGGCGATCGGCATAGATGTAAAGCGGACGGGCCGAACCGCGCACCACTTCCTCGGAGATGACGACCTCGCGCACGCCTTCCAGCGTCGGCAGTTCGAACATCGTGTCGAGCAGGATCTTCTCCATGATCGAGCGAAGGCCGCGGGCACCGGTTTTGCGCACAATCGCCTTGCGGGCGATTTCGCGCAGCGCGTCCTCGTGGAAGGTCAGTTCGACGTCTTCCATCTCGAACAGGCGCTGATACTGCTTGATCAGCGCGTTCTTCGGCTCGGACAGGATCTGGATCAGCGCATCCTCGTCGAGATCCTCGAGCGTCGCCAAAACCGGCAGACGGCCGATGAATTCCGGGATGAGGCCGAACTTGACCAGATCTTCCGGCTCCAGTTCGCGCAGGACTTCGCCGACGCGGCGGTCGTCCTGGGCCTTGACGGTCGCGCCGAAGCCGATCGAGGTCTTCTCGCCACGGGCGGAGATGATCTTGTCGAGACCGGCGAAAGCGCCGCCGCAGATGAACAGGATGTTCGTCGTGTCGACCTGCAGGAATTCCTGCTGCGGGTGCTTGCGGCCGCCCTGCGGCGGGACGGAAGCGACCGTGCCTTCCATGATCTTCAGAAGCGCCTGCTGGACGCCCTCGCCCGAGACGTCGCGGGTGATCGACGGATTGTCGGACTTGCGCGAAATCTTGTCGACTTCGTCGATGTAGACGATGCCGCGCTGGGCGCGCTCGACATTGTAGTCGGCCGCCTGCAGGAGCTTCAAGATGATGTTTTCGACGTCCTCACCGACATAGCCGGCTTCCGTCAGCGTCGTCGCATCGGCCATGGTGAAGGGAACGTCGATGATGCGGGCCAGGGTCTGGGCAAGATAGGTCTTGCCGCAGCCGGTCGGTCCGACCAGCATGATGTTCGACTTCGCCAGCTCGACTTCGCCGTTCTTGGAGGCGTGCGCCAGGCGCTTGTAATGGTTGTGAACGGCAACCGACAGGATCTTCTTCGCCTGGCGCTGGCCGATGACGTATTCGTCGAGGACCTTGATGATGTCCTGGGGCGTCGGAACGCCGTCGCGGGACTTGACCATCGAGGACTTGTTTTCCTCGCGGATGATGTCCATGCACAATTCGACGCATTCATCGCAGATGAAGACGGTCGGTCCGGCAATCAGTTTCCGGACTTCGTGCTGGCTCTTTCCGCAGAACGAACAATAGAGGGTGTTCTTGGAGTCGCCGCCGTTGCTGCCGCTGACCTTGCTCATATCATTTTCCTTCCAGCACGCCGCATTTCAAGGCGAAATCGCGGTCCACTCTATCAGCTCCTGGCGGCACTCCGTTTCCGGAGCCTTTGCCGAGAAGGGCTTCAGGGGCTACGAACCGGTCCCAATCAACCATGTTCGGGTTCCGGCGGCAACGAATCCCCTTCGAATGCCAAATGCTATGTCATAAAAATTCAACATAGCATTAATAGTTACTATTAGCGTCTTCGCCGCCAGATGAAAGCCTTGTTCGATCACAAATGAGATAGAACTGTGGCGGCAAAAACACCATCCCAATTAATTACTAGGCCTGCTCGCCTTCCATCTCGAGGCGCGACGTCAAAACCTTGTCGATTACGCCCCAGCCCTGGGCCTCGTCCGCATCCATGAAATGGTCACGATCGAGGGTCTTTTCAACTTCCTCGTAGCTGCGGCCGGTGTGCTTGACGTAGACTTCGTTCAGGCGGCGCTTCATCTTGAGGATGTCGCGGGCGTGGCGCTCGATGTCCGAGGCCTGGCCCTGGAAGCCGCCCGAGGGCTGATGAACCATGATGCGGGAATTCGGGGTGGCGAAGCGCATGTCCTTATGGCCGGCCGCCAACAGCAGCGAACCCATGGACGCCGCCTGGCCGATGCAGAGCGTCGATACAGCAGGTTTGATGAACTGCATCGTGTCGTAGATCGCCATGCCGGCGGTGACGACGCCACCGGGAGAATTGATGTAGAGAGCGATTTCCTTCTTCGGGTTTTCGGCCTCGAGGAAGAGCAACTGGGCGCAGACGAGCGTCGCCATGTGATCCTCGACGGCGCCGGTCAGGAAGATGATGCGTTCCTTCAACAGGCGGGAATAGATGTCGTAGGAGCGTTCACCGCGGTTGGTCTGTTCCACGACCATCGGCACGAGGGCCATTGCGGTATCAACTGGGTTTCTCATGTGCGTCCTTTGTCAACGTCATGCCGGCAGGCCGGGAATCAAAGAAAATGTCTTATCCCTACATAGAGTGTCCCTGCCCTCCTCTTCAAGACACGCATTGGGATAACGTTAAGAAGGAGGGCAAGGCCGCAGGGCTTCGACGCCGGCAGCCTCTTTCTCGCAAACGCCTGTTGGCCGCGAGCCCTCGATGTCGACTCCCCGGCTTTTCTCCATGACAGGATGAAGGAAAGGTTACTCCATTCGACAGCGCTCATGCACGTTTACTCAACGGAAAGCCTATCGCCAGATACCGGCCGAAAATCATGCCGCAGTGCAGCGACATTAAGGAACTGGCGAGCTTCCTCCGCAAGGATGCGGGCCAACAGACAGGTCGACGGGCAAGGGGTTGCTGCCGTGTTCAATATCGCTACGGGTCTCGCCATCTGGTGTTCGGAGGCCATGACGCTCGCTTTGGTGCTTTTCGTCGCCTGGCGCCACAATGTCAGGAACGAAGCCTATCTCTATTGGGGCCTCGGCTTCTTTCTGACCGCCATCGGCTTTGCGATGATCTCGCTGCGCAGCGAAATCCCCAGCCTGCTTTCCATCGAGGTGGGCAATGCCATCGCGCTGCTCGGCCAGAGCGCCTGGGTGGCGGGCTTTCTGGCGCTCGACCGCAAAAAGATCGAATGGTGGGCTCTGCTGCCGCCGGCAATCTGGCTTGCCGGGGTCTTTTTGCCCTGGGTCAACACCGATTATTCCAACCGCGTCGTGCTCTATAATCTCGCTTCTGCGACGGGTGCCACGGCATTGGCCATGGCGGTCGCCGCCGGCGACATGCGCCGCGAGCGCACCCGCATCAAGCTGATGGGGGTGTTCGTTATCCAGGGCTGCCTGTGTTTCGGCTCGGCGCTGACGATGGCGGTGACGCTGCCAAGCGATGTCGAGGCGACCAATCTCGGCGGTGTCTCCGCCATGGCAAGCGCCTTCCTGCTCACCATCGCCTTCGCGCTCACTTGCCGACTGGTCATGGAACGCTCCGAACGGCATCTACGCGCGATGACGCTGACCGATTCCCTGACCGGCGTGCTCAACCGTCGTGGCCTGCTCGGCTATTTCGAGTCCATCCAGGAGAGAGCCCATAGCGAGCAGCGGCAGGTCGCGGTGATCCTTTTCGACCTCGATCATTTCAAGCGCGTCAACGACCGCTTCGGCCATCAGTCCGGCGACGCCGTGCTCACCGCCTTCGCTCGCATGGCCCGGCAATATATTCCAAACAACATCTTCGGCCGCATGGGCGGCGAGGAATTCGCCGCCTTCGCGAGCGTCACAGACCAGACGGAAGCCGAGGCGATCGCCGAAGCGATCCGCACCGAATTCTGCCGCCTTCCCGTCAGCACTGGCGAAGCGATCGTTCCGGTCACGGTCAGCATTGGCGTCGCCCTCGCCTCCTCGATCGACGCCAATATCGACAAGCTGATCTCGGCCGCCGACCGAGCCCTCTATGCGGCCAAAGCCGCCGGCCGCAATTGCACGGTCACCTTCGGCGAAGAGGAAGCGGCGGCCCCGGCGCCGGCCACGCCGAGCACCACCGCCGGCGAACTCGTGCCGACGGTCGACGACCAGGTCGAGGCGCTGCGGCGCATGGGCGCCCTGTCACGGGCCAGTTAGCCGTAAGTCAAAAAAAGCAGAATCAATCCCCGGGCTTAGACACAGATCTTAAAGCCGTTGGCGCATTCAGATCGGGCGCTCCTCGTTCCGTGCCCAACACGCCTCTCCACATCTTTTCGAGGGCCGGTAAATCCGCTAAGCCTCGGTTCATGACGTTACCGCCCTTCCTTTCGATCGACCCTGCCCTCCGCCATGTCTCGCTGGACGCCCGCAATCCGGCCTTCTACGGCAACCCGAATGCCGTTTACGCCGCGCTCCACGCCCATTGTCCGACCTTCTACTGGACCGAGCAGAAACAGTGGTTCTTCACCGGCTACGACCATGTGAACGCGCTGCTGCGCGACCGCCGCTTCGGCCGGCAGATCCTGCATATCGCCAGCCGCGAGGAACTCGGCCTTGCCGAGCCGATGGCGCATCTTGAAAGTTTCGATCTCTCGGAACGTTATTCCCTGCTCGAGCTCGAACCACCCGAGCACACGCGGCTGCGCACGCTCGTCAATCGCGCCTTCGTCTCCCGCCATGTCGAGAAGATGAAGCCGGAGCTTGTCGAGCTTGCCAACCGGCTGATCGACGGCTTCGCGCAGAAGGGCGAGGTCGAGCTGCTCTCGGCCTTTGCCGACATCATCCCGGTGACGATGATCGCGCGGATGATCGGCATCCCGGAGGAGATGGGGCCGCAACTGCTCGCCTGGTCGCATGCCTATGTGCGCATGTACATGTTCGGCCGCACGCGCCGGCAAGAAGAAGAGGCCGAACGGGCCGCCAGAGAATTTTCCGACTATGTCAGAGTAGTGATCGCTGAACGCCGGGCCGAGCCGCGCGATGACCTGCTGACCCACATGATCCACACGGAGCACAAGGGTCAGTACCTCACCGAGGAGGAGCTCATTTCAACGACGATCGTGCTGCTCAATGCCGGCCATGAAGCGACCGTGCACCAGATCGGCAACTCCGTACACACCATCCTCGACAGCGGCTGCGATCCGGCAGAACTCTTCCGGGATGAAGCGGCGACGGAGCGCACCGTCGAGGAAACCCTGCGTATCTGCGCGCCCGTCCACATCTTCCAGCGCTGGGCGCTCGAGCCCGCTGAGATCGACGGCGTTTCCTTCAGGCGCGGCGACAAGGTAAGCCTCATCCTCGCCGCCGCCAATCTCGACCCGGCGAAATTCACCGACCCCCTCGCCTTCCGGCCAGACCGAAACGAGGCGCCGAACCTCTCCTTCGGCGCCGGCATCCATTTCTGCATCGGCGCACCGCTGGCTCGGCTGGAGCTCAACGTCGTCCTGCCGATCCTGTTCGAACGGCTTTCCGGCCTCAGGCTGGCGAAGACGCCCGTCGTCAAGGACGTCTATCATTTTCACGGGCTCGACCGGCTGGATCTCCGGTGGTGATCGGCACCGGTCGGCAGATCAGCGGAAGCTCTGCGCGGCGTGCTTGTGCGATCTCGCGGCATTACGCTGCCTGTTCTTGAAGCTTGCTGGATATGTCGAGCGCCGACATGGGTTTTCCGATCAAATAGCCTTGCAGTTGGTCGCAGCCGGCCTCCCGCAAGATCGCCGCCTGGCGGATATTCTCGATGCCTTCCGCGGTCACGGGAATCTGCAGAGCGGTCGCCAAAGCGATGGTCGCCTTGAGAACATCGGCGCCATTGGAGGCCTGGTCGAGAGCGGAGACCAGCGAGCGATCGATCTTCATCCGATCAAAGCCGAACTGCCGCAATGCGCCGATGCTTGCATAGCCGCAGCCGAAGTCGTCGAGCGCGAATTTGATACCGACCTGCTTGAGGTGATCTATCGACCGACGCGCCTGATCCGGATTGGTCATGAGGACGCCTTCGGTGATTTCCAATGTCAGGCGCCTGGGATCGAAATCGAGTTCCTGCAGGAGAGAGATCACCTCGGCGGCAAATTCCGGATTGCAGAGCTGGACCGGCGAAACGTTGACGGACAACGCTAAACCGGGCCAGTTCTTGGCGTGCTCGATCGATGTTTTCAGCATGTGACCGCCGAGAGCATCGATGAGGCCGCATCTTTCAGCAAGCGGAATGAAAATCTCCGGACTGATATTTCCTGTCGCAGTGCGCCAGCGGGCTAGCGCTTCAAGACCGGTGACAACGCCCGTCGTCGCCGAAACGAGAGGTTGGAAGACGGCTTCGATCGCGCCATTGCCGATGGCATTCTTCAACAGAGTTTCCAGTTCGGCGACCCTTTGGCGCTCCCGATCCAACTCGGGGTCGTATTCGATCGCCCGCCCTCTGCCATTTTCCTTGGCGCGGTAGAGCGCCATGTCAGCCCTGCGCAAAAGCTCCAGGGGCTCAATGTCTGCGTCACGCGCAGCAGCGCCGATGCTCGCGCCAACCTCGATCGTTCGTCCATCGATTTTGAAGGGTTCGGCAAACAGCGCCAGAATCGTCTCTTCTATCTCCTGACGCGCGACAGTTCCGACCTGGACCAGAGCGAACTCGTCGCCCCCCAACCGGGCCACGGCAACGACTTCGGGGTGGCAGGCGATCAGCGCGTTCGAGACGATCCGGATCAGATCATCCCCGACCGCATGCCCCCAGGCGTCATTGACCGCCTTGAAACCGTCGAGATCGACCAGGTAGAGCCGAGGCGGCGAAATCTCCGAGCCTTTCAGGTCTTCCAGCAGGGCGAGAAGCCCATGCCTGTTCAGGAGGCCGCTCAGGCTATCGTGGTTCGCTTCGAAAATCGCTGCTTGCGCCAGTTGACGAAGACGCCGCGCTTCGGCTGCGCCCACCAGCAGAACGCCGGCCAGGAACAGCACGAGAATGATGATAGCGGCCGCAACAAAAGGGTAGACCTGTCGGAACACGGCGCTTCCCGGCGCTTTGCTCGGCCAGACGAGATGGCCGATGACGCCACCCTTCATATCCGTGATCGGTGTGTTCAGCAGACTCGGCTCGGGCGCGGCGGCAAGGCGCAAGCCCTCGAGTTCGTGTTCGTTCGAAAGCGTGCTGAGAACGTCCAAGTTGAATTCCTTGTAGAAGCTCAGCACGCTGAGCTTCGTCGGAAGCTCGCCTTCCGCTTGATAAGGCTGGATCGGTTGTGACGCGATGAGCGCGATGCCGGTTTCCGTCTTGATGAAATTGACAACCGGCGCCTGTCCGAAATCGGTGGCCGTATTGATCTGCCGGTAGAAAGCTTCGCCGAAAAAGGCGCTCGGCTGGAAGGGCTTGCCTTTGGCATAGGCGGAGACGATCGACGAGCGGTCGGGACCGGTCACGATGGCGCCGTCGTAAAGCGGATAATCCTCGCTGGTTTTACCCCAGTTCTCATAAGCCCAATCCGCGGCGCCGGGAGATGCGATCGCCTTATAGGCATCATCCCATACGGCGTTGTCAGTCGTTGTCGCGCTCAGGCGGCTGACAAAGGCTGCGATCGCCGCGCGAGCGGCGCGGCTGGCTCTGGCATCATCGATTTCGTTCGCCGACCGCGTCATCGTGGCGACGACATGCGCCATGAGGCCGGTCAAGACGAGCGCGACGACGACGAAGAAAACGGTTGTCGTAATGATGGAAGACGTTTGGGTTCGAACGTGCCTACCCGCAAGATTCGACGACATGCCAATCCCGAAAAGATGAACTGCAAGGTCATGTCTGTGGTGACGGCAGGAGACATCATGTCCGCAATGCGCTGCAGATAAGGTCTAGCATTTGACGATGTAGGTCTCGTTAATGGGAAAGATCAAATGCCCTCTATCCGTGAAAGAGAGGCGGTTATTTCGGGGGAAACGGATCATAATCGCCGCAAACCGGGACAGACCGCCATCGCCAAAGCCGGCTCGCAGCCGCTGTTCAGACCTTGATCACATAGTCCTTGCGAGTCGTTTCAACGACTTCCCAGGTTCCCTTGAAGCCGGGCCTCAAGATCATTCGGTCGCCCTCCCTCAGGTGGACCGGCTCACCGCCGTCCTCCGTGACGATCGAATGGCCTGACAGCAGGCTGAAATATTCCCACTCCTCGTAAACGATCCGCCACTTGCCGGGTGTCGCCTCCCAGATCCCGGAATAGAGGCCGCCGTCGCCCTCCTCCAGATTCCAGGTGCGAAATTGCGGATCACCGGAGATGATCCGAGCGGGCTCCGGCGCGCCGAACTCGGGTTCGACGTTGTCGATGTTGAAGGTGATGAAATTCGCCGCAACCATCGTGGACCTCTCCGCTGTCAGTGTCGTTTGCGGCAAGGGTCTGCGCGCGATTGTTTGAAATTTGTCTCTCGTCTCACAGGGCATTGACCGCGCTTGGGAACCTCCAGGAGCCCCTTCTCCCATCATCTTGAGCGACATTTGTGAAGGTGGCGGTTAGAATTGTCGGTGGTGCTTTCAGTTTGTGAGAGTTTTGCCTGCCTTGGCCGCGGCCGCATCTGACGCAATGCCAGGCTGATAAGGAGCCGCTTGAAATAGGGGCTATCTTGGCGCGGCCGAACGCAGGTCCGGTCGCCGCTCTGTCACTCCGACGGGGACGACTGTCAGAGCAGCGATACCCGCTTCATCGGCTGCAAGCAGAAGCGCCTCGCGGAATCGTTCCGGGCTAATTTTCCCGGTAATTGCATCGACACAGGCTTTTACGGCAGCGACGTATTCCTCGCCGTCATCAGAAGGCCAATCGTTGATCAGGAGATGCGCCGCATCGCCGAGCGTCCGGACGATCTTGCGTGTTGCCGGACCGCGCAAAGCAAGCGCGACCGGCGTGAATGCCGATGATGTATTCCAGCACATCGTCCCCGACCCCTCAAAGGCATGGTTACTGCAATCCTAACCGCGCAACATACGCTTGTTTTCTGAAATTTGGAATTGAAAACTGAGCAATAAAACTGCTTCAACGTGAAGTAGCGGAGACTAAAGAAAGGGGCTCAGGGACCTCCTGTCCGGGCGTCCTGAGGCCCGGCGATATGGGTCGCGCTGATTACGAGGACAGCAATTGATACGACCGATTTGCAACCGGTCGCCACCGAAGTGCAGCCGCTCAGCGTTTGGCACGAAGCCCATGGCCGCCATCATGGACCTGTCAGTGCGTGTGGGTACTGGTCACTCTGACATAATAGCCGTCGGGATCGATAAGGCGAAAGTCACGCAGTCCCCAAGGCTGCACGGCGAGGGCGGAAAGTGGCCAGCCGCTCTCGTCCGCCTTGCGATAGGCATCCTCGACATCAGCGACTTTCAGGACGATCTCGACGCCGAGGCCGACCCTGTCGCCAATTTCGCCGCGTAACGGATGATCGCTCGAAAGGACGCTTCGCGAATTGATCGCGATGGCGGCGTCGCCGTTTCTCAACATCGCATATTCCGTGCTCGTCGAGCCCTCGACTTCAAAGCCCAGGACTCGCTGATAGAAATCAATCGATGTCCGGGGCGTTTGGACAAACAACTCCAACGTCAGGTGCAACTGCGCCTCCCTCTGCGCGAATTCTATGCTTTTACCAGAACAAGCGGACGAACCGCCGCACTGGAACGGCCAAACTTCAACTGCTTGGTCCGGATCAAACACGCTGCCGCCGCAATTCGCGAAGGACTCGTTCAATTCCCTGTTCCACCGTCAGCTTCGATGTGTCGAGAATTTCGCATCCGTATGTCGCTGCTTCGTGCCGTAGGAAGGCGGCCCAGTTCATCATATCCGGATTTGCCAACTCAGGCTGGCCTCGATCAATCGAAAGGCGCCGGGCTCGGGTGTCGTCGTCGCAATCGATCAGGAGGCAGGAATGCGAACCGATCCCGGCACGTTCGGCAGCTTCGGCCAGAAAGGAAAAACGCGACTGCCCCTCGAACAGGACGCTACGTCCTTCTGCCAGGAGCGGCGACAGTCGCGATATCCATGCGAAAGTGGCCGCTCTCTGCCATTCTTCGACGGAGCCGAATTGGTCAACCATCTCTTGCATAGGCGGAACGCCGATGCTGTCCTTGTAAAAGACTTCGATCTCCTGCCCGTGCCGGCGTCCGACAGCCTCAGCAATGGTAGTTTTCCCGGCTCCCGATGCGCCGGTGAGAATGACGAGTGGCATGAATGTTCCCGCAATGGCGGCCAGCATAAGGCATCCGCAAGGCGGCGCTGGTTGTATTTCGACAATGATCGTCTGCGAAATTACAACGTTTGCTGCGAAGGACAATCAGATCTTCGAGAGCGCCTGCTCAAGATCGGCGATGATGTCGTTAACGTCCTCGATGCCGATGGAAAGCCGCACCACGTCGGGTCCGGCGCCGGCGGCGATTTTCTGCTCGTCGCTCAGTTGCCGGTGCGTCGTCGAGGCCGGATGAATGACGAGCGAGCGGGTGTCGCCGATATTGGCCAGATGGGAGAAGAGCTCAAGTCCTTCGACCAGAGTCTTGCCAGCCTCATAACCGCCCCGGATGCCGAAGGTGAAGACGGAGCCTGCGCCCTTCGGCGAATAACGCTGCTGCAGGGCATGGTTCGGATCGTCTTCAAGGCCGGCATAATTCACCCAAGCGATCTTGCTGTGCGCCTTCAGCCACCGGGCGACAGCGATGGCATTGTCGCTGTGGCGCTGCATTCTGAGCGGCAGCGTCTCGATGCCGGTCAGAATCAGGAAGGCATTGAAGGGCGAAATCGCCGGGCCGAGGTCGCGCAGGCCGAGCACGCGGGCAGCGATCGCAAAGGCGAAATTGCCGAAAGTCGCGTGCAGCACCATGCCGTTATATTCCGGTCGCGGGCTAGACAGCATCGGGTAATTGCCTGACTTCGACCAGTCGAAGGTGCCGCCGTCGACGATAAGGCCGCCCATGGAGTTGCCGTGGCCGCCGAGAAATTTCGTCAGCGAGTGCACGACGATATCGGCGCCGTGCTCGATCGGACGGATGAGATAGGGTGTTGCCATCGTGTTGTCGACGATCAGCGGCAGGCCGTGGCGATGAGCGACGTCGGCAATAGCGGCGATATCGACGAAAGTGCCGCCCGGATTGGCAAGGCTTTCGATGAAGATGCCGCGGGTCTTGTCGTCGATCTGGCTTTCGAAGCTCGCCGGATCGGCGGAATCGGCCCAGCGCACCTGCCAGCCGAAATTCTCGAAAGCATGGCCGAACTGATTGATCGAGCCGCCATAGAGCTTGCGGGCGGCGATAAAATTTTCGCCCGGGCGCATGATGGTGTGGAAGACGATCATCTGCGCCGCGTGGCCGGAGGCGACGGCAAGGGCCGCCGTACCGCCCTCGAGCGCGGCGACGCGTTCCTCGAGCACGGCCTGCGTCGGGTTCATGATGCGGGTGTAAATATTACCGAAGGCCTGCAGGCCGAAGAGGGCGGCGGCATGGTCGGAATCGTTGAAGACGAAAGCGGTCGTCTGGTAGATCGGCGTCACCCGTGCGCCGGTCGCTGGGTCGGGCTGTGCGCCTGCGTGGATCGCCAAGGTGTTGAATCCAGGATCGTTCTTGGCCATGTCGCCCTCCGAATTGTTGATCACGAGGCAGGATCATAGCTTGTCGCCGACGAAAGTTAATCGCGATCCGTTTCAACCCTTGGGCGTTCGATGGAAAATCCCTCTCAGGGCAGCCCTGCTCAGGCAATGAGACGGGGATATTCGATCGCCGGGCAACGGTTCATCACCACTCTAATGCCGGCAGCCTCCGCTTTTGCCGCCGCGGCATCGTCGCGGACGCCAAGCTGAGCCCAGATGACCTTCGGTAGCGGCCTCAGCGCCAACGCCTCGTTAACGACCCCATCGAGATATTCGGCGGCGCGAAAGACGTCGACCATATCGATCGGCACCGGAACGTCGGCAAGCCGGGCATAGACGGTGCGGCCTTGGATCTGTTTGCCCGCCTGCCCCGGATTGACGGGTATGACCTCATAGCCGCGCGACAGCAGATAGCCCATGACGCCGTTGCTCGGCCGCGCCGGATTGGGCGAGGCACCGGTCAGGGCGATGGTCTTTACCGATTGCAGGATTCCGGTGAGATAATCATCCGTGTAGGCGTCATGATCCATTTCCATTTCTCCATTCCGGGAATGCCTTTGAGCCCGCCGGCATTTTTTGGCATGTCGACAAAACCGGCTGCACGTGTTTTGCGTATATAGGAGTTGAATGGCTCTGAGGATGATTCAATGAGAAATATTGCTCTTGCCCTCACGCTTGTGCTCGCCGCGTCACCCGCAGCGGCGATTTCGCGCTACAACCCGCTCACCATGAGCTGCGCCAGCGTGCGGGCGGCCATCCACAATCAGGGCGCCGTCATCTTCCGCTACCAATCTCCCCGCGGGCTACCGCTTTATGATCGCTACGTCCGCAACAGCAATTATTGTGACGCAACCGATTATGCGGAGTGGACCCATATCCCGTCAAAGGACGATCCCCGCTGCCCGGTTCTGAACTGCCAAAACCTAGACAACCTTGACGGGATGCTCTTCATTCCGAATCATCAGCTCTGACGTTGCCGCCGTCACGCCTCCTCCCGGCCGCCGTTCGCCTTCTCTGCTTGCAAACAAGCTTTGAGCTCAATCGCGCGCTGCGATTTCCCCTAGATTATACAATCTGAAGCTTCTTTTTTGTGTATATCAAAGTTATAGAATAATATCTGTATTTCAGCAGCATAGAAAGATCCGCTTCGGATTTCCCCCAGCATTTTTCCCCTTATGTTCTCCGTAAGAGCCATATATGTTCTCTCGTCCATTAGAAACATCTCATAGTTGAGAAGATCGCCTGGATTGAACGCATATCGCGCGCACGTAAAACTTGTCGTCAGAGCCCGACATTGTCTGCATATTGAAAGGATGCTATGGGAACCGAAAACGCATCCGCGACCGCGGCAATGCATTTTCGTGCAAATATCAGTTGTCTTTCCAGAATTCTGCCCCGTCGGGGCGAGGCGCTTCGCCTTCCTCCGCAGCACCGGATTTATCCCTTGCCTCTCGACGTCATCCTGCTCGTTCTGTTCGGTGCGTTGCTGCATGCGACATGGAACGCGATCGTCAAAGCGGGAAGCGACAAATCCCTGGATGCGGCGTTGATTTCGGCCGGCGGCGCGGTGTCCGCGCTGCCGTTTCTGGCATTTCTGCCGTTGCCGCAGAGCGCAGCCTGGCCGTTCATCGGCGCCTCGGCCATCCTGCAGTTCGCCTATTTCCAGCTGGTTGCCGCCGCCTACCGAGCCGGTGATATCGGCCTCGTCTATCCGCTGATGCGTGGTTGCGCGCCGTTGCTGGTCGCCGCGACAAGCGGTGTCGTCCTGCGCGAAAATCTTTCCGGCGCCGCTCTTGCCGGCACCATGACGATTTCAGCCGGCGTCCTGACGCTCGCCTTGGAGGCTCGGCGCAGCAGCGGCCACGCGGTCGCCTTCTCCATTGCCAATGCTTTCGTCATCGCCAGCTACACTTATGTTGACGGCATCGGCGCTCGTCTTTCAGGCAATGCGGTTTCCTATACGTTGTGGATGTCGCTGCTGCCGCCGATACTGCTACTTGCCTGGGCGGCGTCGCAGCGCGGCAGCTTGACGGTGCTGCGTCACGTTCGCCGCAACTGGTGGCGCGGCCTGATCGGCGGCGCGGGATCAATTGCATCCTATGGACTGGCACTTTGGGCGATGACGAAGGCGCCGGTGGCGACCGTTGCTGCACTGCGGGAAACTTCGATCCTCTTTGCCCTGGTGCTCTCGGTTGTCGTATTCAAGGAAAAAGCCGGCATCTGGCGTTACGTCGCTGGCGTCGTCATCGCGATCGGCGTGCTGGTTCTGAAACTCGCCTGATCATTCGCCCTTCCATTCCGGCTTGCGCTTGCCGAGAAAGGCGCCGATCCCTTCCTGCGCGTCCTGCGTCAGCATGTTGTCCACCATCACCTTGGCGGCATAATCATAGGCCGCCTCCACTGGTAGTTCGAGCTGCCCATAAAACGCTTCCTTGCCAATTTTCAGGATCAGTGGCGATTTGCCGGCAATCACGGCGGCATATTTGGAAACGACCTGCGCCAGATACTGCTTCGGCACGATGCGGTTGACGAGGCCGAAATCCTTGGCGGTCGAGGCGTCGATCGTCTCACCGGTCAAGAGCATCTCCATAGCCTGCTTACGGTGCGCGGCACGGGAAACGGCCACCATTGGCGTCGAACAGAACAGGCCGATATTGACACCCGGCGTGCAGAACGTCGAAGTGTCGGTGCAGATCGCCAGATCGCACGAGGCGACGAGCTGACAGCCCGCAGCCGTTGCAAGCCCATCGACCTCGGCGATAACAGGTTTTGGCAGATGCGCGATCTTCAGCATCAAATCGGCGCAGAGCCGGAAGCTTTTCTCGAAAAAAGCGGCGCCCTGATCTTCGTCAACGCGATGGGCCGTGAGTTCCTTGAGGTCATGGCCGGCGGAAAAGACGACGCCGGTGGAGGCGATGACGATGACGCGCACATCCAAATCGGCCTGCGCCTTTTCGAGCTCAGCCATCAGCGCTTCGAGAAGCGCGATCGAAAGCACATTGGCCGGCGGGTCGTTAAGCACGAGCCGCAGCACGCCGTCGCGCAACGAGCGGAGCAACAATCCATCCGTCCTGTCCGCTTCCTTTCGGAAGGATACGATTTCGGCCATGATGCTGCTCCCTGCACTCGATTTTCACACATTCGTTCTGCCACAAGGCGCCGCCAATTTCGAGCAGGATCCGCCGTCGCGGTCAAAACCAGAACCATGATTTCGATCTCTCCGCCCTCGCCTGCGCAGGGGTCAGACCGATATCGCGTAGCTCGTCATCGGTGAGTTCCGACAGCTTGCGGCGGCTGCGGCGCTTTTCGAGCCGACACTCGACGGCTACCAGCAGCCGCCTGCTCCAACGCGCCGTCTCACGATGTTTCAGCCGAAGGGCGCTCAGCGGTATCTCCAAGCTTTCGTCGAATTCTATAGTCATCTCTTCATCCTTTCCTGATGGACGAAAGATGCGATGGAAGGTGCCGCGAAAAAAGCTTATGGATATTATTATATGCATAAGGATTTCTTTGGAATGGCTCTCAATCTCGACCAACTCGCAACCTTCATCAATGTCGCCGACCTCGGGAGCTTTACGGCTGCGGCCGACAAGGAAGGCGTGACGCAGCCGGCCGTCAGCCTGCAGATCAAGGGGCTCGAACAGCGGCTCGGCGTCAGGCTGATCGAGCGCGTCGGACGGCGGGCGCAACCGACGGCGGCGGGCATCGACCTGCTTTCGCATGCAAGGCGTCTGCTTCAGGAGGCAGCCGCGGCGGAAGAAGCGATGATGCCCCACAGGGATGGCGCCAGCGGCCGTGTGCGCATCGGCAGCGGCGGCACGGCATCGATCCATCTGCTTCCGCGCGCCATCTCCGCCGCCCGGAAGTCCATGCCCGGCCTCGAAATCACCGTCTCGATCGGCAATGCCGACGATATTCTGCGCGATCTGGAAGCCAACAGTCTCGACATCGCCGTCGTGGCCCTGCCGGCATCGGGACGGAACTTCGAGATCGAACCCTTTTTCGAGGAGGAATTGCTGGCTGTCGCCCCCGCGGGCAGCCCCGTGCCCAAGGGTGGACCGGACGCCGCCTTCATGCGCGACAGGACGCTGCTACTATATGAGGGCGGCAATACGAGACGGGCAATCGACGCCTGGCTGGCAGCCCCGGGCACCAGGATCCGACCGGCGATGGAGTTCGGCAGTATTGAGGCGATCAAGGAACTGGTGGCCGTGGGACTCGGCTGGTCGATCCTGCCGGGGTTGGCGGTGAAGCGCGACCGCGCCGGTCTCCTGACGGCATCGTCGCTGCGGCCGAAGCTGACACGCCGCCTTGGCATGGTTCTTCGCCGGGACAAACATCTGACACGCGGCCTTCGGGAAATGATAAAATGCCTGCGCGCTTTTGAGGATTAGCGATGGTTTTCGACCGACGGCGGGGCAAATATTCAGTTCGATTGTGGGGTATCACAACACCACACTTATAACCATTTGTTTTCATTTGTACTTTTTTCCGTCCGTCGCGAAAGCCGATATTGACCCGGTGTCACATTGCCTTTATACACCGCGCCAGAACGCAGCCTGTCCGGGCTGCTTTCTTTTTGGCAGGTTCGCGCTTGCCAATCCAAGCAACAAGAAACGCCCTTAAAGCCCTCGGGCCAAGGGTCCTAAAAGAGAGTATTCACATGGCAACCTTCTCACAGAAGCCTGCAGAGGTGGAGAAGAAGTGGGTGATCATCGACGCCGAAGGGCTGGTCGTTGGCCGTCTCGCTTCCATCATCGCTATGCGCCTGCGCGGCAAGCACAAGGCAACCTTCACACCCCACGTTGACGACGGCGACAACGTCATCGTCATCAATGCCGACAAGGTCGTTTTCACCGGCAAGAAGTATTCCGACAAGGTCTACTACTGGCACACCGGTTATGCCGGCGGCATCAAGGAACGCACCGCACGCCAGATCATCGAAGGCCGCTTCCCGGAGCGCGTCCTCGAAAAGGCCGTCGAACGCATGGTTCCGCGCGGCCCGCTCGGCCGTCGCCAGATGAAGAACCTGCGCGTCTACGCCGGCTCCAACCATCCCCATGAAGCCCAGCAGCCGGTCGCCCTCGACGTTGCCGCGCTCAACAAAAAGAACGTAAGGAGCGCCTGATCATGGCTGACCTCTCCTCCCTGAAGGATCTCGGCACGGCTTCCGAAGCTGCTGCTCCGGCCCACGTCCGCAAGGTCGATTCGCTCGGCCGCTCCTACGCCACCGGCAAGCGCAAGAACGCCGTTGCCCGCGTCTGGGTCAAGCCGGGCTCCGGCAAGATCATCGTCAACGGCAGGGAATTCGCGGAATATTTCGCGCGTCCGGTGCTGCAGATGATCCTGCGCCAGCCGATCGTCGCGGCTGCCCGTGACGGCCAGTTCGACATCGTCGCAACCGTTGCCGGCGGCGGCCTCTCCGGCCAGGCCGGCGCCGTTCGCCACGGCCTGTCCAAGGCGCTGACCTACTTCGAACCGGGCCTGCGCTCGGTGCTGAAGAAGGGCGGCTTCCTGACCCGCGACAGCCGCGTCGTCGAACGCAAGAAGTACGGCAAGGCAAAGGCCCGCCGCTCGTTCCAGTTCTCCAAGCGTTAATCGCTTCGGACAGACGGAATTTGCGAAAGGCCGGGAAAACCCGGCCTTTTTCTTTGGGTGTTTGATGAATCCCGGGAAGCGCCTGCCGGTCGCCATTGCCGCACTCCGGTTCTGCTGGTAAAAATCCGACAAAACGCTTCGCGAACGAGCGGAGCGGCAATCAAGGTCGCATCATGGGAACAACCAAGTCCGCAGACAACTAAGCCGCAACAACTTTGCGCTGTTGTTGCGGCATCTGTCCAGCAAATCCGATACTGATGAAAGACAGATCGCCGCCGAATGAAAATCATTTGAGCGGACCTTACCCATGTCTTATCCGAAAATTCCGTCGTGGAATTACTCCGTGCCGGCAAGCTTGTTGCTGATCGCCCCTTTCGACGTCCTGGCGTCGCTTGCCATGGACATCTATCTCCCGGTCGTGCCGACGATGCCCCAGGCACTTGGCACCTCGCCTGAAGTCATCCAGTTGACCCTCAGCCTCTACATGCTTGTGCTCGGCGTCGGCCAGATTGTCTTTGGTCCGATCTCCGATATCGTCGGGCGACGGCCCGTGCTGATCGGCGGGGCGGCACTCTTTGCCCTTGCGTCCTTTCTGCTTGCCGGGGCCTCATCCGCACTTCTCTTCGTGGCCTTGCGATTGTTGCAGGCGATCGGCGCCTCGGCGGCTCTTGTCGCCACCTTCGCAACAGTGCGCGACGTCTACGCCGAACGGCCGGAAAGCAGCGTGATCTATAGCCTGCTCGGTTCGCTGCTATCGCTTGTGCCTGCGTTCGGGCCGGTCGTCGGCGCGGTGATTGCCGACCACTATGGGTGGCGAGCCATCTTTCTCGTCATCGGCCTGCTTTCGATCGTTGCCATTCTCAATGCCGGCATGCGGTGGCATGAAACCCGCCCCGCTGCGGCGACGACAACCATCGCCATACGCCCGATCCTCGCGAGCCTGCCCTTCTGGATCTACACGACCGGTTTCAGCGCGGCGATGGGAGCCTTCTTCGTCTTCTTCTCGACCGCACCCCGTATCCTGATCGATCGGGCCGGCTTTTCCGGCATCACCTTCAGCTTCATCTTTGCCTCGGTGGCCTTGGTGATGATCGTGACGGCGCGTTTTGCCAAGCGCTTCGTCACACGCTGGGGCATCACAGGCAGCCTCGCAAGAGGCATGACGTTGCTGCTTGTCGGCGCGGTAACGCTTGCTATGGGAGAGATGTTTCTGCAGGCACCCCTTATCGGCCTCATCCTGCCGATGTGGATCATCGCGATCGGCATTGTCTTTGCGACAGCCGTCACGGCAAATGGTGCGCTTGCGGCTTTCGGCGATACCGCGGGAACAGCCGTGGCGCTCTACTTCTGTGTCGAAAGCCTGCTGGTCGCTGTTGCAGGCACATTGTTCGTGGTTCTGCTCGACGGGAACACAGCCTGGCCACTCGCTGCCTATACCGGCGCGGCAGCGCTGATAACGTTGGCCGGATTGCGTCAGCTAGCGCGGAAGGCCGCCTGAGGAATTTGCCACGGAATGGCGGCAGCTTAAAACGCAGAGCGGCCGTCAAGCGAGGCATCGCTTGAAATCTCGGCGCACCTCGCCTACCCCTTACCTGCCCCGAACCGAACATCAGTTCCTTTCAGGGCAGGATCAGGCGGTTTGGTCGTGACGGTGGCCAGGCAATATAAGGTCGACATCGAACGCGACTACGTTGGCGCCCACAGAGAAGGAGCCCCCCCTTGGCGAACAAGACCATTGATCACGCCTTCACGGCGATCAGCCTCACCTCCGCCGCCAGCGACCCGACCTTTGCCGGCGCGCTGTCCTTCATGCGCCGCCGCTTCACCAAGGAGCTTGCCGGCGTCGATGTCGCCGTCTGGGGCATCCCCTTCGATGCCGCCACATCGAACAGGCCGGGCACGCGCTTCGGCCCGCAGGCGATCCGGCGTGCCTCGGCGATATTCGACAATGATGCGCAATATCCCTTCAACCGCGACCTGTTTGCCGACATGGCGGTGATCGACTATGGCGATTGCCTGCTCGACTACGGCAATCATCAGGACACACCTGGTGCCATCGAACGCCAGGCCAACGCGATCCTCGACAGCGGCGCCTTTCTGCTGACGCTCGGCGGCGATCACTACGTCACATGGCCGCTGCTGAAAGCCCATGCGGCAAAACACGGGCCTCTCGCACTCGTGCAGTTCGACGCTCACCAGGATACCTGGTTCGACGAAGAGCGGCGCATCGACCACGGCTCCTTCGTGGCGCGGGCCGTGCGCGAAGGTATCATCGATCCTGACCGCTCGATCC
Organism: Rhizobium sp. NLR10b; assembly: GCF_019685435.1. Classification (NCBI taxonomy): domain Bacteria; kingdom Pseudomonadati; phylum Pseudomonadota; class Alphaproteobacteria; order Hyphomicrobiales; family Rhizobiaceae; genus Rhizobium; species Rhizobium sp. NLR10b. The sequence goes on along the minus strand of NZ_JABDWV010000015.1, from coordinate 34,759 downwards.
AGATCGGCATCCGCACCCATGCGCCGGAGGATTGCGGCCTCAATATTCTCTATGGTCATCAGGTCGAAGACATGAATGCCGGCGACATCGCCTCGGCGATCATCTCTCATACGCGCGGCGCCCCTGCCTATCTCACCTTCGATATCGATTGCCTGGATCCGGCCTTTGCGCCAGGTACCGGCACGCCAGTTGCCGGCGGACCGTCGAGCGCCAAAATCCTCTCGGTGCTGCAGCGCCTGCACCAGCTCGATATCCGCGGCGCCGACGTGGTCGAAGTGTCGCCGCCCTACGACCATGCCGATATCACCGCCATTGCGGGGGCAACGGTGGCAATGTATATGCTTGGCCTTCATGCCGAGCGACGCGCCATTGCGGCCTCACAAGGCTGATTTATCATCGTTCAAATTGAATCCGGAAATCCTCAGAACCCATTGAAAGCGCAGGTCTAACATGGCACCGAAAATCTTCATCGATGGCGAACACGGCACAACGGGTCTGCAGATCCGCACGCGCATGGCCGGCCGCCGCGATGTCGAGCTTCTGTCCATTCCCGAGGCCGAGCGGCGCAACGCCGCCATGCGCGAAGACATGCTGAACGGCGCCGATATCGCCATTCTGTGCCTGCCCGACGACGCGTCGAAGGAAGCGGTCCAGATGCTGTCGGGCAACAACAACGTCCGCGTCATCGACACCTCCACGGCCTTCCGCGTCAATCCCGCCTGGGCCTACGGCTTTGCCGAAATGGACGACGCACAGGCCGACAGGATCAAGGCCGCCCGCTTCGTCTCGAACCCCGGCTGCTATCCCACAGGCGCGATCGGGCTCATCCGGCCGCTGCGCGCCGCCGGCATCCTGCCGGACGGCTATCCGGTGACGGTCAACGCGGTCTCCGGTTATACCGGCGGCGGCAAGCAGATGATCGCGCAGATGGAAAACCCGGATCATCCGGATGCGATCACCGCGCCGCATTTCCTCTACGGCCTGCCGCTCACCCACAAACACGTGCCGGAGATGACCGCACATGGCCTGCTCGACCGAGCCCCGATCTTTTCGCCGTCGGTCGGCAAGTTCGCGCAGGGCATGATCGTACAGGTGCCGCTGCATCTCGGCGATCTCGCCGAGGGCGCGACGATGGAAAGCATTCACGCGGCACTGGTTGCCCATTATGCCGGACAGGACATCGTCACGGTCGTGCCGCTCGCCGAAAGCAAGGCGCTCCCCCGCGTCAACGCCGTCGAACTGGAGGGCAAGGACACGATGAAGCTCTTCGTCTTCGGTACGCCGGGTGGTTCCCAGGTCAATCTGGTGGCGCTGCTCGACAACCTCGGCAAGGGCGCCTCGGGTGCTGCCGTGCAGAACATGGACCTGATGCTCGCCAGCTGAGGCCACGATGCTGGATAGGCTTGTCGCCGATATGCAGGCGTGGTTTGCCGCCGCCCTACCCGGTCACGGCATTTATGCGCTGATGGCGTTTGCCTTGATCGCCGGGCTAGCTCGCGGCTTTTCCGGTTTCGGCGCAGCGTTGATCTTCGTCCCGCTCGGCGGTGCCATCGTCGGGCCGAAGCTGGTCTCGCCGATCCTGCTCGTCATCGACGGCATCGCCACACTGGGGATGATCCCACCCGCCTGGCGCGACGCCAACCGGTCCGAGGTCTTCGTCATGGCGGCCGGTGCGGCACTTGGCGTCCCGACCGGCACGGCGCTGCTGGCGCTGCTCGACCCGACGCTGCTGCGCTGGAGCATCACGATCATCGCCATCTGTCTGCTTGCGCTTCTCGTATCGGGATGGCGCTACCACGGCGCGCCGTTCGCGCCGCTCGGCAGCGGCGTCGGCCTGATTGCCGGACTTTTCAGCGGCGCCGCGCAGCTCGGCGGGCCGCCTGTCGTCGCCTATTGGCTCGGCGGCAAGACCGACTTCGCGCGTGTCAGAGCGAATGTCGTGCTGTATTTCTCGATCTCGTCGGTGTTCAGCGCCATCAGCTATTATGTCGGAGGACTGTTCGTGCCCGCCGTGTTCGCGCTCACCGTCGTCGTCCTGCCGAGTTATGCGCTGGGTCTCTATGGCGGCTCGAAACTGTTCGGGCTTGCCGAGGAACGGACCTTCCGCATCGCCTGCTACGTGCTGATCGCGGCCGCTGCCGTTATCGGCATGCCGCTGCTCGACGGCGTGCTGCGTTAGAACGAAAGGCCTCTCGCTTCAATCGCGTTCGGTGATCATCGTCTCGTTCGGGTATTCGCCGTAAAAGCCGCGCCAGTTGGCGACGGCGAAACCAAATACAACAAGCGCGCCGGCCTGGTGCAGCAGGCCCCAGTGAAGCGGCACCTGCATCAGCAGCGTGGCAATGCCGATTGCCGCCTGAACGGTCACCAGCGCGAAAAGCAGGACGGCGCGGCGGGCATGGGTGGTCCAGGGTGCGGCGCGAAGGGCGATCACCATGTTAATGAGCACCACTGCGAAGAGCGTATAGGCGCCGATGCGGTGGATGAACTGCACGGTTTTCGGATTCTCGAAGGCATTTATCCAGAAGGGCTGCTGAATCAGCAGATCGGAGGGAATGAGGGCGCCATCCATCAGCGGCCAGGTATTGTAGGAAAAACCGGCATCGAGTCCCGCCACCAGGGCGCCGAGATAGATCTGGAACAGCGCGAAAACAGCGATTGCGGCAGCGAAGCCGCGCGAACTGCGTGCCGGCGCCGGATCGTTGGAGTGCGGCGACAGCCCGCGCATGATCCACATGCAGCCGGCAAAGATCAGGCAGGCCATGACGAGATGCGTCGCCAGCCGGTACTGACTGACGTCGGTGCGAACGGAAAGGCCTGAGGACACCATCCACCAGCCGATGAAACCCTGCAGACCGCCGAGCGCCAGGATGCAGACGAGCGGCCAGCGCAGGCGTTTCTCAATCCGCCCCGTCAGCCAGAAATAGAGGAGCGGCAGCGCGAAGATCACGCCGATGCCGCGGGCGATCAGCCGGTGCGCCCATTCCCACCAGAAGATGTTTTTGAACTCGTCGACGCTCATGGAACTGTTCAACTGCTGAAATTCGGGAATACGCTGGTAGAGGCGGAACTCCTCTTCCCATTCCGCGGCTGTCAGCGGCGGAATGACGCCATGGATCGGCTTCCACTCGGTGATCGACAGACCGGAATTGGTCAACCGCGTTGCCCCTCCAACGAGCACGAGACAAAAGAGCGCCAAAAGCACAAAGCCGAGCCACAGCCGCAAGGCGCGCCGGTTGCGGTTCTGCTTGCGTACTTCGCTCAGGATCGCCTGTTCCGTGGTGAGGTTCGCGACGGCCATGATGTCTCCTTCTATCCGGCAGTTGATTTGCCCTACCGGCTCATGCAAAACAAGCCCCGAAGCTTTGCGGCATGCCGTCGCGCCGCTCCGCGCTACCCACACAAGAGATAAACAATGCCCGTCCGCCTCCGCAAATTCATCGGCACGATCCTTATCATCGTGCTTGTGCTCGTCTACGCACTGGTGGCGAACACGATCGCGGTGGTGACGCTCGGCAACGCCCCCTGGTGGGGGCACCTGCTCTACTTCTTGCTGACCGGCCTGCTTTGGGTATTGCCGGCAATGGTCATCATCAAGTGGATGGCCGGACCGCGGCAGCAGTAGACCATTAACGACCGAATAACCGTGATCGGCGGAAAACCTCGTCGATGGGCGGCGATTAAACCAAATATACGTCCTGCACACCTACTTTCCCGTTCAGCATTTTGACCGGAGAGTTCCCGTGCAGACGCAAAAGCTCGATTTTGATGAACAGTCGTCGGACGATGGCGCGCTGGCCGATATGGCGATTTCACGCCTACGCCAGGCGAGCATGAAACTTGCCATGGCGAAAATCGACATTACGGTTTTTGACGCGATGGAGCCATTGGAGGATGATTGGCGGGCTCTGGAGACCGATGATCTCCATTCGCTTCATCAGAGCTATGATTGGTGCGCTGCCTGGGTCAATGCCTTTCGCCAGCCGCTGGCGATCCTCAAAGGCACCTATGCCGGGGAGACGGCCTTCATTCTGCCGATCGAGATCGTCAGATCCCGCGGATTGGCCGTCGCAAAGTTCATCGCTGCCGATCACAGCAATATCAATACCGGTCTGTTCTCCGGCAATTTTGCGGAAAGTGGCGGCAGCATCGATGCGGAGAAGTTCGCGGCGCAGCTTCGGCAGGCCTTAAAGGGCCATGCCGATCTGCTGCTGCTGCAAAACCTTCCGCTGGAATGGCGCGGGAGGCAGACCCCACTCACCGGACTGCCGATGGTGCAAAACCAGAACCACGCCTATCAATTGCCGTTGCTCTCCAATTTCGAGGAGACGCTGAAGCAGCTCAACGCCAAAAGCCGGCGTAAGAAATTCCGCGTTCAATCGAGGCGTCTGGAGGCGGCCGGCGGCGTCGAACACACCATCCCGGAAACATCGGAAGAACAGCACCGCCTGCTCGATATCTTCTTCCGCCTGAAGAGTATTCGCTTCGCCAGCCTTGGCCTGCCCGACGTCTTTGCCGATCGGGAAACACAGGCCTTCCTGCACGGCCTCATCGGTAAGCGGGATGATGCGAGACAGTATCTCGGCCTGCAGATGCATGCGCTGCGGCTGAAGGGCGAGAACAAGGACCGGATCGCTGCGGTCTCGGGCATTTCGCGCAAGGGTGATCACGTCATCTGCCAGTTCGGGGCGATCGACGAAGATCTTGTGCCCGATACCAGCCCCGGCGAATTCCTCTATTGGCAAACCATTTCCGGACTGCACGGCAAAGGCGTCGCGCTGTTCGATTTTGGCCTCGGCGATCAGACCTACAAACGATCCTGGGCGCCGGTTGAGACCGCTCATTACGACGTGGTGCTGCCGGTTTCGCCATTTGGCCTCGCCGCCGGCGCGGCACACCGGATCGTTACCCGGAGCAAGGCGCATATCAAGGCGCGGCCGAAGCTCTATAAATTCGCCCAGGGCATCCGCGCACGGATTGGCTGAGCGTTCTTGGTCTTGCGCATGTCGTTCTTCGCAAAACCGCTGCACAGTTTTGCGCGACATGCTTCAGGCGGCCTGGCCGAGCGCCTGCTCGTCCACTTGGCCGCCCGACATCAGCACGACGCGGTCATAGCCCGCCGCCTGGAATTCCGTCATCAGGGCAACGAAGATCGTCTCCTCTAGCCGCGGTAGGGAGAGGATAATTTCAACATCCCGGCTGCGCGTGAGCCGCGAGACGCCGGCAACGTCGGCCGCACCGCATTCGACCACCACGAGGTCGTAGGCGGCGGCGAGCGCATCGAGCAGCAGCGACAGCCGGTCGACACCGCGCATGGCGCGGCGCACGTCGCTCTGACCCTGCGGGATCAGATGAGCATCGGAAAGACGATCGCTGTGGATCGTGTCGCCGAAGGCCGCCTCGCCGCACAGCAGATCGGTGATGCCAGCCGCGACCTGGTTCTCGGCCATCAGTTCTGTGGGATAGCCGGAGCCGGTCATATCAATCAGAATGACGCGGCGGCCGGCATCGGCGAGCATGCGCGTCAACGAAACCGTCGCCGCCGAACCGTTATCACCAGTTGGAGATATGACGATTGCCAGCGGCGCCCGGCTGCCCGTGAGGTAGTCCGCAACGGAGGCAATGGAAAATTCATTGTCGTCCTCCGGCGCCTCTTCGGCGGCCGCCGTTTCTTCGATCATATCCTTTCCGTCATCCTCCGTGACAACGGCGAGCATGCTCGGCTGGACGGGCCTTCCGGCGGCCGGTGCTGCCTGCGGCACATCCTTGTCTCCGACGACCGTTTCCGCCTCGACCGCGTCACGGGACGCATCGACAGCACGAAGCGCCCGACCGCTGAAGAGTTCGGCGAGCATGGTGACGATGGCGCTCAGGATCAGCGTTGCGACGGCCGCGACGACGACGATCGGAACCACCTTCGGGAAATAGGGATCGACCGGCTCGATGGCCCGGGAAACGATACGGGCGTCCGCCGGGCTGGAATTGCTGTCGGCGCGCGAGGCGGCCTCGCGGTAGCGCACCAGATAGGTTTCGAGCAGCTGGCGCTGGGCGTTTGCCTCGCGCTCGAGCGCCTTGAGGCCGACCTCGTCTTCGCCGGCGCGGGCGCTGTTAGCCTGTACCGCGTCCTTCTGGCGCTCGAGCTCGCTTGCGCGGAGGTCGGCAACTTTCGCCTCATTTTCGATGCTGGCCAGAATCTTCTGCGTCTCCTGGCGGATTTGGCCGCGAATATCGGAGAGCTGGGCGCGCAGACTCTTCAGCCTCGGATGACTGTTGAGAAGGCTGGTCTGCAGATCTGATATTTGCGACTGCAGGCCCGATTCCGTAGCCTTCAGCCGCTGGATCGCCTGGGAAGACATGATGTCAGGCAGCGTATCGGAGGCTTCGCCCGATGACAGCGCATTGCGCACCGCCTGCGCCCTCGCCTCGGCATTGGCCTTGTCGCCCCGCACGCGGGTGAGTTCTGCGGAGATGTCATTAAGCTGCTGGGCGGGAAATGTGGTCGTGCCGTTCGTTTGCAGCAGACCGTGGGTGGTGCGATACTCGGCAACCTTCTTCTCGGCATCGCTGACCTTCTTCCGCAGGTTTTCGATCTCCGGCTCGAGCCAACGCGTCGCTTCCGAATTGGAAGCGAGCTTGGCGCCGCTCTGGGTGGAAAGGTAGACATTCGCCATGGCGTTCGGGATAGCGGCGGCGAGCTTCGGATCCTTCGACGTGAAGTTGATGCCGATGACGCGCGAACCCGGCACCTGATAGACCTGCAGCCGCTCGACAAAAGCATCGATTACTCGTTCTTCCGGCGGGTTCTCCATCGGATTCTTCTTCAGATGCAGATTCACGAGGATGCTGCTCATCGCCGAGCCGTTGGCGGCATCGTCGAATTCCGGCAGATTGTAGAGCTTCAGGTCGTTGATCACCTTCTTGAGGAGATCGGCCGATTGCAGGAGCTGCACCTGGCTGGCGATATTCAGCTCGTCCATCAGCGGCCCGCCGCCGGCTTCGTTCGCCTGCTGGGTACTGGCGAAGGCTGGCGCGCGGGGTTCGATGAGGATGCGTGTTTCGCTGCGATATTGCGGCGAGATGATCTTGGCGCCGGCAAAGGCGACGCCGACCGCCGCGAGCGTGATCGTCAAAATCCTGAGCCGGCGCGCCAACACGGCGCGAACCAACTGGCCGAGGTCGATGTCCACATCCTGATCACGCACTACCCCGGACATGCTCTTACTCCACAACAAAGGTGCCGCAAGCGTAAACGACCATGGTAACGCAACGGTTAATTCGATCTCGCCAAGAAATAGAGGAGATCGGCAAAGAATTGGGGGATTGCCATGCGCCTTTTACCGGGTATTAACCCTAACGGATCGATAACGGCTGCACCGAGTTCATTTTCTGTGAGCACAAGCGGATGTCTGTCGCCCCGCCTAAGATCCTTTTGGCCCTGAGCCTTGCAGCCATGACGGCGGCATTGGGCGGCTGCACGACGTACAAGCCGGCTCCGAAAGCCTTCAACGAGGCAACCATCCAGCCCTATACGCTTGATAGCGGCGATCGGCTGCGCATCACCGTCTTCGACCAGCAGAGCCTAACCAATACCTACACGGTGGACCAGGCCGGTTACATCGCCTTCCCCCTCATCGGTCAGGTCCCTTCCCGCGGCCGAACCCTCCAGCAACTCTCAGGGCAGATCGCCCAGAAACTGCAGCAGGGCTATCTTCGCGATCCCGATGTCACCATCGACGTCGACCGTTACCGTTCGATCTTCATCATGGGCGAAGTCGGCCAGCCCGGCCAATATGCCTATGTTCCGGGCATGACCGTGCAGAATGCCATCGCCGTTGCCGGCGGCTTCTCCAGCCGCGCCAACCAAAGCATGGTCGATGTCACCCGCAAGATAAACGGACAGGTGCTGACCGGCCGCATCAATATATCCGGCCCGATCATCGCGGGCGACACGATCTACGTTCGCGAACGGCTCTTCTGAGCAATGGCAAGAGAGAGGCCGCTCCGCATTCTTCACTGCTTCAGATCGCCGGTCGGCGGAATTTTCCGCCATGTCCGCGACCTGGTCGAGGAACACAGCAAGGCCGGGCATCACATCGGCATTCTCTGCGACAGCTCGACCGGCGGCGAGCACGAGGACAGATTGTTCGACGATATCCGCCCATATCTGTCGCTCGGCCTGACGCGCGTGCCGATCCGCCGCTCGGTCAGCCCGTCCGATATCGCGACGATGTGGGATACGTACAAGAAGATTAAAAGTTTGCGGCCGGATGTGCTGCACGGGCACGGCGCCAAGGGCGGCGTGCTCGCGCGACTTGCCGGCTCAGCCCTGCGGGTGAACAGGTATCGCGTAGCCCGCCTCTATACCGCGCATGGCGGAAGCCTGCATTATTCGCGCTCCTCATTCACAGGACAGTTCGTCCTCAGGATGGAGCGCCTGCAGGAATATTTCACCGATGCGCTGGTCTTCATCTGCGAATACGAGCGCGACACCTATGCCCGCAAGGTGGGCAAGCCGCGGACGAAGACGAAACTGATCTATAACGGCATCGGAGAGCGTGAATTCGAGCCGATCCACACCCGGTCGGATGCCGTGCATTTCATCTATGTCGGGATGCTTCGGGACCTCAAGGGTCCCGATCTGTTTGTCGATGCCTTCGCCAAGACCGAGCGGCTGCTCGGCAGGCCGCTTTCGGCATTGATGATCGGCGACGGACCTGACCGCGACCGCTATCGCGAGATGATGATCGAACGCGGCCTCGGAAAACGGATCGGCATGCTGCCGGCAATGCGTATCCACGAAGCCTTTGCCATGGCGCAAAATCTCGTCGTCCCCTCTCGCGCCGAAGCCATGCCCTATATCGTGCTCGAAGGGCTGGGGGCCGGCAAAACGATCATAGCCAGCCGCGTCGGCGGCATTCCCGAGGTGCTCGGCAAGGACAGTCCGGCTCTTGTAGAGCCCGGCAATTCCGACGATCTCGCTCGCGTCATGGCGGAAGCGCTCAGCACGCCCGGCTGGCACGCCAGAACTATGCCGTCGCATGAGGCAGTTAAGGCCGTGTTTTCCTCGACCGTGATGGCGCGGGATGTCCTGCAATTATACCATGAGCTCGTCAGTCCCGCCGCCGAACAAGCAGTGTTCGTTACCCCGTAAATATTTCTTAGGGGCTTTCTGGTATTTCGCTTGCTGACAACGAGCGACAAAACCCCATGAACAAATTGGAAAAAAGCGATCAATTCGACGTGGAAGCGCTGCGCAAGCAAATTTCCGACGTCGAGGCGCGCGGCGACGCAGGTCAGGCCCACTCCGCCGACCCGATCGAAATCAACCCCTATGCCCGGCAGATCGCCGAACAGTTCCGCGACGGCACTCGTTCGCCTGTCATTATTATCGGCCAATTGCGGCTCCTGGAATTCCTGGCGCTCTTTTCGATTGCCCTGATCGTCCGCTACTTCTGGCCGGGCGACGACAGCGATCCCTTGCTGGTCCGGGCGGGCATGGCAGCGGTTGCTTCGGCCTCGACCGTCATCGCCCTGCAGCTTGCCGACACCTACACCATTCCCGCACTCCGGGCGAAGCTACGGCTGATGCCCCGCATTCTCGCCTCCTGGACGATTGCGCTTGTCCTCACGATCGGCCTGTTCGCGCTCATTCGTGGCACCACATGGGCGATGGTCGATGCCTATGTCCCGTGGTTCACCGTCGGCGTGCTCTTTCTCGCGGCCGAGCGTTTCCTTGTCGCCTACGGCATCCGTAACTGGGCGCGCAACGGCATCATGGAGCGGCGCGCTGTCATCGTCGGCGGCGGCGAACCGGCCAAGGAGCTGATCCGCATCCTCGAACAACAGGCCGACAACGACATCCGCATCTGCGGCATCTTCGACGACCGCGGCGAGAAGCGCTCACCGATCATGGTCGCCGGTTACCCAAAGCTCGGCACCGTGGCGGAACTCGTCGAATTCGTGCGGCTGACGCGCATCGACATGTTGATCATCGCCCTGCCGCTTTCGGCCGAAGCCCGCATCTTCGATCTCCTGAAGAAGCTCTGGGTCCTGCCGGTCGATATCCGGCTTGCGGCGCACGCCAACCGGCTGCGCTTCCGGCCACGCGCCTATTCGCATGTCGGCGCTGTGCCAATGCTCGACATTTTCAAGATGCCGATCCGCGACTGGGATTCCGTCGCCAAACGCGGCTTCGACATCTTTTTCACTCTGGTCGCGCTTGCGCTGCTCTGGCCGCTGATGGCCGCCACCGCGATCGCCATCAAGGCGAGCTCGGAAGGTCCTGTCTTCTTCATGCAGAAGCGTCATGGCTTCAACAACGAAGTCATCAATGTCTTCAAGTTCCGCTCGATGTACACCAACATGGCCGACCCCTCAGGCAAGGCCGCGGTGACCAAGGGCGATCCGCGCGTCACCCGTGTCGGAAGGTTCATCCGCAAGACCTCGATCGACGAGCTGCCGCAGCTTTTCAACGTGCTGCGGGGGGAGCTCTCGCTGGTCGGTCCGCGTCCCCATGCGGTTCTTGCACAGGCGCGCGACCGCGCCTTCGCTGATGTCGTCGAAGGCTATTTCGCCCGCCACCGCGTCAAGCCTGGTGTGACCGGTTGGGCGCAGATCAACGGCTGGCGCGGCGAGGTCGATAACGATGAGAAGATCAAGTTCCGCACGGCCTACGATCTCTATTATATCGAGAACTGGTCGCTCTGGTTCGATCTCAAAATCCTGTTCCTGACGCCGATCCGGCTGCTCAACACGGAAAACGCCTATTGAGCGCGATCCAGGCGACATATTCGCGCGTCGCCCAGCCGCAGCGGGCAACGCTGCGGCTGATCGGCTCCGCCTTCGTCGCTTTCGGTGTTTTCCTTTCCGGCTTCGTCATCGATGAGCCGGCGCCCTATGAACTCTGGATGGCGGGGCTGATCGGCCTCTGGTTCATCCTGGGTCTCAGGATTTCGCGCAGCGTCGCGCCGTTGCTTGCCCTGCTGCTCACTTTCAATCTCGGTGGCATGCTGTCGCTGACGCAGATGAAGGATCTTGCGACGGCGCCGATGTATATCGCTGTCTCGACCTTCCTGGCGCTGACCGCGGTTTTCTACGGGGCAATCATCGAGGACAGCCATAAGCGGCTGCCGCTGATCTTCAACGCTTGGAGCCTGGCTGCCGTCGTCACGTCGGCGCTTGGCGTACTCGGCTATTTCCACGCCTTTCCCGGCTCGGAAGTGTTCACTCTCTATGACCGCGCCAAAGGCGCATTCCAGGATCCGAACGTCTTCGGCCCCTTCCTGGTGCCGCCGTCGCTCCATCTCATCCACGGCATTCTGGTCGGCGATCTGAAGAAATCGCCGTTGAAGGCAGCCGCCCTTCTCGTGATTGCCCTCGGCATCTTCCTCTCCTTTTCCCGCGCCGCCTGGGGTCTCTTTGCGCTCGGCGTGGTGCTCCTGATTTTCATCATGCTGCTGAAGGAGCGCAGCGGCGCCTTCCGCTTGCGCGTGCTGATCCTGTCACTGGCGGCGATCGTCATGTTGGTCGCATCGCTGCTCGTGGCGCTGCAGATTCCGAAGGTCGCTGAGCTGTTTTCAACACGCGCTCAGCTGGTGCAGCAGTATGACGGCGAACATCTCGGCCGCTTCGAGCGCCACAGGATCGGTTTCACCATGATGATGGAGCGCCCGCTCGGCATCGGTCCGCTCGTGTTCGGCACCATGTTTCCCGAGGACGAGCATAACATCTGGCTGAAGTCGCTCACCTCCTATGGCTGGCTCGGCTTCGTCAGCTATGTCGGAATGCTCCTCTGGACGCTCATCCTGGGTTTCCGGAACCTGCTTCACGACCGGCCGTGGCAACCCTTCCTGATGGTTGCCTGGATCTCCGTTCTCGGCCATGCGACGATCGGCAATGTTATCGACATCGACCACTGGCGCCATGTCTATCTGCTCTTCGGCACGGTCTGGGGCTGCGCGGCGCTGGAAGCGCGTCACAGGCGCGGCCGAATGCCCGGAGGAACGGCGTAGTCTTGCCGCATTATGGCGGGCTATTTCGTCGCGCCGGCCGTCAAACCGGCGATAAACCGCCGCTGGAAAACGAGATAGGTCAGGATGAGTGGGGCAATGACAATGACCGCTCCGGCGGTCAGAACCGGCGTGTTGACAGTATAACGTCCTTGGAAAAACAGCATGCCGAGGGGCAGTGTCCGATAGGCATCGTCGTTCACCAGAATGAAGGGGATCAGAAACTCGTTCCAGGTCCAGATGAACAGGAAGAGCGCCAGTGTCGACATTGCCGGCATCATCAGCGGAACGACGATCTTGCGCAAAATATAGAAGCGCCCGGCACCATCGAGAACGGCCGCTTCCAGAATTTCTTCCGGCAATTGCTGCATCGCGCTGGCAAGGAAGATCGTCGAGAATGGGATCGACATCGCGATCTGCGGCACAATGACGGCGGCATAGGTGTTGATCAACCCGAGATACCGCATTTCATAATAAAGCGGAATGATGAATGCCTCCGCCGGCACCATCATGCCGAGCGTCAGGATAGCGAACAGGCTGCGCCTGAGCGGAAAGGACAGATAAGCAAAGGCAAAACCCGTCAGCAGGCCCAGAAAGACGCTTGCCGCGACGACGGGAATGACAACGATGATCGAATTCCAGAAGTAGATGTTGAAATGGCCGGCGTTCCAGGCATCGAGGTAATTTTCGAAATGCGGATATGCCGGCAGCGCGAACGCGCCCTGCAGAACGTCGGCCTTGCTCTTGATCGAGGTGAGCAGCAGAAGCAGGAACGGCGTAATCGTTACGAATGCAAGAAGCCAGAGGACAAGGCGAAGGAAGAGCGGGGCAGCGGGAATGTTGGACTTGCGGCTCATCAAGCCATTCCTTTACTTTTTGAGCCCACCAGCCGGTGAATTGCAAAATTGATGGCGAATGTCAGCAGCGCGCCGACAATGGCGATGGCCGCCGCCGCGCCAAACCGATTGAGCTCGAAACCGAGCTGGTACATGTAGATATTCGGCACGAGCGTGGCATTGGCGGGCCCGCCGCGGGTCATTGTGAAAATCAGGTCGAAACTTTTGATCGACGCGATAACCGTCAGCAGCAAAACCACCCTGATCTCCGGCATGAGAAGCGGCAGCGTTATCCAGACAAACGTCTTTCGCGCCGAAGCACCATCGACCTTCGCAGCATCAAAGAGCGAGGGATCGATGCGCTGGATTCCCGTGAGGAAGATCACCATGCAAAAACCGAAGAAATACCAGGTGGCAACGATCCCGACCGCGGGAAGCACGAAGTTGAAATCTCCCAGCCAAGGGAGTGCGAACATGCCCAAGCCCACCGCTCTCAAAAACTGGTTGAACGGACCGAATGCAGGATTGTAGAGCCAGGCCCAGATGATGCCCAACACGGCAGTCGGCATGATATATGGGAGGAACAGGAATGTCCGCAGGGCGAGTTGTTCCCGTTGCTTCAGATTCCAGACGCAGGCGGCAAGACCTATGCCGAGCCCGAGCGGCAGGACGCAATAGAATATCATCAGCTCGGCATTGTTGCGCAAGGCGATGTAAAAACGATCATCGGAAAAGAGATCGATGTAATTGCCGAGGCCAACCCACTTGGGCACGGTCAAGCCGTCCCAACTGGTCAGGCTCAACGCCAAAGCCGCGACAATCGGCCCGAAGACAAAGGCCGCGTAAAGCAGCAATCCGGGGAATAGATAGATCCAATTGGTATGTTCGGAGCCATCAAGTGGGGAGCGCTTCATTCCGGTACTCCATGAAGCCAACGCTATCGTCGTCGTGCAGCAAGCCTGAGATCGCGGCGCTGATTTCTTGAGATGATGTCGACGAGACGCAGGCCGCGGACGGTCGCGGCCTGCGTCCGCGCCATTTATTTCTGACCTTTCAGGTAAGCCTGATAATCCTTGTCCATAGCGTCGACAAAGGCTTCAGGCGTGATCTTGCCGGACAGGAGAAGCGGCGTGTTATCGTCGATTGTCTTCAGCATCGTCGGGCTCGACCAATCGGGATAGTGGCCAAGAGCGTCGTTGGCGTTGAGCGTCTTCCACATCTCGATGCCGGAGCTCAGCAGCGGCGTGAGCTTTGGCTTCGCATCCGCCGCAAGCGACGTTGCCGGAAGATAGCTGGCATTGGCCCAGGCTTCGGCAGCTTTTTCCGAAACCATGTAGTCGATATATTCACCGGCCAGGTCCTGCGTTTTCTGATCTTTGGCAAGGCTTGTTATTGCCCAGGCAAGATCCACGCCTCCGACGCTCAGCGGCTTTGTAATGCCTTTCGGGGCAGGAATGGCCATGAAGCCGATATCCTGGTTGTGCTGCATATCACCGAAATACCAGGTTCCCGAGATCAGGAAGGCGCCCTGCCCCGATATGAAAAGCTGAACGGCGTCGTCACCCGAAATGCCTTCGAAACCGGGATAGAAATAGCCGCCCTGCGCCCATTTCTGCACCAGTTTTGCGGATTCGATGTTGCCTTTGGTATTCCAGGAACCGCCCCTGCCGTAAATCAGATCGTCAAGTTCGGCGCGATTGCCCGCGTCGATATGGGCTTGATCGATGGCACCGATCATGTGCAGGGCGAGATGCTGCTTTGCGCTGCCCATCATGAAGGGCGCCACGCCTTTTTCCTTCAGCTTGTCGAGATCGGCCAAAAGCTCCTCGAAGGTCTTCGGCAGTGCTATGCCGGCGTCGTCGAGGATCTTCTTGTTGTAATAGAGGCCGACGATCTCGGCGAGGCCTGATATGCCGTAGGTTTTGCCGACCCCGAACTTTGGCCCATCCCAGCGATCTCGCGCCAGGACGGAATCGGACTGGCGCTTATCCCAGCTGTATTTCTTGATGTAGTCGTCAACCGGCAGGAGCAGTCCTTCCTTGACCATTGCGCCCATATCGCCGGCGCCCTGGTTGACTTTCGTGACGACCGGGCCGTTCCCTGCCGAAACCGCGAGCTTCAGCGTCAACTTCATGTCATCGAAGGTGCGGGCGGTACGCTTGATCGTAACGCCGGGATGCGCAGCCTCGAACTCTTTGTTCAACTGCTCTATGACCGCACTCTGACCTTCGTAGGTCTGGTCATCCCAAACAGCCAGATCGTCAGCCCTGACGGCTGCCGAAAGGCCAAGATTCATAAGCGCTGCACCAGCAAGCGCGACGGCCGTTTTCATTTGAAATGCCGGCAGCATGTTGATCGATTTCACGCTTCTTTTCATCTGCTCCACCTCACTTGGTTTATTCTCCACTCCCCGCTCGAGCCTTGCGCCAGGCGCCGCCGAACGTTTTCTTCCCCCAGAGCTTTGCCTGACCGGCGAATCTGAGGTAATCGTCAGTGCATCAGCTCCTCTCGCGACCCAAAACGACAAAGCGCCACGCAGGAGGTGGCAAAGTGATGGACACCGGTTGCTTCATCCGTCCCGCGACTGAAGCGGATATCGAAGCCTTTTTTGAAATCTGCCTGAAAACCGCGAATGGCGGTCACGATGCCAGCGCTCTCTATAGTGACCCGCGTCTGCCCGGTTACATCTGGTCGGTGCCATATCTCAAGTTCGCCAAAGACTTTGCCTTTGTTCTCGTCCAGCACGACCGACCGGCCGGCTATGTCGTGGCCGCACCCGACACCAGCCGGTTCGATCAGGACTTGGCGGCAAGCTGGTGGCCGCTGGTGCGCCGAGAGGTCGCCGGACTGGCGCCGACCCGTCCGCGCGACGCCGACGTCTTGGAACGAATCCAAAATCCGCGCAGTGGAACGGTCTGGCTTCAGCACCAGTACCCGGCGCATCTCCACATCAACGTCCTTCCCGGCCTTCAGGCAAGCGGCTGGGGACGAAAGATGATCGACACCGAGCTGCAGGCACTTCGAAATCATGGGGTCACGGCCGTGCATCTCGGGGTCGACCCTGCAAACGAACGCGCCAAAGGCTTCTACCGTCACCTTGGCTTTTCCGAATTCGAACGCGATGGCGCCGTCGCCTTTGCTATGCGGATCGATCAGGGATCCCGTTGAAACCGCCGGCGCCAAACCGCTCATGACATCGGCTCCGCATTTGCAGCGTGAAGCCCATATTTCAAAGCGACAGCCGCCGGCATGGCGCTCCAGCCCTGAAGCAGGGAGCCGCGTCCATAAGGCGGCGAGAAGTATTCCACTGCGCCTATCCAGCCATTGTCGAGGCAGGTTTCCCACCAGCGTGTCAATGCGTAGCGGGCGCCTCCAAGCCCGTGGCGAAGGCGTTCTTCGGCATAAGCGCCGTCCCAATAAGGCCAGTCCGAGCCGTTATGGTAGCGGTAGGGAAAAGCGGTCTTGGACCGTAAATCACTTTGCCGCTTGAATGGTGGATAGGCGCACATCACACCCCAGCTGCCATAGGGCTGTTCCTGATTGTTGCGCGTTTCAAGTCTGGTTTCGAACGCTCTCAGCAGGCCGACAGCCTTCTCCTCTGAAATAGCACTAAATCGCGATAAGGTCAGGCTGTCGAGAGCCAGATGATCCTCGACAAAAGAGCCAGGCGTTCCGTAGTCGAGATATCCTCCCGTTGCCGGGACGAAGAGCTTGGCTTCGATTTCCCGCCGAGCAAGAATTGCGGTCTTGCGCGCATGTTCGGCAAGGGTCGGATCATGCCCCTCGCCCAGTCTCGCCACCGCATCCATAGCGCCGACGAAAAGGCCGAGATCGTAGGAGACAAAGCCGTCACGGAAGACATTGTCGGCCCAATCTCGGTCGTTGCGCGGCTTCAGCGGCAGAACGCTGTCGGGACCGGCCAGACTGACATAGCGATCCATGATCGCCCTCACTGTCGACCAATGAAGCTGCACCTCGGCCGCGTCTTTCGTCACGCCGAAATAGTCATCCAGAAAAAGAATGAAGAAAAGCGGACTGTCGAAGTGGTCGCTCCACCAATCCTGCGGACGGTTATGATACTCCGGAACGGCTCTTTTATGGCTTTTGGGATTAGCCTTGCAGTCGGCGACGAAGCGCTGCCAGGCATCCGATTGCGCCGGTCCCGTCAGGATAACTCCGCTCGGGGCCTCTCCGTCGGGCTGTATTCCCTTGGCGAGCAGTCGGATCTCGTCGCGCACCGCCTCCGGAGCAATCGTCAAAAGAGGCTGCGTCGTCCAATAGCCGTCGCGGTAATAGGTCCGCGCCGGAGCGCTATAGGCCTGTCCGGCGGCAAGGCCGGCGAAGGCGCCATTTTCGTCGCGCCTTATGCTGGAAAGGGCCGCATGGATCCCCTGGCTGACCATAGTGCGCATCAGCGGGTCGGCCTCAGGCATCATGTCGCAACGCGCCACATATTCCGCGGCTTGGGTCATAATGGCTTCACTGCTGAGATCGAGCGCTCTCTCGGCTTCGTCTCTCGAGGCGCCGCAGGCAATCCGCAGATCGGCATCTCGAGCTTCCACGATAAGGACGCCCCAGCCCATTTCGAAAATCTTCCGATGACCGCTGCGGAACACCTTCGCTTTCGCGTCTCGCCCATCCGGCTCGTGCCACCAGGCGCAACGGCGCGCTGGATAGACGCCCTGCAGGCTCACTCCATTGATCAGCATCACCGGCAGCGACTGCGCGACGAAAACGCCGCCCTGTTTCGAGACGAGTCGGTTCGGAGCGTAGCTATAGGGGCCGGCGATCGGAGAAAACCGCACACGCCCCAGGCTGCCGGCACCCCAAAGGGCAAGATCGGCATATCCGTCCGGATGAACATCCGCCTGGAGGCGTGGCGCCATTATAGGCAGCAAGACACCGGCGTCGGCTGAAAGCTGCCCGTTGGTCGAGGGCTTAATCATAGACAGGTCCCCGACAGCCGCATTGAGGAACCTGCAGAATGCGAAACGAAGAAACCGCTGAACCAGCCTGAGCCGGTTCCTCTTTGGGCGATCTTGGCGCGTACGCGCCGACCCAGACAATATGTACGGTGCATACTTGTCCTCGACCCTGTTTCAATCGCGCATTTGACAACGCGTTGATCCCAGCCTACAGGCGGCTCCTCTCTTGTCAAGGACGTAGACAAATTGTCGGCTTCCGTGTACTGAACTGGGCTACGGAGATGGGGATTGAGCACTAAACCCATCATTTCGCGATGGTTGAGAACCGGACCGACCTTACATTAGGGATACGCCTCGAACTAATTGGAACGCGCAGCCGGATGGCAACGACGTCGTCTATCGTACAGACTCCCATCGCACGAAAAATCTCGACCAATACGGTGATCCGGACCGTGTTAGCCAAGGGGAAGATCTCTCGCGCCGATATTGCCAAGCTGACAGGCTTGTCGAAACAGACGATTTCCGATGTCGTGCGCGATCTTGAGGATGATGGGTGGCTGAAAGCTGTCGGGCAGACCGATGGTCGTCCCGGCCGGAATGCGATCATCTATGAAATCAACGCAAGAGCGGGCCTGGCTGTCTCCATCGATCTCGGAGGCACCAAGATCGCTGCGGCTATCTGCGATCTGTTGGGTAACGTCGTTGCGGAAACCAAAGTGCCCACTGACCCACGCGGCGGACCGCATCTCGTCAACCAGTTCAGCGACCTGATCACTCAACTCGCGCTTGCGGCGGGGACGACTGCCGACAAGCTGCGTCTCGTCGTTCTCGGCAGTCCCGGCGTCCTCGATCCGGCTACCGGACATATCAACGTCGCGCCGAACATTCCCGGCGTGGACGCAATGGATCTGCGGCAAGCGTTCAGCGACAAGATGGGCATACCGGTGATCATTGAAAATGACGTCAACCTCGCCGCGCAAGGGGAGAGATGGCGGGGTCACGGCATCGAGGTCGGCAATTTCGCTTTCGTGGCGCTTGGGACGGGCGTTGGCATGGGCATTATCGCCAATGGCGCGCTGTTGCGCGGTGCCCGCGGCGCGGCCGGCGAAATCGCCTATCTTCCACTCGGCGGCGATGCTTTCGATCCAGGCGGTTTTACACTGGGAACCTTCGAGAGCGCGGTCGGCAGCGTCGCCATGCTGCGGCGCTATACCGGTTTCGGCGGGCGCAACGCCTCTACCGTGGCCGACCTCTTCGCTGCGTTCAATGCAGGCGAAACGAGCGCCATCGCCGCAATCGAAGAGACGGCGAGGCTGGTGGCGATCGCTATTGCCACCATCGGAGCAACTCTCGACCCGGAACTGGTGATCACCGGCGGCAGTATCGGTGCAAGGCCGGAGCTCGTAAACGCCATCCGCGCTTTTCTGCCGCGTTGCACCCCTTACCCGCCGCGCATCGAGATCAGCCGATTCGGCAACCGCGCCGCTCTCATGGGAGGCATGGGTATCGCCGTCGAGCGCATGCATGACGATCTGTTCGGTGTAAAATTGCAGGACGCTTGAAGATCGCAGCAGCTCGCAATCAGCCGCTGCGCCACTTGCGAAGCGCGGCAAATGCGCTAGATTTTGCGTCATGATCACAGCAACGCAGATACGCGGCGCGCGCGCCATGATCGGAATGAGCATCGAAGAGCTCGCCGCCGCAAGCGGCCTGCCGGTCGAGATCGTGACGGCTTTGGAAAAGGGCGAGTTTGAGGGTGAGCCGCATGCGTTGTTCGACGTGCGCAGCACTCTCGAAGCGCACGGCATCATCTTCCTGTCGAGCGGCAATCAGGATGAAGGCGGCCCCGGCATCCGGTTGCGGGCACGCACATCAACCGATGACGGCATCCGGCCGGAAAATCTCAATGCCGCCAATGACGACTGACCAGATTGGTCCGTCGCGTCTCGCTGTCTGATCCTTTATCGCGGGAACCACGGGTCAGAGATAGGCCTTGGCAAGGTCAGCGAGTTTGCCGCCGTCTCTCACGCCCTGTCTGTAAAGCTGAATGATAACCGCACCGATCCTCTCGGCTTCCGGCGTCGTTCTGACCAGGCCGCGTTCGTCGCAGACCTTGTCGAGCACTTGCGAAAGCAGATCGAGATCTTCCGAAAAGAGCGGTAAATCATGCGGATGAATTGATGACCGTAACATCACGCCGCACTTCCCTCCGAGGGCAAACGCCTACACGCTTGCATCGCCGGCCGCCCTCCGCAACCGGCAATGAAGTTATTATGCGTGAGGGTCCGAACTTTAGCAACTGCGCAAACTCCTGCGGAATAAAATTTCTTCCGCGCGTCTGGCGCATTTTGCAGCAGGGATCCGAACCGGCTCAGGCGTGTTGCGATTTTTCAGATTCGCCGTTCGGCTTCATCCTGATCTGGCGTTACCGCAACATTCTTCAGCCGTTGCGGCGGCCTCCAGCGGCGATGAACGGCGGATCGATGAAGCCTTCCATGATCACCTTGGCGGTCAGCTCGATCACTCGTTCCTCGGCAAGTTCGGCAAGCGCGAGGGCAACGTCGCCCTCTGGCCAGCCGGCCTTGACCGCCTCGTCCGACAGAGCTTGGAAAGCATCGGCAAGGGCCTGCCTGCAAGTTAGGTTCTGGTTCATATCCGCCATGCGCTCGCACCAGGCCATCACTGAGAGGAACAATCCTAATCTACACATATTCGCAAAAATGCGAAGCACCAAAAGGTTCTCTGAAATTTAAAAGCAGACTATCCAGCGTAAAATTCTGTATATCCTTAACAAAATATACAAATATCAGTCCATATTATTGATGGACCCCAAATGGACGAGAATAATATTTTGCAATCACTCCCGTTAAGAGAGTACTTCATCGGATAATTTACTTCAAATAGTCAAAATCGAATTCGATACACTGATCATTTTCTCTGCCCAATGGCATAGACCCGAAGTCCGGCCGTTTTCAGCATCTTCGCGCCACCCTGTCAATTAGCTTCGGGATATTCCCGGCGCGAGCATGACCCTCAATCGCGTCGTGGTGAAGAGGATCTTAAAGCGGTTCGGCCGTTGGGCATCGGAGGATAGCGGCGAATGCCGACCGGCGTGATCACCTTATTACCATAACGGCACCACACTGCCGTCAAAGTCCGCCGTACCATTGCCTCGGCGCGTTCAATTTTTTCAGGAGGTGAAATGTCTATTGAACTGGATGCTACTACCTATGTTCACGCTAAGCCGACGACCGCTCATTCCTATATCCTGCCGGCCGTTGTCGACGTTCTTGGAAATAGTTTCCACGAGGCAAACGAAACGGCGGTCTTTGATCTCGGCTGCGGCACCGGCGGCGCTGCCTCGGTGCTTGTGGAGAAAGGCTACGATGTCGTCGGCGTCGATCCGTCGGAGGACGGCATTGCGAAAGCGAAAGCGGTCCATCCCGGTCTTCCGCTGGAAATCGGTTCCGGCTACGACGATCTTTCCAGCCGCTACGGGACCTTCGATGCGGTGATCAGCATAGAGGTCGTGGAGCATGTTTACGACCCGAAGGCTTTCTCGGCGACCATGTACGATCTGGTGAAACCGGGGGGCATCGCGGTCGTATCGACGCCTTTTCACGGTTACTGGAAAAATCTGGCTTTGGCGGTAAGCGGAAAGATGGATGATCATTTCATGCCGCTCAAGGAGCACGGCCACATCAAATTCTGGTCCCCGGGGACGCTCAGCACGCTGCTGCTCGACACAGGTTTCGAAGACGTCGACTTCGAATATGTCGGGAGAATTCCGCTTCTGGCAAAATCGATGATCGCAATCGCGCAAAAACCGCACTGACAACCCGTTCTCTACCGCAGCCAGGCACGCGCTGCACTCACCGTTAACGTGATGTTGTGACTAGGGTTTTCAAGGAGTTAAATGGTCGGGGCGACTGGACTCGAACCAGCGACCCCTTGACCCCCAGTCAAGTGCGCTACCGGGCTGCGCTACGCCCCGACCTGCCGAAACGGCTTGCATCGTTTAGTTTTTCGGCGCGTGCAATGCAAGCAGAAAAAACCTGCATCCGACAAAAAGCAAGCAGTTCGCTTGCAACGGTCAGATCGCGGCGACCTTCAGCCGACCTTCGGCGGTCTGGCGAGGCTGCCACGCCCGATAATTGGCAATCGAAAAATGCGGGGTTTCGAAAAGCGTGGCGTGGGTGTCGGTGATGACGGTGACGTCGGCGCCGGCGGCCTCCCCGGCAAGAATGCCGGCAACGGCATCTTCGAAGACCAGGCAGTTCGCGGGGTCGACCCCGAGGCGGCTTGCACCGAGCAGATAACCCTCGGGGCTCGGCTTGCCCGATTTGACCGTTTCGCCGCTGACGATCACCTTCGGCATCGGGATGCCGGCCGCTGCCATGCGGCGCTCGGCGAGTTCGATCGGCGCCGAGGTGACGATCGCCCATCTGCCGTCGGGGATGGCGTTGAGGAAGCGGACGGCATCGGGGATTTCGACGATGCCGGAGACGTCCTCCATCTCCTCGGCCAGCAGCAGATCCGCCTCGTGCACCGGATCGACATCGGGCAAGCCGAGGCCGCGGATCACGTCGGAGGCACGGATGCCGTGGATCGTTTTCAGGAAAACTTCCGGCTCAAAGCCGTGGCGTCTTGCCCATTCGCTCCAGACGCGCTCGACGACGGCAATGGAATTCAGCAGCGTTCCGTCCATATCGAAGAGGAAGGCGTCATAGGATCTGTCGAGGACGTCGTGGTGACCGGGCACGGGTGTTTCCTTGCGAGCACGAGGCAGTGGGGGCCTCTCCGGCAGGCGAGTAGCCGAGAGCAGCGACGGCGTCAACGTCAGTCGTTGACATCAGGATGCGTGACGTTGCGAACATCGGCCAGACCACGTGCGGCGTCGCGATTGCCGGTCGCAGCGGCGGCTTCGAAGATTCGCATCGCGTCATCGTACATTTTCAGATTGAGATAGCAGTAGCCGCGCAGAACCATCAGATCGATCCGCTCCTGCTGCAGCTGGGCGCGCTGATCGAGATAGATGAGGGTTTCACGGTAACGCCCCGCGTCGAAGGCCGACAAGGCGCGATCAGCGAGGATCGCCACCTGCAGTTCGGCAGCGCGCTGGCGGCTCTGCGGCGCCTTGGTTGCCGCAACGGCAGCATTGCCGGAAAGACCGGCGCGCAGATAGGCGAGGCTCTGACCATAGGCTGCGTCTTCGCGGATCTTGCGGACCGGGCTCTGCAACGCCGTCTCGAACGCCGAGACCGCCTCCATCGGCCGGTTAATATCCATCAGGCACCAGCCGCGCGACAGCGCCTCGCCGGGCCCGAGTCGTGATGCGTCGATGGTCGTCGAGCAGTCCCGCGCCTGGCGCGGACCGCGCTTGACAGTCACCGTCTGCATCGCCGGCCTTGCGGCGCGGATGGCGACTTCCGGTTCCGGCTGCTGCATAGCTTCCGGCTCGGCCGGAAGCGGCGCCATGGAAGCGGCCGAACGCTGCGGCGTCTCTACCGGCTGGTCCGGCTGCTGCGGCGCGAGCGGCGCCTTCGCGGACTGCGTATCGGCGCTCGATACCGACAAGGAAGTGTCCTGAAGATTGGCGATGCGCGCCGACCGGCCGGCCCAGCCGCGCTGGAGGTCGAGGACACCCTTGCGGTCGTTCAGCTGCTCACGCGTGACGGCAAGGCCATAGGCGGACGGTTCGTCATCCGGTTTCCAGGCAAGCGCGGTTTCGAACCAGCGCGCGGCAGTCTGGAACTGGTTGAGAGAACGGGCATACCAGCCGAACTGCTGCGCCGTCGGCACATATTTCCGGGCGATGACCTCGGCTGCGATCCGATGAAGCACGTCCTCGCTGAGATCGGCCGGCGGCTGCAGCGCCATCAGATTGGCGGTAGCGGCAAGATAGGTCGCGGTCGCATCATCGGAAACGGCGCGCCAGCGGAACATCACGTCCTCGGCTTCCTGAGGCGCCTTGCGGGCGATCAGCGCCAGCGCCAACCCCTGCGAGGCGGCCGCCGTATCCTCCCTGTCGCGGGCGGCACGAAACCACTTTTCGGCATCGGCAGGATTGTTGCGGCGAAGCTGGTGCCAGCCGAGCAGCAGCGCATCGGAGGCCAGCCCCTGGCTTTCGGCGAGCTTTTCGAGGTGAGCGATATAATTCGGCGCGATGGCGAGCTTCGGATCGTCATTGCTTTCAGCGACGAAGCGTCGTGCAAGATTATCACGAATTGCATCGAATTCCCTGCTGCCGTCGACAGCTGGCTTTTCCAGCGCCAGCAGCGCCTGCATCGGCTGGTAGTCAAGCAGCGTCGAGGCTTTTTCGACCGTCGCCTGCCGTTCGGCAGCGTCGGCGCAGTTCTTCAGGATATAGGCATAAGCATCCTGCCCGCGCTGCGGCCTCTCCGTCCGGATGAAGGCCTCGGCGACACGCCAGAGCACGTCGACCTCGCTGCAGGTGAGCAGGCTCGGCGTCGCGGCGGCGATATCGACCACGGTCGCATATTGCTTGAGGTCCGAAGCATTGATGAGGCGAGAGCGGGCTTCGGCGACACCAAGCCGCTCGAGCAGATCGGCCGGTGGCTGCCACCCGGCGTCGGCAGCCTGGCGGTCGGCGATCGCTTTGCGCAACTCCGCATAGCGGCCATCGGAATAAAGCTTCCACATAGCCTCGAGCTGCTTGTCGCCGTTTTGCGGCACGGCAAGCGGATCGGCCGGCGGAACCCAGTTTGGATAAAGCGCCTGAAGGCGGGAGATTTCAGCCTGCAGGCGCACTTTGTCGCCGCGGCTGGCAAAATAGCGAAGCGCGCTTTCATCGACCGCAGGCGGCGCGGACGCGGCGGCCCGTTGAGGCGCTGGCGGATTGGAGACGATCGGCGGTGCGACCGGAGTCGGCTCTGCAGCTGTCCGGGGGACGTCGGGTTGTGGTGCTGGCTCACCGCTGCCCGGTGCCGGTGGCGGCGACGAAGTGATCGCTTCGATCTTGTCGGCGACGGTCTCGGCATTGAATTCGGAATTGCCCGCGGGAGCGTCGTCCGGCTTGATGCGACCCATCAGCAGCAGCTCCGGCGCCGGCCTGGCTGCAGAGCCGAGGCCTAAATTTTGCTGCAGGGCGCCACGATCCTTCAGCCCGGTGATGAGGGTCGCCACCACGACTGCCGCTGAAATCGCCACGAGAGAAGATTTCACAGACACTCCGGATGCTTCTCCCCGATATAGGCCAGCCCCAGCAGTTGAAGCGTGGACGGAAAATAGAGTGTGGGTGCGAATTGCAGAGCCGAGACCGGCAGCCTGGTCCCGTCGACTACACAGGCCACAACATCGTTAACAATTCTATAACCCGGGTCCAGCAACACGGTCTTCGGCCGGCCTGTGGTCAGATCGATGGTGGCCGGAACGCCATTCTGCGACATCCCCGTTCGCAGGCGGTTCAACAGCGCCTTATCCGTGATGCCGCCCCGCGCGAGATAGAGCGGGATGCGAAGGGCATTATAGGCAAATTCGGCATCGAAACCCTCTGCCGGTCGCGGTGGGCCACTGAGACTGACCCATTCGGCAGGAAGCTTGCGCGGACCGAACTGCATCGTCTTCAACAGCGCTACGCCATCGTCCGACAGCTCTTTCCAGGCATCGGAGGGAGCAAGCGCCGCCATGACAGGCATTGCCTCGTAAATCCAGTAGGAAGGATTGACGACAGGACCGTCGTCACGATCGGCGGCTCCAAAACCTGCGCTGCCCGGCATCAGCAGGGTCCGGCCCGCCGAGCGGACGACGGCTTCGGCAAGCAGCGCCTGCGCCATGCGAGAGGCGGCGAGGATATAGTCGTTACGCTTCCATGCGGTGCCGGCAAGCGCCAGAGCATAGGCGATCAATATGTCGCCATCCGAGGCATTATTGGTATCGGTCACGTGCGGCTTGACGTTGGGATCCCATTTCCAGACGGCCAGGCCATCGTCGCGCAACAGCAACTCGGTGCGGGTAAAATACCAGATCTGCTCGAAATCCGCGGGGCTTGCCGAGAGATAAGCGAGCAGCATGCCGTAGCCCTGCCCTTCGCTGTGGCTGATATTGCTGTTGCCGTTATCGATGATCCGGCCGCTCGCATCGAGAAACTTCGCCTTGTAGGCGGACCACGCATCGGCATTGATCATCGCCTGCTGTGCGGCGGCGGACGGGCCTGCGGGGGCGAACGCAGCCGTCGCCGCAAGCAGAAGCACGCACCACCACCTCATTTGGACCGACCCAGCGTTTTTAGCATGCGCGAGGTAGCGACGCCGATCAGCAGCACGAAGACGACGAGCAGCGAAGCATAGGAGAGGATGTTCGTCGACAACCAGTTGGCGGCGATCAAGCGGTAATTGGCGATCGACCAAGGCGTGGACGCGACGAAATCGAAGCGGGTGACGGGCACGGTGTCGATCTTGCCCGTCTTGCTCGAATAGGTGGTGATATGCCCGGACATCTGCGGCCAGTTCAGCTGACCGGTCAGCACCTCGAGCCCTTCGCGCAGATCCTTCGCCGAGGGTGCTGCCACCACGGTCCACGAACCCTCTCCCAGGGGGCTGGAGCCCTGCGCAATCATGAGGGTGTCGGCGTTGGACGGGGTGAAGACCTTCTCGGCGACGGGGATGAACTGCAGCGAACTGAGGGTGATATCGAAATTGCGCCCCAGCCATTCACGGAAGGCAGTGATGCGGCTGCGCAAGATACCGCCGCCCACCTTGGAATTCCACTCCTCGAAGGCCGTGCCGGTATCGACGACGCCTGGCTGCGGGTCGGCGACCGGACGCCATGAGGCTTGGCTCGCCGCCGAGATGTTGGCCTGCGTCAGCGCGGTTGCCGGCATCTGCGAAATCGAGCCGATAAAGATGGCGTCCCGATCGCCGATCGTATTCGGCGAAGCCACGGTTTCGACGGCGATCGGATGACCGGCCATTACCGCCATCTGACCAAGGAGCGTAGCGGCGGCCGAAAGCGTATCGGCATCGACGCGATCGATGAACAGCGGCGTCGGCTCCGTCGCCCGGCTGTAGGGATAAGCCGTGCCGGACATGGCGGCCAGGTTCGGACGCTGCCCGACGCGGGCAAAATCCGGAATGTGCACTTCGGAGGTGTCGAACAGGGCAAAACGGGGACTGGCGCCGGCGGTAGCACCGGGAGCGCAAGTTGTATCGTTTTTCGTCATCAGGATCGTCTCGATCCCAATCGTATTGAGGCCGGGTTTGAAGTGGCGCATCGTCACGCGGATCGGCAGATGACGGAGAATGCCGCCGGTGGTCGAGGTAAGCGGTACGGTGGAGGCGATGTTGTCGTTGACGTAGATATCGATATGGCTGCCGGGCAGCACATTGTCGGTATAGGCGGCATCGAGCAGCACCTTCGCCTCGCCATAGGCATTGGCATAGAAGTCGGCCGGCACGGCGACATTGAAACTGGCGCGCAGCCGCCGGCCGGAAAATTCCGTGGTCTTCACGCCGAGTTGGGAGAGGGCGATGCTGGTGTCGGAAAAAACCAGCGGCGCATTCGGCGCGCTCCAGCGCTCGGTGGTCAGTGCATCGCGGCGGACATCTGCGGACCTGTCCGTTGGCGACACAATGGTATCGATCGCCGAGGAAACCGCTTGCCAGGAGGGACCGCTGATCAGCAGCACGGGCGAACCGCTGCGCGGATCGATCACGAAAGCGGCCAGCGGCGCGCTTTCGGCGCCGGGCGGCAGGCTGGGAAAGAACGGCCGCAGCTCCGCGGCGGTCCCGACGAGGACCCCGAGCTTGCCAGGACCGGCGGCTGCAAGGGAGGCGGTGTTGAAGGCAAATATTTGGTTCGGCATGCTGCTCAGCACCGACAAACCCTGTGCCAGCCGCAACAATGGCTTGGTCGTCCCCGGCTGCTCCAGCGCCGGGACGACGATATCGAACTCTGTCCTGCCGGCGCCATCGACGCCGATGGCGCGGATCGCGTCGGCACTCGAAAGCTCCGCGGCATTCCCGCCGGCAAAGCTCAGAAAGGTTCCGGCCGGATCGATATTCGACCATAATTCATAGGTGGACTGGATGCTGCAATCGGTGCGGTGGCGTTGCTCTGCCTGGAAGGTCACGAGATTGGCGCCCGGCTGCAGCAGGCCGGAGGGAACCTCGAAAGTGACGGCGGAAGAGCCGTCCGCCGAGCCGACCCGCTGCTGGCCGATCGGACGATTGTTGAGATAGACGGTCAGCGCGGAAGCTTCAGGCGCGACGACGATCGAATTCTGGTAAGCGAAGGTGAAACTTGCCTTGGCGGCCGCCTGCTCGGGCGTCAGATAGACAGACCATGACCGGCGGTCAAATTCGCCGCTGAGGCTGAATTTCGAAAAGGGCACAAGATAACGCCTGCTATCGCGGTGGCGCGGCTGCGAAGCGGCATTCGCCGCCGCGCCAGGCTGAGGCGCCGGCGTCGCCGGCTGCGGCACGGCAGTGATCGGCGCGGGAACGGGCGCGGGCGTTACGGAAATGGGTGGCGTGACAGGTACCGGCGCCGCCGCTGCGGGCGGAGCGGGCGGCGTCAATCTCGGGGCGGTGGACCCACCGGGCGGCCGCTCGCCGGACATATCGAAGGGCGCCGTCTGCGCCTGGGTGACAGCGGGGGCATGCAACAGGAGAAGCGCGGCGGCGACGATCTTTCTCATCCGGCATTGACCTTTGCCGCCCGCTGCTGCGCCTCCCGCTCCGGCCGCATGCTGCGGAAGAGGTAAACCAGGCCGCGGCTGGTCTGATAGAGCGACAGGCCGAGAAACCAGATGGTACCGCGAATGAGGCCCGGATTGCGGCGGCGCGATTCCTGGAACTGGGTCCACTGATCGGAATTGGCAAACATCAGATCGGCGATGAGGCGATGATCAAGCGCGCTTTTCGGCACGTATTGACAGCCGACATTGCTGATATCGCCTGATGGCTCGATGTTGCGGACGATCAGCGGCAGGGTTTCCAGATCTGCGCCGCTATAGGGCCGGAAGCGCATCTCGCCGGGGGCGCCGACGAGCAGCTCATCGAGATGCTTGTTGAAGATATGCAGCCTTGCACCGTGGACGGAGACGTCCTCGATCGAGGCGGCATACCACTTGCCGTTGGCGTAAAACTCGCAGCGCCGGTTGACGCGGACGCGGCGGGACAAAGCGCGCTCGCCGCGTTCCGACACGACACCAAGCGCACAGCCGGCCATGATCAGATTGATGATGTTCCACGCGCCGACGACAAGCGTGACGTCGGCCTTATAGGGCTCGGCATAAATCCTGTAGAAGGTGATGATCAGCGCGATGATCTGCACCGCAAAGATCACGAAGAAGGGACGGCTGATCTCCGACAGGCGGCTGACGGCGATCGATTCGTCCTTGGCGGTAACCTTGAAGGTCGGCTTCCTCGGATTGAGCATCACCGAGACGACGGCCGGCAGCAGATGCACCGTCTGGACATATTCGTAAAGCTCGGAAATCCAGGGCCAGCGGAAGGATCCGTAGAGGTAGTTCTGCATCATCAGATTCACGAGCATATAGGCAAGCGTATAGGCAAGGAATTCACCGCCGGAGGCCGTGAAGATTTCCAGATCGAAGAACAGGTAGAAGAGCGGCGCAAACAGGAAGATCGTGCGCGGGAACGGAAAGAGCCAGAAAAGCGTGGATGACATATAGCACAGGCGCTGCGGGATCGACAGGCCGCGCTTGAACAGCGGGAAGCGGAAGCGCAGGATCTGCATCATGCCCTGCGCCCAGCGGCTGCGCTGGCCGATGAAGCTTGCAAAGGTGGCCGGTTGCAGCCCGGCGATCAGCGGCTTGTCGACATAGATGCTGTTCCAGCCGCTGCCATGGAGAGCCAGCGCCGTCTCGCAATCCTCGGTAATGCTAATGCCCGAAAAGCCGTTCTGGGATTCGAGCGCCTTGCGGCTCAAAACCGCGGCCGAACCGCAGAAGAAGGCGGCATTCCATTTGTCGAGGCCGCGCTGGATGATGCCGTAGAACATCTCATTCTCGCTCGGCATCTTTTCGAAAGTGCGCAGATTGCGTTCGAGCGGATCGGGATTGATGAAGAAATGCGGGGTCTGGACGAGAAAGAGCTTCGGGTCGTCTTCGAAATAGCCGACGGTCTCGATCAGGAAGTCGCGGGCCGGCGCGTGGTCCGCGTCGAAGACGGCGATGAGTTCGCCGGTCGAATGTTTCATACCATTGTTGAGATTGCCGGCCTTGGCATGCTCGTTGCGGTCGCGCGTGAGATAGGTGACGTCAAGATCCTGGCAGAGCTGCTTCAGCTCGATATGGCGGGCCGCCGCCGCCTGCGCCTCGAGCAACTTGCCGGAATTGCGCTTCTGTAGGGTGCCGCCGTCGTCGAGCAGCCAGACATGCAGCTTGTCGGCCGGATAGTCCATCGCCTTGGCGGCAGCCAGCGTGTTTCCGAGAAGGCCGGCATCCTCGTTATAGGTGGGAACGAAGATATCGACATGCGGCAAGCGACCGGGATTGGCGGCACGCGACGGGCGCGGCGGGAGCGGCGTGGCAACGATGAAAAGGCTGAGCGCCAGCATCGCGACGCTGTACATTTCGGCAAGGTAGAGCAGCAAGCCGGGAATGAAATTCTCAGGCTGATTCAGCGGCGGCAGCGTATTCGTGGTGCGCCAATAGACGTAGCGCAGCACGATCGACGTGCCGAAGGCCAGCGCCACCAGGCGCCATGTCCCCTCGCCCTTCAGAATTTTAATCAGCGCCATCACCGTGACGACCGTGATGCTGGTGATGAGCTGGGTCTGCAGATTAACCGGCAGAGTGATCAGCACGATCATACAGAGCGAAACAACGGCCCATATGAAGACACTGCGGGCTTTGCGCATCGACGTTCCTTCGAAATTGCTCCACCGGGCACCGTTCGGCCGCTGGCATCCTCGTTATCTCCGGCAGACGGCCGTCATGGCCGCGTCGCCTATGCAGTCCGGCGAGGGCACGGTGACGCCGATTGCTCTTGCCGATTGTTCCAGCGGCGCGGCCGGATCCGGCGCTGCGTTCGTCTGTGGGGCCTCGCTCGGCAGCGGCACGTGCGGCCCGATGGGCGCGGGCAAGCGCGCAGCGCCCTGCGCCGGTTGCTGGCTTGGGGCGCTGCGAACCGGAGCTGTCCGCGGCAGGCGGACTACGGCAGGCGCCGGCTCATAGCCGATCGGCATCGGGCTGGCGCGATATCCGCCCTCATCGGGGTAGATCGGTTCACCGGTACGACCGAGCGCCGCGCTGGTGGGCGGCGGGTTACCGTACGGATTCCAGGTCGGACCGTCGAAGGTGCCGGTGATGGTATAGCCGTAGACAACGCCGAGCAGCTGGCGCTCGGTCGCGCGGGCGTCACAGAGGCGCACGCGCAGCTGGATCATGCCGAAATTGCGCGCCTGGGTATTGGCGGCCGCGCTCGAGCGGATCTGCTGCCAGGCATAAATGCAGGTATCGCCGGCGCGGCTGCGGCCGGAGGCATAGCCGAAGGGGCCATAAGTGTTCTGCAGGAAGGTCGCCGATGTCGCCATCGGCACGCCGGGAGCCGAACGGGCTACCTCGCGGGCAATGCCGCTCTCGTTGATCATGCTGAAGCTGGCATTGCCCATCCCGGGATTTCTCCCGGAAGCGCCAAAGAACTCAGCTTTGATAAAATTCTGGCCGGCTACTGAAGAGGAGGTGAACAGCGAGATCGCCTGCTCGACGCCATTGCCGCGCTTGCGCTCGACGACGCTGACAATCGACGGGCCGCCCGGCGGCGGCAGGACCAGCGCCTTTTCAGGCGCCACCGTCTCCGGTCCGGAAAGCTGTCGCACACCGCCTGTCGACGTGCAGCCGGCCATCAGACCCGCCACGGCCAACAGCGATATCGTCTTCCCCAAGCGCATGTCTCGAGCCGCCGTAATGGTCTTTCCAGATATCCGTTCGCAGACCGAAACGCGACGGACCGTCGAATCAACGGCCATCCGACCGCTCGCCTGACATAAATCGCCGACATGGTTAACGAAGAGTAAAGAGCCCGACCCTGATGCCACCAGACGACTCGCGTTGAACGTGATTCGGACGGTTCAACCGTATGGTGCACAAACCACTTTAGCAACAAACAATCGGCGCGCTGGCCCCTGCCAGGACATCAAGGCGGTTGCGGAACCATGCCGTATGGCCGGCGTTGCCCTGATGTCTAGAGTTCAAAAAGGAGAACACCCCATGCGCAAGATCATGCTGGCTACGGCCGCCATGTTGACCATCTGCTCGGCCGCCTTCGCACAGAGCACCGTGGTTGTCACCGATCCGGCACCAACCGGCTCCGTCGTCCTGCCCGGGGAGGTGCGCACCTATGTCATGGAGCAAAACACACCATCCGTCGTCTATGACGGCGAAATCACCGTTGGCGCGACGCTGCCGGATACGGTTGAAGTCCATACCGTGCCCAATGCCGATGGCTATGCCTATACGGTCGTCAACGAGCGGCGCGTGATCGTCGAGCCGAAGACGCATCGCGTGATCCAGATTCTCGAGTAGGGGATTGGGGGCTGGAGACGCGCAGTCCTGCACGACTTCACGTCCCCTCATCTCCCGCGTTGACTGGCACGTTCAAGAGTTCACGGATCTTGTGGGCGAGTTGCTCCAGGCTGAATGGCTTGGCGAGCAGCGAAACGCCATGGTCGAGCACGCCATTGTGGACAATGGCATTGCGCGTGTAACCGGTGGTGTAAAGGACCCGGATCGCCGGCCATTTTTCTTGAACGGCATCAGCAAGCTGACGTCCGCTCATCTGCGGCATAACGATATCGGTGAAGATCAGGTCGACGCCGGGATTCTCCTCCAAAAGGAGAAGCGCCTCCACGCCACTTGCCGCCTGCAACACGCTGTAGCCGAGTTCGTGGAGGCTTTCGGCGGTCATGGTGCGGACATGCTCGTCGTCCTCCACTACCAGGATAGTATCGTTGACACTTCCCTGGGGAATCGGCTGGGCGCCGGCGGCGGCCAGGCGGGCATCCGCCTTGCCGACATGACGCGGCAAATAAATCTTCACCGTCGTTCCCCGGTCGATCTCCGAATAGATCTTGATGTGGCCGCCGCTCTGTTTGATGTAGCCGTAGACTTGGCTCAGCCCGAGACCGGTTCCCTTGCCGGGTCCTTTGGTGGTGTAAAACGGCTCGAAGGCGCGGTCGACGACATCGGGCGACATGCCGGTGCCGGTGTCGGTGATGCTGATCATCACATATTGGCCCGCCTCGACCTCCGAATGCATACGCGAATATCGCTCGTCAAGTTCGGTATTGGCGGTCTCGATCGTCAGATGACCGCCGCCGGGCATGGCGTCGCGCGCATTGACGGAAAGGTTCAGCATGGCGTTTTCGAGTTGGCTGAGATCGGCGAAGGTCGGCCAGAGGCCACCGGCAAGCACGGTCTCGATCCGGATATGTTCGCCGAGCGTGCGCCGCAGCAACTCCGACATGCCGCCGACCAGCTTGTTGACATCAATCACCTCGGGGGCCAGCGGCTGCTGGCGAGAGAAGGCCAGAAGCCGTGCGGTCAATACCGCGGCCCGCTGGGCTCCGTCTCTGGCATTCTGAAGGGAGTTCAGCAGGCGGGGATCCTCATGTCCGGTCATCCGCCGCTGGGCGAGATCGAGATTGCCGATGATGATCGCCAGCATATTGTTGAAATCATGGGCGACGCCGCCAGTGAGCTGACCGATCGTCTCCATCTTCTGCAATTGTCGCACCTGCGCCTGGGCGGCGGCATTCTCTTCCATCTCATGCCTGAGTTCGGCAGTGCGCTGCACCACCGTTTCTTCAAGGCGCGCGTTGAAGCTGTTGAGTTCGCTACGGAGGCGACTTTGCCTGCCATGGGCGACAATAATCGTCTCCATCAGGCCAATGATGATCACCGCATTGATGAGAAAGGTCGCAAGTCCGATCCATTGGCCGGCGCTCACCGGCCAGAAGGCATCGTCCGGTTCGACGAAAAACTGCTGGACGAGGAAACCGGCGAGCATGGCCGCCACGAGGCCCGGCCCGGCGCCGCCCATGAAACTTGCGAGCAAGACCGCCGGAAGGAAGCTCAGGAAGGGAAACCCGGAGAGATAATCACTGGCGGCAAGTCTCAGAAGAAAGGTCAGGCCGACGAAGGCAACGGCCAGCGGATAGGTATAGCCCGGCCTGTGACGCAGCCAATCCGTGGCACTCAACAAATCCATTCCACACCCCTTCCCGGCCGTCGCGAAAACGACATCCCAGCTTTTGCACATCGAATTTCGCCGGGCAATATGCTGTTTCCAAAGCGCGGCGCGATCCTCCAGATTCGCTTGCCGCGCCTTAGACTTTTATGTTTACACATATCGGCGTTTCAAAACCGCTGCAGTGTTTTGTGTGACAAGTTTTACCACCGCCGCGCGTGGCGTCTTGACGAGCTTCGCAAGCGGTCCACATAAATCTTCATGCCCGGCAGGGGAATGGGTGGACGGGATCATGAAAGACATATTCATCGTCGAGGACGATGCGCTGATCGCCATGTTGCTCGAGGACATGCTCAGCGATCTCGGCTATCGGGTTTGTGCGAGCGCACCGGATCTGGAACGGGCGCTCGCAACCGCCAGGGATGCAGAATTCGACGCTGCAATTCTCGACGTCTCCCTCGCCGGCCGGAGCTCGCTGCCGGTCGCAAAGCTTCTCGATGAACGTGGCAAGCCCTATCTCTATGCAACGGGGTATGGCAGCGCCCCGGAAGGCAGCAGCCCCAGCGCGCTCCCGGTGCTGCGAAAGCCGTTCCAGCTCAGCGAGCTCGAACAGGCGATGAGGCAGCTTTGCGAAAGCTAGAGTATCCGTTTTGATCAAGCGGCTTTTGGTGTCCATTTTTGGTTTTTCCGCAGGAGTGCGTTTGCCAGCAGGATGATCTTTCGCATGATGGCTGTGATGGCGACCTTCGGCGGCTTGCCGGCTTTGATGAGGAGGTCGTATTTGGCGCTGAGTTCCGGGTTGAAGCGGCATGCAA
>NZ_JABDWV010000014.1:0-214536 GCF_019685435.1 Rhizobium sp. NLR10b | reverse complement strand
CGCGCGGCCGCACCGACGTGCCGAAGATCGTCGACTGGTACATGCAGGGCAAGATCCAGATCGATCCGATGATCACCCACACGATGCCGCTCGAAGACATCAACAAGGGCTTCGACTTGATGCACAAAGGCGAAAGCATCCGCGGCGTGGTGGTGTACTGAGAATGAAGACGATATCGGCTGATAAGTCTCACGGCGGCACACAGGGCGTCTATGTCGAACGTTCCGAGGCCTGCGATTGCGACATGACCTTCGCGGTGTTCCTGCCGCCGCAGGCGGCCGAGGGCAAGCTGCCGGTCCTATGGTATCTGTCCGGCCTGACATGCACGCATGCCAACGTCATGGACAAGGGCGAGTATCGGCGGCTTGCCGCCGAACTCGGTCTCGTCATTGTCTGCCCGGATACCAGCCCCCGCGGTGACCACGTTCCCGATGAGGCCGACAACTGGCAGTTCGGCAAGGGTGCGGGCTTTTATGTCGACGCCACCCAGCCGTCCTATTCGGCGAATTATCGCATGTACAGCTATATCGTCGACGAGCTGCCGCGGCTCCTTGCTGCGGAATTTCCGGTCGACATGGAGCGCCAGGGGATCTTCGGTCACTCGATGGGCGGACATGGCGCGATCACGATCGCGCTCAAGAACCCCGACCGTTTCCGCAGCTGCTCGGCCTTCGCGCCGATCAGCCATCCTTCGGTTTCCGGCTGGTCGAGACCGGCCTTCCGAAAATATCTCGGCGCCGATGAAAAGACCTGGCGGGCCTATGACGCCTGCTCGCTGATCGAGGACGGGCATCGGATCCCCGAACTGCTCGTCGACCAGGGAACGGCGGATAGCTTCCTGGAGGACGGTTTGCGCCCCGACGAACTCAGGCAAGCCTGCGAGGCGGCTGATATCGACCTCAGGCTTCGCATGCAGGAAGGCTACGGCCATTCCTACTTCTTCATTTCCACATTCATGGAGGACCATCTGCGCTGGCACGCGCAGAGGCTGGCAAAGTAGTTGCAGAGCTCGGCCGGGCATAATGCAAACGGCCAGGGAGGGAAGGAGAAAAGCAATGACCAGCATAGCCATACATCCCGCAGTGGATTCAGGCTTTCGAGCGACTGACGCTGCTTTCGCAGGCGGAACGCTCGTGTGCAACTGCGCGAGCAACCCGGTCAAGGTGAGGATCAAGGGTGACATCGCCCACAACCACGTCTGCGGCTGCACCAAGTGCTGGAAGCCGAAAGGCGCCGTCTTCTCGGTTGTGGCTGTAGCGCCGACCGAAAGCGTCGAGGTGCTGGAAAACGGCGACAAGCTCGCAGTCGTCGATTCCGCAGCCTTGATCCAGCGGCATGCCTGCAAGGAATGTGGCGTGCATATGTACGGGCCGGTCGAGCGCGAACATCCTTTCCAGGGACTGTCCTTCGTCCACCCGGAGCGCTTCCAGGAGGGCGGCTGGGCAAGGCCGACTTTTGCGGCGTTCGTATCGTCGATCATCGAAAGCGGCTTCGATCCTTCGAAGATGGACGCCGTCAGGGCGCAGCTGAAAGCGTTGGGCCTCGAGCCCTATGATTGTCTCTCGCCCGGCCTGATGGACTATATCGCAACTTGGACCGCCAAGAAGAGCGGCGTCCTGGCTGCCTGAACCTTCCGGGGAGCGCTGGCGTGCCGGCGCTCCCCGATCGAGTTCGGCATCTATTGATCGAGGGCGGCTCTCAATTCGCGGCTTACGGCTCCGGCAATTCGCCTCGACGTCGGCCACAAGCAGTGACCCCGCGATAGTATCAATCGCCGCGGCGGGACCATTGATGTCCCTCGGCCCAGTTCGAGGCATTCGGAATGACATCGGCAAAATGTCTGAATATCTGGGGAGAAATGATCTACGGCGCGATCAGGATGATCGATATCGCGGCTTCGATCAATGCGTCGATCGCTTCGTGGTATTGATTATCGTGATGAACTCTTGGTTCACTTGCGGAGGCTGGGCGCGCGTCATCGGCCACAACACCATTTGTGTTGACGATCGGCACCCGCTGGCGCACGGTTTTCAGATTAGATGAGCGCATTCAGAAACGGTGATGAGATGAATATCCGACCTGGGCAGCATCGGCAGGCAGACGGCGCTGCGAAACCCGCCGCCCGTCTCAAGGTTGGGTTTGTCTTGTCGCGGTCGTTCACGTTGTCCGCCTTTGCGCTGTTCGTGGATACGCTGCGGCTTGCCAGCGACGAGCAGGACCGTTCCGGACGGGTGCTTGCCGACTGGCAGGTGATCGGCAGCACGCGGCACCTGATCACCTCGAGCTGCGGCGTCCAGGTCGCTCCGACGTCGGACTTCGTCGATCCTACGCGCTTCGACTATATCGCCGTCGTCGGCGGCCTTCTGAGCGTGGAGAACCCCGTCGATCAGCAGACCATCACCTTCCTCAAGCAGGCGGATGCCAAGAAGGTGCCGCTGATCGGCGTGTGCACCGGTACCTTCATCCTTGCCGCGGCGGGCCTGATGAAGCGGCATGAATCCTGCGTCAGCTGGCTGCATTATAAGGAGTTCCGCGAGCGGTTCCCCGACCTCAGCGTTCGCTCCGACCGGCTCTTCAATCTCGATCGCCAGCGTGGGTCCTGCGCCGGCGGCAGCAGCAGTGCCGATATGGCGGCGCTGCTGGTCAGGAAATACATCAGCCGCGATGCCGAACGGAATGCGCTTGAAGTGCTGCAGATCGAGAAGGCCCGCGCTCCGGCCGACATTCAGCCCAGGCGTCCGCTCTACGACGATTATGACGACGCCCGCGTCAAGGCGGCGATGATTACCATGGAGCAGTTCGTCGATGGCAGCATGCCGATCGAGAAGCTTGCCGCCATGGTCGGGCTATCCAGGCGGCAGCTGGAGAGGATCTTCATCGAGAAGACCGGAATGTCTCCCGCCAAGGCCTATAATCGAGTCCGCATGGAACGGGCAAAATCGATCCTTGCCCAGTCGAAGGCGCCGCTGATCGAGATCGCGCTCGATGTCGGCTTCGAAAACGCATCGCAATTCACGAGGACGTTCAAGCGCACATTCGGGCAGACACCCTCGCAGCATCGCGCGGCGGCTTTGAGAGCGCACTGAACACGAGACCGTTTCAGATATCCTCCCAGGGAAGCTGTCCAGCCGCTCCGCGCCCTTCGTCGTGACCCTGGATTTCCAGATTGATGCTCCCGGAGCCGGCTCGTCGATCAGGCTTTCGACATTGAGCATGCGTCACCCAGGCAAGCGTCAGCCGGCAGGTCGCTGCCCTCGAGGAGGAGCTCGGCCAGCCGCTGGTCCTGCGTATCACCGGGCGATCGAGCCGACGGCTGCCTGATCGGCACTTTCCCGAGGACGGAGCCCTGGTGCGCTTCGAGACAAACGAGCTTGCCGCCGAAGATCGCTACAAAGTGATCGTGCGGTCGAGGCCAGGTGCAGCAATGCCCGCAAACTCGCCGCCGCCTGGTTGATTACAGGCCGAGCCCGGGCGTTGCCGTCCGGTGTACGCCCTTGGGAATGAAGGCGAAACGATCCGCAAGGCCGAGGAAATCAGCCGACAGGTGGATGACCGAAAGCCACATCTCCGTTCCCTGCAGGCTCGGCTCGGTACCATCGGCGAACGGGAATCCCTCGCCGTCCCGCCATCTGTCCAGCGCCCTTGCAATGAGATCACGGGCAATCGCCTCACCATCTGCCCGCCGATAATCGGTCTGTCGGGCAATCAGCAGCAGGGGATGGATCGTGTCGAGCAGGTTGCAGGCATTATGCTTCGCGCCGACGAAGCCCTTGTGGTTGCGGTAGTTGAGGTGAACCGTTTCGAGGGCGGCGTGGGGGTGCGGAAGCGGAACGCCGAACTGGGCGTAAGTGCCGCGTGTCAGGCGATAAAAACCGTTCACCGGCTGGAGCCATCCCTCCAGCGCCGTCGGCTCGCCCCATAGGCCGGAGACGCTGTTGGCATTGCGGTTCAGCCACTCGAACAGCGGTTGGCGCGATTGCCGGAGGCCGAAATACCGGGCGTTGAAATACATGGCCGTGCCGATGGCGTCGACCGCGCTGCCGGCGTGCCATGCCCTGCTTTGCCAGGGCAGCGCACTCAGCCATTCGTCCAGCTCTCCGGCATCGAGATCGACCGCCCCGACAGGATGCCGCGGATTCGAGCCGAGCAGTTCAAGCGCGTAGCCGACCGAAAGAACATTGTAGAGCGCTTTCGGATCATCCCTCAGCGACGTTCCGTGCACGCCCGTACGGTCTTCAGGAAAAAGGCCTGTGTCGCGATCCTGGAGGCCTTGTAGCCGCTCGATTGTCTCGGACGGATCGAGGCCGGGCGGCAGCTGGCCAAAACCGGCTGCGATCTCGATCGCATCACAGAGATGCCGGATCGCCGGCCTTTTGACGCCATCCGCCTCGAGCGATTCATAGGAAACCTCGGTTTTCCAGCGCGCAAGAATCTCCGGCCATTGCTCCTTCGCCTTCTGTCCGAGCCTGACCAACTGGTCTTCAATGTTTCTCGCTGTGGATTTCGGGGGCGCGCTGCCCCGACGCCGCAGCACCCGCGCAGGGACGCCGCCGGCGATCGCCATGGGGGAAATATCCCCCGTAACGACTGCCCCGGCGGCAATGACGGCGCCTTTGCCGATTGTGACGCCGTCGAGGATCACGCAATTGGCGCCGATCCAGACGTCGTCACCGATGGCGATGCCGAGGCTGATGACGCCCTGGCGGTGTATGGGGCGATCAGGATCGTCGAAGCCATGATTGAAGCCGACGATCGATGCATGCGAGGCAATGCGGACCCCATTGCCGCACGTCACCTTTCCGGAAACGCAGGCATAGGGATTGACGGAACAATCGTCGCCGAGGATGACATCGCCGCGCACGAGAGCGTGCCCCGCAATCCACGACCGCTCGCCCATCGTCAGGCTTTCGGTGAAGATCGCGGCGTTCTCCGCGACATAGGAGGTCTCTGCCAGTTCCGCGCCGCAGGACCGCCTGAGCGCGGCTTTGCGGGCGAGGTGAGTGGGATGGTCGAGGTCCGACGCGATGCGTTCCCAGGGGAGATATCGCAGCCGGCGTGGTTCGTTCTCTTCGCTCGCCGATACTTGCGGGCTGTGATCCATCGTGCTCCTCATTCTCAGATTCCGCCGTCGGCTGTTCGTCTGCCTTGGCGGTCTTGCCTGACTACATCAGATGGCGTGCTTTGTGTGAAAGCAAGACCGTCGAAGGCGCGTTCTGGGGAGGTCAGCGCGTCGCCCAGGCATAAGGGGAGGGTGTATCACGGGCGTCGTTCTGCAGCACGAATGAGGTGGTCAGCAGCGCCAGGCCGATCGTTGCCGATGAAACCAAGCGCACGCGGCAGGAAACCGAGACACGGCTGCGCGGCCCGCGAGGCAACTGCCCCAACGGCTTAGACGTTCATGATCACGAAAGACTCGAACCGAATTTGTCCCAGCCTTCCTTGATCGTTTCCATCGCGACATTTGTCGAAGTGTTGGCAACATGCGGCAGGGTCGAGATGCGTTCGCCCAGGACGCGGCGGTAGCGGCCGATATCGCGGGTGCGGATCTTCAGGAGATAGTCGAACCGGCCGGCGATCATGTGGCACTCTTCGACCTCCCTGATCTTCTTGATGGCCTCGTTGAAGCTTTTGAGCGCAGCCTCGCGGGTGTCGGAAAGTTTCACCTCGACGAAGGCAATATGGTCGAGCTGCATTTTCGCGGGGTTGAGGACGGCTTTGAAGCCTTCGATATAGCCGTCGTTGATCAGCCGCTTGAAGCGGATCTGGCAAGGCGTCTTCGAAAGCCCGACGCGCGCCGCGAGATCGGTGATCGACAACCTGCCATCCTCGGCCAGCGCCGCGAGGATCTTTCTGTCGAACTGGTCCAAATCACTATATGTGTCGGTTTCTGTGGCCATATGAACTCTTGGCGATCGGTTTATAAGTTCATACAGCTTGAAAATGGCTAAAATCAAGTGAGATCGCGATTTGCGGCTGTGATAGATTATGCGTCGGCAAATGGGAGGACGGCGTGAGCGTCTGGCGCATTGCCGGGATCGGCAGCGGCACCGCACCACAGGGGGATCATGGATGCACGGGAAACAAATCGATGACGATCAGAAGCCGGACTTGCTCGTCCACTACAGGCCGGTGGCGATAAGAGCGGTTGCGGCCGCATTCACCCTCAAGCGCGACAAGCCGGAGGCGCGCCCGCTTCGCGAGACGGAATATTCCGGTCCGGCTTTTCTGGATGATGCACTCTGGGATGACGAGCCAGGTGTTCCATTTATCCGCTAAACAGATTTTGATTGAACAGGGACTCCCATGTTGAACGCAGCGATCGACCCCGCCTCCTCCATTGATCCCGCTGAGGGCGCTCCATTCGCCGCCTTCGCGCCGCCGATCCGGCCGCAATCCGAGCTTCGCCAGGCAATCACGGCCGCCTATCGCCGCCCGGAAACCGAATGCCTGCCGCCGCTCGTTGCCGCCGCACGCGTTTCCGAGGCGAAGCGTTATGATATCCGCAACACGGCCCGCACTCTGATCGAGGCGCTGCGTGCCAAGCACAAGGGCACCGGCGTCGAAGGGCTGGTTCAGGAATATTCGCTTTCCAGCCAGGAAGGCGTGGCGCTCATGTGCCTTGCCGAAGCACTGCTGCGCATTCCCGATACGGACACCCGCGATGCGCTGATCCGCGACAAGATCGCCGAGGGCAACTGGACCTCGCATATCGGCGGCGGCAAATCCATGTTCGTCAACGCCGCCACCTGGGGTCTCGTCGTCACCGGCAAGCTCACCTCGACGGTCAACGACCGCAGCCTGTCGGCGGCGCTGACGCGGCTGATCGCGCGTGCCGGCGAGCCGGTCATCCGCCGCGGCGTCGATATGGCGATGCGCATGATGGGCGAGCAGTTCGTCACCGGCGAAACGATCGAGGAGGCGCTGAAGCGCGCCCGGCCGCTCGAAGCGCGCGGCTTCCGCTATTCCTACGACATGCTGGGCGAGGCGGCGACAACCGCAGCAGACGCCGAGCGCTATTTCAAGGATTACGAGAAGGCGATTCATGCCATTGGCAAGGCAGCGGATGGGCGCGGCATTTATGACGGCCCCGGGATTTCGATCAAGCTTTCGGCCCTGCATCCTCGCTATGTGAGAGCGCAAGCCGGCCGGGTGATGGGCGAGTTGCTGCCGAAGGTCAAGGCGCTCGCCGCTCTCGCCAAGTCCTATGATATCGGCCTCAATATCGATGCCGAGGAAGCCGACCGGCTGGAGCTTTCGCTCGATCTTGTCGAAGAACTCTGCTTTGCTCCGGAGCTTGCCGGATGGAACGGGCTCGGCTTCGTCGTGCAGGCCTATGGCAAGCGCTGCCCCTTCGTGCTCGATTACATCATCGATCTCGCCCGCCGCTCCGGGCGCCGGATGATGGTCCGGCTCGTCAAGGGCGCCTATTGGGATGCGGAGATCAAGCGCGCTCAGCTGGATGGTCTCGACGATTTTCCGGTCTATACCCGCAAGATCTATACGGACGTCGCCTACATCGCCTGCGCGCGCAAGCTGCTTGCCGCCGCCGATGCCGTCTTCCCGCAATTCGCCACCCACAATGCGCAGACGCTCGCCACGATCTATCATCTGGCAGGGCCCGACTTCGCAGTCGGCAAATACGAGTTCCAGTGCCTGCACGGCATGGGCGAACCGCTCTATGACGAGGTGGTCGGCAAGGATAAGCTCGACCGGCCCTGCCGCATCTATGCCCCCGTCGGGACGCATGAGACGCTGCTAGCCTATCTCGTCCGCCGCCTGCTCGAAAACGGCGCCAACTCCTCTTTCGTGCATCGCATTTCCGATCCCAATGTTTCGGTCGAGGCGCTGATCGCCGATCCGGCCGAGACCGTCGCGGCCATGCCCGTCGTCGGCGCCCCGCATGTGCAGATTGCCGCGCCCCAGGCGCTTTACGGCAGCGCCCGGACCAATTCGAGCGGCCTCGATCTCTCGAGCGAAGCCACGCTTTCCGATCTGGCGGAGACGCTGGCTTCCACGGCTGCGATGCCCTGGCATGCGGTTCCGATTCTCGCCGATGGCTCCACGGATGGCGTGACGCGCGATGTCCCCAATCCTGCCGATCACAGCGATGTCGTCGGCACAGTGACCGAGCTGAAGGTCGAGGAAGCCGCCCGCGTTGTTGCGATGGCAGCCGAGTATGCGCCGCAATGGGCGGCCGTGCCGCCGGCAGAGCGTGCCGCATGTCTTGATCGGGCCGCCGACATTATGCAGGCCCGTATCAAGGTGCTGATGGGCATCGTCATGCGCGAAGCCGGCAAATCCGCCGCCAACGCCGTCGGCGAAGTGCGCGAGGCGGTCGATTTCCTGCGCTATTATGCTGATCAGGCGCGCAAGACCCTCGGGCCGTCGCATCTGCCGCTCGGCCCGATCGTCTGCATCAGCCCGTGGAACTTCCCGCTGGCGATTTTCACCGGCCAGGTTGCCGCAGCCCTCGTCGCCGGCAATCCCGTGTTGGCGAAACCTGCCGGTGTGACGCCGATCATCGCTTCGGAGAGCGTCAAGATTCTCCACGAGGCCGGTGTGCCCGTCGGCGCCCTGCAATTCGTGCCCGGCAGCGGCCGCCTTGGCGCCGGCATGGTCGGGGCTCGGGAAACGGCAGGTGTCATGTTTACCGGCTCGACCGAAGTTGCCCGCATGATCCAGGCGCAGCTCGCCGAGCGCCTGTCAGCGACCGGCAAGCCGATCCCGCTGATTGCCGAAACCGGCGGCCAGAACGGCATGATCGTCGATTCGTCCGCCCTGGCCGAACAGGTCGTGGCCGACGTCGTGACATCGGCTTTCGACAGCGCCGGCCAGCGCTGCTCGGCGTTGCGCGTCCTCTGCCTGCAGGACGACGTCGCCGACCGGACGCTCGCTATGCTGAAGGGGGCTTTTCGTGAATTGACCATCGGCCGCACCGATCGCCTGAGTATCGATGTCGGGCCTGTCATCAACGACGGCGCGAAGGCGGAGATCGACCAGCATATCGAAGCGATGCGGGCCGCCGGCCGCAAGGTGGAGCAGCTGCCGCTGCCGCAAAGCGCAGCAAAAGGCACCTTCGTTCCACCGACGATCATCGAGATCAAGTCGCTGTCTGA
The DNA here is from genome assembly GCF_019685435.1 of Rhizobium sp. NLR10b. Classification (NCBI taxonomy): domain Bacteria; kingdom Pseudomonadati; phylum Pseudomonadota; class Alphaproteobacteria; order Hyphomicrobiales; family Rhizobiaceae; genus Rhizobium; species Rhizobium sp. NLR10b. Next base: position 205,420 of record NZ_JABDWV010000014.1, on the reverse strand, counting down.
CCTGACGAGGGAGATCTTCGGTCCGGTCCTGCATGTCGTCCGCTTCAAGCGAAACGGCCTCGATCGGCTGATCGACGACATCAACGCCTCGGGTTACGGCCTGACATTCGGCCTTCACACCCGGCTTGACGAAACGATCGCCCATGTGACGAGCCGCATCAAGGCCGGCAACCTCTACGTCAACCGCAACATCATCGGCGCTGTCGTCGGCGTGCAGCCTTTCGGCGGCCGTGGCCTGTCGGGAACCGGTCCGAAGGCCGGCGGCCCGCTCTATATCGGCCGGCTGGTGCAGCGCGCCCCGGTGCCGCCGCAGCAGGATTCCGTTCATACCGACCTCGCCCTTCGCGATTACATCGTCTGGCTCGACAAGAAGGGCCTGACGGTCGAAGGGGAAGCGGCGCGCGGCTATGCGAGCCGATCGGCGCTCGGGCTCGAACGTGAGCTCACCGGCCCTGTCGGCGAGCGCAATCTCTATGCGCTCCATCCGCGCGGCCGTATCCTGCTCGTGCCGCAGACCGAAACCGGACTGCACCGCCAGATCGCCGCGGCCCTTTCCACCGGTAACCACGTCGTCATCGACGCGGGTTCGATATCGAAGCCTGTCCTGGCGGACCTTCCGGCAGCTGTGGCCGGGCGTCTTTCCTGGACATCGGATTGGGAAAAGGACGGGCCTTTCTCCGGTGCGCTCGTCGAAGGGGACCGCGACAGGGTTCTTGCCGTCAACCGGAAGATCGCCGCGCTGCCCGGCCCGCTTCTGCTGGTCCAGGCCGCGACAAGCGAGGAACTGGCGAGCGATCCCGAAGCCTACTGCCTCAACTGGCTGCTGGAAGAAGTGTCGACTTCGATCAACACAGCGGCGGCCGGCGGCAATGCGAGCCTGATGGCCATCGGCTGAGGCACGAGACGGACGCGCTGAAAACGCACCTCTTGCCGGCAAGCGAGAGAAACCGGCGGTCTGCGTGAGCAGCGCGCCCCCCGCATTCCTTCTGGCAGCTCGGCCGTGTCCGCCGTCTGCCGTGCTGTGCAGCCCTGCCGGCACCGAAACCTTTGGTCGGTTGGCGGTTATGCCGCCGCCTCCCATCCGTCGCGGATATGACGGTACCCTTCACGATAAACCGATTCCGGTGTCTCGAAAAAGTCGCGCCAGACCTTCGTTGCGGCGGCGAGCTCCTCGAGCGCCCGACCAAAGGCTTCGATTGTCAGCCATCCGTCGTAGCCACTCGCGCGCAGTGCCCTGAACGTCTCCGCCCAGGGAATGTTGCCACGCCCTGGAACGCCGCGGTCGTTCTCCGAAATGTGGACATGCACGATGCGGTCACTGTTGCGCGTAAAAGCGCCGACAGGATCGGTTTCTTCGATATTGCTGTGAAACGTGTCGTACATGGCACGGATATTCGGATGTCCGACCGCGTCGATATGGGCCGCAAGGTCGTCCATCGTGTTGAACAGGTAACATTCGAAACGGTTCAGCGCCTCAAGTCCTATCGTAACGCCGTGCTTTGCTGCATGATCGCCAATCGCCAATTGCGAGGAAACCGAGCGCTTGAGTTCCGCCGCGCTTGGCCCGCTTCCGGAAAATTTGCCGAGCGTCGAATGCAGCGGCCCGCTCAGCATAGTCGCGCCAAGCGCATTGCTGCAGTCGATTGCCCATTTCACGTAGTCAATGCCGCGTCTGCGGGTTGCCGCGTCGGAAGCGATCAGGTTCATCCGGAGGTCGCCCATGGCGGAAACGGCGGTCCGTTCCAGACCGATCCGGTCGAGCAACGCCGCCAGCCGTCGGTAGTCGTCGGGTTTGCCCGAAAAGATCGGGATCTCGACGCCATCAAAACCCGTCTCCTTGATATCGCGTAACAGTGCCTCGTGTTTTGGGCCGACAGCTGTCGTCCAGAGGAACATGCACATGCCGATCTTCATCTCTCCCCCTTGGCACTTCGCCACTGCGTTGCGGCGTCCGCGCTTATCACTTCCCAAATCTGGTCATACCAAAATGGCGGCTCTGGTCAAGCCGCTGCGCTCACCACTGGGAGCGGGGATTCCGCGCATGAGCGGGAAATACAGCGACAAACAACCGAATACGCCGACTTTCTCGACATTTTGAGGCCGTCTTGCGGACGCTCGGGAATTGGGTTAGAGCTTTCAGATAACAAAAATTGGCCAAACCAGATGGCCGCCGGTAATGAGATTGGCCATCATAAGGTGACGTTTCGATGCCAAGCTGCTGTCGAGCTTGGCCGCAACAGTCTAGGAGGAACCTCATGCATCTTTCTACGCACAACTGGATGCGGGCTGAACCGCTCGCCGTCACGCTGAAACGCATCAAAAAATATGGCTACGAGAGTATCGAGATATCCGGCGAGCCGGCACAGTACGACGTGAAGGAGACGCGTGCGCTGCTGAAAGAGCATGGCATCCGCTGCTGGGGCGCTGTTACCCTGACGCTCGGCGAGCGAAATCTTGCCGCCAGGGATGAGGGCCAGCGCGCCCGGTCCGTGGACTATGTCAAGAGCGTCATCACCATGGTCAGCGAACTCGAGGGCGAGATCCTCACGCTCGTACCGGCAACAGTCGGCAAGGTGGTGCCGGATGGGACCGAGGAGGAAGAGTGGACATGGGTGGTGGACGCCACCAGGGAGTGTTTTGCTCACGCTCAAAAGAGGGGGGTGCGGATTGCCGTCGAGCCGCTCAACCGTTTCGAGACCTATTTCTTCAACCGTGCCGCCCAAGCGCTGGCGCTCGCCGATGCCGTCAGCCCTGAATGCGGAGTCTGCCTGGATGCCTTCCACCTGAACATCGAAGAGGAAGACATCTATGAGGCGATCCGGCTCGCCGGGAAACGCCTGTTCGACTTCCACGTCGCCGATAATAATCGTTTCGCCGCCGGCCTCGGCCACCTCGACTGGCCGAAGATCATCGGCACGCTCAAGGAGATCGGTTACGACGGCGCCGTCACCAACGAATTCGTCGCTCCGGTTGATCGAACGCCGGCCACCAAATATCCGGACATGGTCGAGCGCAACCCCGTCGACATCCCCCCGGAACAGCTGAAATTTATCCAGGACCACGGCTCGAGCCTGCTCACCGAGAAATTCTACGACGATCAGATGCGGATCACCGCCGAGACGATCCTGCCGCTGATCAAGTAACGAATGGAAGATATCTCCCGCGGCCCACCGCGGGCCTTGAGGAGCGGGGGCAGAGACATGCGTATCAAAAGCGTCGAGGCCTGGTGGGTCAAGATTCCCATCGAGGCGAGCCGTCAGCACCGCAGCGACTTCGGCCGCCTGATGACCTTCGACAGTGCGATCCTGCGTATCGAGACGAACGACGGCATTGTGGGCTGGGGGGAAGGTAAGAATGCCGCGGGCAGTGCCGGCAGCTATGGCACGCTGGTGCACATGATCAATCACGAGGTAGGGCCCAAGCTCATCGGCCGCGATCCTGGCGACATCTTCACCATATGGGAAATGCTCTACAACGGTGTACGCCACGAGACGGCGGCGAGTTCGGGTCACGCCATGCCCGAGATCGCGCGGCGCGGCCTTTCGGTCGCTGCGATCAGTGCGGTCGACATAGCGCTCTGGGACATCCTCGGCAAGTCGCTCGGCGTCCCAGTCTGGAAGCTGCTGGGTGGCCGCAAGGCGGACCGCTTGCCTGCCTATGCCTCGGGCGGTTGGGAGAGCACGGACCGGATCGGCGAGCAGCTCCGGTCCTATATCGCGGCAGGCGGTTTCAAGTCAGTCAAGATGCGCGTCGGCGCGATGGACGGTGCGCCGCATGTCTCGGCAGCGCGCGTGCGTGCCGCTCGCAAAGCTGTCGGCCCCGACGTCGATCTAATGGTCGATGCGCATGGCACATATACTGTTGGCGAAGCGAAGCGCTTTATCCAGATGGTTGCGGACTGCGACCTCGCCTGGTTCGAGGAGCCTGTCATAGCCGATGACAAGCCGGGCATGGCGGAGGTGCGCGCGGCCGGGAACGTGCCGATCGCTGCCGGCGAGAGCGAGGCGACGCGTTTCGCCTTCCGAGATCTTGCGATGCTCCGGGCCGCAGACATATTCCAGCCCGATCCGGCTTTCTGCGGTGGCATTACGGAAGCGATGCGCATCAGTTCGCTCGCCAGCGCCTTCAACCTCCGTTTCGCACCGCATCTTTGGGCTGGGGCGCCCTGCTTCTTTTCCGGTCTGCACGTGTGCGCGGCCTCTCCGGCAAGCTTCGTCATCGAATATTCCCTCGGCGCAAATCCGATGATCCACGATCTTGTCGAGGACGCTGTGTCTGTAAAGGACGGTATGATAGAGATCCCGGACCGACCTGGCCTGGGCTTCACGATCAATCAGAGGGTCCTGGAGACTCACGCGCAAAGACAGTGACGATGAAAGAAAACTCCCTCCTCTCCGATCTCGCAGCTTATCTTTTCTCAAACTCGAGCGACACCGGCCGCACGCCATCGGAGCGCGAGCTTGCAGAACATTTCACCGTCAGCCGGGGCCAAATTCGCGAGGCATTGGCGATCCTGGAGGCAATGCGCATCGTAGAGCGTCGAGCCAAGTCGGGCATCTATTTGACGACCACGGAGGCGAGCGTGGAGGCAATGGCGCTTTTTGCCCGCGCCGGCGTTCCCCTTGACCCCATTCTGATCTACGAGACCGTGGAGCTTCGCAAGATCCATGAGATCAAGGCTGCGGAACTCGCCTGCGGCCGGGCGACGGAGGAGAATTACAAGCGCTTGCGCGATATACTCGCTGCGTCCGAGGCGAAGCTTGCCGCGGGCGAGGGGCTGGCGCGCGAAGACCGGGATTTCCATCTGGAGATCGTTCGAGCCACCAAGAACAGCGTCTTCTATCGGGTGTGCAGCGTCTACTACGTCATGGGCGAACACCGGCTGCCTATCTATTTTGCCGATGCCGCCCGAAGCCGGCGCTCGCATGAGGAGCATATCCGCATTTACGAAGCGCTGCTTGCCCGAGACGGCAATCTCGCCCAGGCGCTGATGAGCGCGCATCTTCAAGGTGCGGAAAGCTATTGGAAGGGTCTTATCGGCGGTCCAGCGACGGCGGCCGGATAGGCGTAACCGGCGGGGAGGCCGATGAGCTTCATCTTTTCCACACATCCCCTGCACCCCGCGGCCAAGGCCGTGCTTGAGGGGGCGGGTGATCTGCGCGTAGCTTCCGCGCCCGATCCGGAAACCTTGCTGCGAGAAGGACGCGGCGCGGGTATTGTCGTCGTGCGCGCGCCGATCCCGCCGGCCTTCTTCGAGGATGCGCCAGCGCTTCGCGCGGCGATCCGCCATGGTGCGGGCCTCGACATGGTTCCAATGGAGGCGGCGACCCGCGCCGGCGTGCTTGTCGCAAACGTCCCCGCTGTCAATGCGTCGACTGTCGCCGAGCACGTATTCTTGGTGACATTGGCCCTGCTGAGACGCTTCCGCCAAATGGACCGGGAACTGCGTCAGGACGGCTGGGCGGCGGGCCGCGCCGAGTCGGATGCGGCCGTCGACCTCGGCGGCCGCACTATGGGCATCGTCGGTATGGGCAATGTCGGCAAGGCGATCTTCAAGATCGCGAAGTTCGGCTTTGGCCTGGAGGTGGTCGCAACGAGCCGGTCGCCGGAAAGCGTGCCTGCGGGCGCGCGCTTCCTGGCGATCGATGAGCTTGTTGAGCGGGCCGACATCGTCGTGCTCTGCTGCCCGTTGACGCCGGAGACGACTGGCTTGCTCAATGCCGGGCGCATCGGTCGGCTGAAGCCAGGAGCAATCCTGATCAACGTGTCACGCGGTCCCGTCATCGATGATGCGGCGCTGATCCAGGCGCTAGGCGATGGCCGAATTCGCGGAGCAGCGCTTGATGTCTTTGCAACGCAGCCATTGCCGCTCGACCATCCCTATTTCGGCTTCGCCAACGTCATCGTCACTCCGCATCTGGCTGGTCTGACGGAAGAGAGCATGATGCGCATGGGGACAGGTGCGGCCAGCGAAGCGCTGCGCGTCATCAGAGGCGACTTGCCCGTCAATTTGCGCAATCCCGAAGTGGTAGAACACTACCGCCGGCGCTTTCCGGCATAGGCCGTCCGACCGGGAACGTTGGTTGCCTGCCGCGCCACCGAGACCATTTGTATTGGGTGGATCAGGTCAGCCTGCGTGCCGCAGGCTGACCCCGCTTCCGGCGTCAAACAGGACGACCTTCTCCGGATTCCACGAAAAGCGAACCGTATCCTCGATCCGCAGCGCCGTTTGCGTCGGCACGGTCGCGTGGATAAACTTCTCGCCGGTGCGCAGTGTCACGATCTTTTCGACGCCATGGTTTTCCACGTCGTGCACCCGTGCTTCCCCCGGCGCGCCACTGTCGAGGAAGATGTCCTCCGGGCGAATGCCGAAGGTGAGCGGGCGGCCGTCCGTCGCAATTGCGTGGTCGCTGCCCAACGGCAGCCGATAGCCCTCGCTGGCCACCGCCTCGCTGCCGGCGAGCGTGCCGTTGATCAGGTTCATCGGCGGTGAACCAACGGCGCACGCGACGAAGGTGTTGACCGGATTCCGGTAGATCTCCTGCGGTGTCCCGGTCTGCACCAGTTGACCGTTGTTCAGGACGCCGATCTTGTCGCCCATCGACATGGCCTCGATCTGGTCATGAGTGACGAAGAGGAAGGTCGCGCCGAGGTTCATCTGCAGGTTCTTCAACTCCGTGCGGAGTGCTTCGCGAAGCTTCGCGTCGAGCGCCGAAAGCGGCTCGTCCATCAGGAACACGCGCGGCTTGCGCACGATGGCACGGCCGATAGATACGCGCTGCATCTCGCCTCCCGACAGCCGGTCCGTCTTGCGGTCGAGCAGATGCTCGATGCGCAGGGTCTTCGCAACCCGAGCGACGCGTTCCTTGATTTCCTCTGGCTCAATGCGGCGGATGCGGGATTTTAATGGAAATTCCAGGTTCTCTCGGACCGTGTAGCGCGGGTAAAGCGAGTACTGCTGGAGCACCAGGGCCACGTCCCGCTCGGCGGCGCCCCAGTCGGCGACGTCGTGCCCGTCGATGTAGATCTGGCCTGCGGTGGGCTTTTCGAGCCCGGCGATCAGGCGAAGCGTCGTTGTCTTGCCGGCGCCGGTCTGCCCGAGCAGCACGAAGAACTCGCCGTCAGCGATGTCGATGTTCAGGTTTTTCAGTGCCGTGTGGCTGCCGAAAGTCTTGGTAATGCCCTTAAGTTCGATATGCGCCATCAGAGTCTGATCCCGAGCGATGAACCGGTTGCCGTATTGAAGAAATGAGCCTGGGCGGGGTCGATGCGTGCCCAGACGGCTTCGCCTGGACCGGGTACGAAACCGCTTTTGGTTCGCGCCCTGATCATTTGCTGGCCGACCTTCAGGTCAACGATATCGTGTGAGCCGAGCGGCTCGATAATATGCGCCTCGACCGGCACGAAGCCCTCACGTGCTTCCCGTGAAACGATCACGCCCTCGGGCCGAACCCCGAGTGTTAGCTGGCCGTTCGCGGCCTTCGCGTCAGAGAGACGGTTGGCCAGTGCGGCGGGGAACTCAAAGCCCGTTACGCCGTCGCCAACCTGCACGCGCGTATGGTCGCCCGTTTCGCTGACGGTTGCCGGCGCCATGTTCATCACCGGGCTTCCGACAAACTGCGCGACAAACATGTTGGCGGGTTGACCGTAAACCTCTTCCGGCGTGCCGATCTGCTGGAGGATGCCCTCGTGCATGATGACGATGCGGTCGGCGAGCGACATGGCCTCCACCTGGTCATGCGTCACGTAGATCGTGGTTGAACCTTGCTTGATGTGCAGACGCTTGATTTCCGCCCGCATCTCCTCTCTCAGCTTCGCGTCCAGCGCACCGATCGGCTCGTCCATCAGCATGGCCTTCGGCCGTCGCACCAGAGCGCGGCCGATTGCGACACGTTGCATGTCTCCTCCTGACAGTGCCGAAGGCTTGCGGGCCAGCAACTCGGTGATGCGCAGAACCGCGGCGATTTCCCGGACCGCCTTATCGACATCGGCGCGGCTCATCCGGGTGGCGCGGAGCGGGAAGGCGATGTTTTCGTAGACCGTCATGTGCGGATAGAGCGAAAAGGATTGAAACACCATCGCGATGTCCCGGCCGGATGCCTTGATATGTTGCACCGGCTTGCCGTCGATTAGGATGTCGCCTTCGTCGATCGTCTCCAGGCCGGCGACGGCGCGCAATGTCGTCGTCTTCCCGCAGCCCGATTGTCCGAGCAGCACGATGAACTCGTTATCGGCAATGGCGAGATTAAGGTCTTTGATGACCTGGACGGCACCGAAATATTTCTGAATGGCGCGAAGCTCGATCTGCGTCATGACTGGCTGCCTTCGTCTGATTGCGCGTCCCGGGGGATTTTGGTCGCCACCATGAAGGCGATCAGTCCGACCAGCGTCATCGTCATGCCGTAGCGGTGCAGGAACAGGTTCCAAGGCTGGCAGAGCGCGATAATGCCCAAGATCATCAGATACTGCGAACCGGGTTCGAGATATTTCTGGTTGAAGGCGCGCAAGGTCATTTGCGGATCGCTCCGAAGCTCATGCCGCGCAGGAGATGGTTCCTGAGCAGGAACGTGAAGATCGCGACCGGTAGCAGGAACAGGAACGTACCGGCCGCAATGACCGTCCAATCCGGCAGGCCGGAGCCGACCTGGCTCGGAATGAAGGGTGGAGCGGTTTGCGCGCGCCGGTTCGTCATGATCAGCGCAAACGCATATTCGTTCCAGGCCGTTATGAAGCAGAAGACGGCGGTCGCAGCGATGCCGGTGGCCGCTTCGGGGATGACGATCTTGAAAAACGCCTCCATCCGCGTGTAGCCATCGACGAGCGCGGCCTCCTCGTATTCCTTTGGGATCTCGTCGATGAAACCCTTCATCAGCCAGACGGAGAAGGAAAGATTGAAGGCGGTGTAGAGGATGATCAGCCCCCAATGCGTGTCGTTGAGGCCGACGGCGCGGTACATCAGGAACATCGGGATCGCCACGACGACGGGCGGCAGCATGCGCGTCGACAGGATGAAGAAGAGAAGGTCGGCCTCCCCTTTCACTCTGAAGCGCGAGAAGCCATAGGCGGTGAAGGTTCCCATGCCGACTGCCAGCACCGTGGACGTGATCGCGACGATCAGCGAGTTCATGAAGCGGTTCGGATAGCCGGATGGCTGCACCTCGCCGCGGCCGGAACGGACGATTTTCTCACCACCGTCGAACACCATCCGCTCCCACCAGGGGGCGGCGGCATATTCTTCGGGGGTCGGCACGCCACGCAGCTGCGAGCGCTTGGTGAAGAGCTTCACGAAAGGCGAGAGCTCCGGCTCGAAGAGCACTGTCGGTGGTATGGTGGTGGCGAGGTTGCGGGGCTTGAAGGCCGTCGAGGTGATCCAGTAGATCGGCGCCAGGAAGATCAGCGTAATGACAAGTACGGCGGCGATTGCCACCCGGTTCAGCGCGCGTTCGGAGCGGGTTTGAACGGCGGCCATCTCAGCGTTCCTTCACTTTGTTGAGGTACTTGACGTAGATATTGGTGATGGCGAGAATCATGATGAGAACGATGTAGGCGAGTGCGCAGGAGCGCCCGGTCTGCCACTCCTGGAAGGCCATTTTATAGAGCCGGATGGAGATCACCTCAGTCGTCGGCTGGCTGGTCAGGATGTAGGCGAGGTCGAAGGTCTTGAAGGCTTCCATCGTACGGAAGATGATTGCGATCATCAGGATCGGCGCCACAAGCGGCAGCGTGATGCGGAAGAAGGTATAGAACGGTCCTGCCCGGTCGATCGCCGCTGCCTCGTAGAGATGCTTTGGCACGGCCGAAAGGCCGGCGAGCGACAGCAGCATCACGAAGGGCGACCACATCCAGATGTCAGTGATGGCAACCGCATAAAGCGCCACATCCGGATTCGACAGCCACTCGAAGGAGCCGAGACCGAGCGTGTAGTTTATGATGCCAAACGAGGGATCGTAGAGCAGCTTCCAGAACAGACCGACCACTGCCATCGATAGCATCATCGGCAGTAGCAGCAGTGTCGTCAGGAGACCCTTCAGCGGAATATCGCGGTTGAGCAACATGGCCGTGCCGAAGCCGACGATCACCTGTCCCGTAACAGAGACGATCACATATTTTGCGGTGATGGCGAAATTCGACCAGATGAACGGGTCGTTCAGCAGTTCGCGGTAGTTCTGCAGGCCGACGAAGTTGGCTGGTGCGTTCGACGAGGCGCGAAAGTCGGTGAAGGAATAGCCGAGCGAATAGATCAGCGGAAAGATGTTGAAGACGATCAGAAACAGGATCGTCGGGATGATGAACAGATTGCGAATGTGAATGTCGCTCATGCCGCGGGATGCGGCACGCGATTTCGTGTCCAGCGATATCATGACTGCGGTGGCCAATCCTCTCCTCCTCCGAGAGTTCGGCGCCTGATGCCGGAAGGCATCACGATGCGCGAAGTGAATGCCGGGCGCCGCGCCCTCTCGAACCGCGCCCCTGGGCGCGAGATGCAGAATGAAACTGGAGGGGCGGCCAGGCCCCTCCGCTGATCGCGTCTGCTATTTGTTGCGTCCGTATTTCTTGAACGTCGCATTCCAGTCCGCTGCCAGAGCGTCGAGCGCTTCCTTCGCCGTGCCTTGGCCGGCCGTGACGAAGGGGTAAATGCGTTGGTTCGCCTGGATCAGCAGCTCGGCGTATTCAGGCGTTGCCCAGAAGTCCTTGACCTTGAACATGGTCTCGTAGAAGGCCTTGTTATAGGGCGTCGCGTTCTGAAATTCCGGGGATTCGAGCACCTTGGCGCTTGCCGTGTAGCCACCGAGTTCAGCCCAGCGCTTCTGGGTCTCGTCCTTGATGAACCATTCGAGGAATTTCATCGCCTCTTCCTGGTTCTTTGAGTAGGAGATGACCGATATGCCTTGTCCGCCGAGTGCTGCGAACTGCTCGCCATTCGGGCCTGCCGGATTGGCAAAGAATCCGGTAACCTTGGCATTCGGGTTCGAGGCCTCATTCACTAGAGCCGGGAAGAAGGCGAAATAATTCATGCTCATCGCGGCCAAGTTTTCGGTGATCGCCTGGTTGTTCTCGACGAAGAAGGACTTGGCCCAGCCTGGAGGCGTAAAGCCGTAGAGCTCGCGATAAAGTTCGAGCGCTTTGACGTTCTTCTCCGAGTTGATGATGCCGTCGACCTTGTAGTTCTGGTAATCGCCGAGTTCGCCTCCAAACGAGAAGATCGCGTTTTCGACCCCCATGACGAGCCCGTCGTAAGAATTGTCGGTGTAGATGGCGATGCCGTAGCGCTTCTGGTCTGGACGGTGGAAGAACTCGGCGATGTCGCGCATCTGGGCCCAGGTCTTTGGCGGGGCGAGATCGTAGCCGTATTTCGCCTTGAATGCCTCCATCTCCTTGGGGTCTTCGAACCAGTCCTTGCGGTAGGACCAGCCGACGGCGTCACCCTCTGCAGGAATTGACCAGTACTTCTTCGAGTTTGCCGGATACTCGGAGTAGTATTTCACCGTTGCCGGAGCCATCACCTGAGTCAGATTGTGCTTGGTGAAAAAATCGGTCAGATCGACGTAATGTCCTGCTTCCGACGCCGCCCCGATCCACTGGCTGTCGCCGACGACCAGGTCATAGGCTGAGCCCTTTGCATTGAATTCGGTGAAGGCCTTGGTCTGAAAGTCGGCCCATGGGGTGGTCTCGACAGTGACCTTGACGCCCGTTTCAGCCTCGTATTCGTTTGCAAGTTCCTGAAGGTAATTTGCCGGGTCCCACTCGGCCCAGAAAATCGTCAGTTCCTGGGCCTGTGCGGACGTTCCGCAGGCCCACATCAATCCGACACCGGCAACGAGACCGGTCATAGTTTTGCGCATAACGTTTCCTCCCATTTATGCACCTTCCCGCGTCGTCGCGGGCCTCCCGATCCGGCTTCTTGATCCTTCTGGGTTGATTTCGTGCTTGAGTCCTCCCCGACCCCAGCGCGTTTCAGATCTCAAGCCTGAATATTATTCCCTGATCTGGTAGTACCAAACTCCATTACCGTCAAGAGCGACCCACGGAGAGCTTTCATCTTCGGTTCTTCTTCCAGACTTCTGGATATATTCCCGTAGCCGCGGCTTACCTAAGCAGTTTTGTCGGGCGGCCTCAAATTCCTTGTCGCAAATCCCGGCCATGATGTAGGACATGTTACTTCATCTGGTCGAACCAGTTGGCGGGCTGCGATGTCATGCACTACCCTCCGCCTGCCGTAGTGCGCTGTCGACGAGCGCCTTGGCGGCCCACTCGGCAACAGATTGCGCGCCTTCGGAGGTCAGGCCCCAGATATCCTTCAACACGATCAGCACCTCGACGCCGAAGACAAGCGAAAGCGCCTGCGTAAGGCGCTCCCGGGACTCCGCTGGCACGCTGCCCTGCAGGGGCGCCGTCACGCACTTCAGCAGGTCGACACGGTGGCCGCGCTTGAACAGCGGTTCGTTGCCGAGCGTGCCCGCCTGGCGCTGCGCCCACTGGTCCAGCGAAAGTTTCAGCGCCGCCTTGAAGGTGGCCTCGAACTCGTCGATCCGCGGCATCGCGGTCGCCAAAAGGTCGGCAACGCGGGTGCGTGCATCCGGACTGTCGGACGACCAGCCGAGTATTGGTCCCAGAGCCTCATCCACCACGGCATGCACGAGCGCGGCCTGGCTCGGAAAGTAACGGTAGGCGGTCGCCCGCGAGACCTCAGCAGCCTCGGCCACTTCGCTGACCGAGGGCGTAATGCCGGACTGCATGAGCCGCGTTGCTGTTTCGAGCATCAGTTTTCGCGTGCGGGCACGCGGGCCTCGCTCGGTCCTGGCTGTTTCGTTCTGTTGACGTGAGACATCCATATCTTTATGATACGCGCGTCTCACAAATTTGCAAGGGCCATCCTTTGCTCCGAACGTGGGATATGCTGGGAGGAAACCCGCCCGGTTGCGGAGGGGAAATGAAGCAGATCTACGTGGTTGGCACGGCTGACACGAAGGGCGAGGAGCTTGATTATCTCGCCGCTTGCATCGAGGCGTCGGGCGGGGCGGTTACCCGCGTCGACGTCGGCATCCGTGAGCCTCGGACCACCGTCGACGTGGCGGCTGACACGGTTGCCGCTTGCCATCCCGAGGGTGCTGGAGCCGTCCTTTCCTGCGAAGACCGCGGAAGGGCGGTCGAAGCGATGGGCATTGCCTTCGCGCGCTTCCTGGTGGCGCGCCAGGACATCGCCGGCATCATCGGTATCGGCGGAGGCGGGGGCACCTCGATTATTACTGCGGGCATGCGCCAATTGCGGCTCGGCCTGCCAAAGATCATGGTATCGACGCTCGTCTCCGGCAATGTTGCTCCCTATGTCGATGTTTCCGACATCGTGATGATGCCTTCGGTCACGGACATGGCTGGCCTGAACCGGCTTAGCCGGGTCATCCTTCACAACGCTGCCCAGGCGATTACGGCGATGTCCAGCCGGCCGGCTGAGGTGACGGCATCGAAGCCGGCGCTCGGGCTCACCATGTTCGGCGTGACCACACCTGCCGTATCCGCCATGGTCGAGCGCCTCCGGCCGGACTATGACTGCCTGGTATTCCACGCGACCGGAACGGGCGGGCGCGCGATGGAGAAGCTTGCCGACAGCGGCCTGATCTCAGGCGTGCTCGACATCACGACCACCGAGGTCTGCGACCTGCTTGTCGGGGGTGTTTTGCCGGCCACCTCCGACCGTTTCGACGCGATTGCCCACACGGGTCTGCCCTATGTCGGCTCGGTCGGCGCGCTTGATATGGTGAACTTCTGGGCGCCGGATACCGTCCCCGAACGCTATGCCGGCCGGCTGTTTTACCGCCACAATCCAAACGTCACCTTGATGCGCACGACCTCGGCAGAATGCGCTGAGATCGGCCGCTGGATCGGCGACAAGCTCAATCTTTGCCACGGCCCCGTGCGCTTCCTCATTCCCGAGAAGGGTGTCTCGGCCCTCGACATTGAAGGCGGTGCGTTCTTCGACCCAGAAGCCGACGCCGCGCTTTTTGCCGCGCTCGAGGCGACGGTGAAGCCGACGGCGTCGCGACGTATTGTTCGATTGCCGCTCCATATCAACGATCCGGATTTCGCAGAAGCCGCCGTCGCCGCCTTTCGTGACATTGCCAAACCGTGAGAGACAAAATCGATGCCAGCCATACCCCGCAAGACCATCCTCGAAAAATTTCACGGCATGATCGCAGCCGGCGTGCCGATCGTCGGCGGTGGTGCCGGCACCGGCATCTCCGCCAAGGCCGAGGAGGCAGGCGGCATCGACCTCATCATTATCTACAATTCCGGGCGCTACCGCATGGCGGGGCGCGGCTCGGCGGCAGGACTGCTGGCCTACGGCAACGCCAACGAGATCGTGAAGGAGATGGCGCTCGAAGTGTTGCCGGTCGTGAAAAAGACGCCGGTGCTCGCCGGCGTCAATGGCACGGACCCCTTCGTGCTGATGCCGCGCTTCCTTGCCGAGCTGAAGGCGATGGGCTTTTCAGGTGTGCAGAACTTCCCCACGGTTGGCCTCTTCGACGGCAGGATGCGGCAGAGTTTCGAGGAGACGGGTATGAGCTACAATCTGGAGGTCGAGATGATAGCCACCGCCCATGGGCTCGATCTGCTGACCACGCCCTATGTTTTCAACGAGAGCGAGGCTATCGCCATGACCGGCGCCGGCGCCGATATTGTCGTGGCGCATATGGGGGTGACGACCGGCGGCACGATCGGCGCCACATCCGGCAAGTCGCTCGATGACTGCATCGACGAGATCACCGCGATCGCCAAGGCGGCGCGGTCGGTGCGCGACGACGTCATCGTGCTCTGTCACGGTGGTCCCATCTCCATGCCGGAGGATGCGCGTTACGTTCTCGAGCGTTGTGCTGGCTGCCATGGTTTTTACGGCGCAAGCTCGATGGAGCGACTGCCGGCCGAGGCGGCAATCCGCAAGCAGACGGAAGATTTCAAGGCGCTCGCTGTCGGCGCGGTCGTCTGAGGAAGGTCATGGAGGAGGCCGTTTCATGGTAAAGGACAACTACTTTGTCTATCCGCAGGATGTAAGCGCCTTCGGTTTCGACTGGGGCAAGCTGTCGCTGACCGTGGCGCCCGAAGTCAATGGCGCCAGTCGTTTTTCCGGCGGGGTAGTCGAACTGCCAAGCGGCGAGGGCCACTCACGTCACAATCATCCGGGTGCAGAGGAAATCATCTTCGTAATATCCGGCGAGGGCGAGCAGATGGTCGAGGACGAGAACGCAAATCCGGTGACGCGCAAGGTCGCCAGCGGCTGCACGATCTATATTCCCGAAAGTCGCTTTCATTCGACGAAGAACACCGGTGGCGGGCCGATGCTCCTGTTCGTCGTCTACTCACCGGCGGGGCCGGAGCTTGCGCTTCGCGATCTGCCGGACTTCCGCCTGCTGCCGCAGGACATCTGAGGCGGGCATCCATTTTGTGGGAGGAAAGACAATGAACGACAATGCAGGGCAGACAAGGCAGGCCGCCGTGGCGCCGTTCGATACGGCCAAGCTCGACCGCCTCATGGAGGAGGCCGGTATCGACGTCCTGATCGCCACTTCCAAACACAACACGCAATATCTGCTGGGCGGATACAAGTTCATCTTCTTCGCCGCCATGGATGCGATCGGGCATAGCCGGTACCTGCCGATGGTGATCTATGAGAAAGGTGCGCCCGATCACTCCGCCTATGTGGGGAACCGCATGGAGGGCGCAGAGCATCAGAACAATCCATTCTGGACGTCCGCAGTGCATACGGCGAGCTGGGGCACCCAGGATGCGGCCGGGCTCGCTGTCGAGCACCTGAAGAAAATCGGCAAGGCCGGCGGACGCATCGGTGTCGAGCCTGCCTTTCTGCCTTCCGACGCCCGTGATCTTCTTGCCTCTCGGCTGGATAGTGCGCGGTTTGTCGATGCCACACATGTGTTGGAGCGGCTGAGGGCGGTTAAGACGCCAGATGAACTGGCAAAGCTCAAACGCGCCTCCGAACTGATTACCGACTCGATGCTGGCGACAATCGCCGCCGCCCGCGCCGGCTCGACGAAACTGGAGATCATCGAGCAGCTGCGCAGGGAGGAAACCAACCGGGGACTGCACTTCGAATATTGCCTGCTCACGCTCGGCGCCAGCCACAATCGCGCGGGCTCGCCGCAGGCCTGGGCTGAGGGCGAGGTCCTGTCGATTGATTCCGGCGGCAACTATCACGGATACATCGGCGACCTCTGCCGCATGGGTGTGCTCGGCGAGCCGGATGCGGAGCTGGAGGATCTTCTGGCTGAAGTCGAAAGCATACAGCAGGCGGCCTTCGCCAAGGTCAGGGCAGGGGTTGTGGGCAGTGAAATGATCGCGGCGGCGGAAGCCGAGCTCAAGGCCTCGCCATCGGCGGGCTTCACCGACTTCTTCTGCCATGGCATGGGCCTCATCACGCACGAAGCGCCGTTCCTCATGACGAACCACCCCGTCGCCTATGAGGGCATCGATGCCGACAAGCCGCTGGAAGCCGGCAGTGTGATCTCGGTCGAGACGACGATGCTTCACCCGAAGCGCGGTTTCATCAAGCTGGAGGATACGCTGGCGATCACCGACGGGGGCTATGAAATGTTCGGCGAACGTGGCCGTGGCTGGAACCGCGGCGGAGTGTGACTGAAGGCCGGCACAATCAGATGCCCGGCAGACTTCACTACCGGGCATTTTGTCCGGGCGCCGTGGTCTCAGGTGTGGCGGATCTCCGTTCCCAGCACCTTCAGGCATTCGCGCATGAAGGCGGCGAGCGCCGTCCAACCCTTGGCCGAGACCATCGTCCCGTCGACATAGGCTTCAGTGGGCGAGAGGTCGATGTAGGTTCCGCCCGCCAGCGTGACCTCAGGTTCGCAGGCCCCGAGCGCACCCACCTTCTTGCCGCGAACGACACCGTCGACTGCGATCAGGATCTGGACCCCGTGGCAGATGGTGAAAATCGGCTTCCGCTGCTCGTGGAAGTGACGCACCATTGCCTGCACCCGTTTGTCGGTGCGGATATATTCGGGCCCGCGCCCGCCGGCGCAGTAAACGGCATGATACTGATCGAGCTGGTCTTCCGCTTCGGAAAACGTCTTGTTGATGGTGACATTGTGCCCGAGTTTCTCGGTGTAGGTCTGATCTCCCTCGAAATCGTGCAGCGACGTCCTGAGAATGTCGCCCGCCCTCTTGTCCGGGCACACCACGTGCACCGTGTGCCCGACCGCCTCCATCGCCTGCTGGAAGACGAAGATTTCGTACTCCTCGGTGAAATCGCCAGTGAGCATCAGGATTTTCTTGCCTGCCATGGGTTCTCCTCCTCGTTGTCACAGGCACGCTCTTGCCTGCGGGTTGAATCAGATGTCGTCGAACGCCGGCAACAGCCGGTCTCGCGAACGTTCAATGTGGATGCGCATTGCGTTCTCAGCAGCGCGGGAGTCGCGCGCCGCGAAGGCGTCGAGTAGCGTCTGATGCTCGCCGAGTGCCTCCTCCGTGACGCGGCGATGAAACATCAGGCGGAAAATGTGGAAATGCGTGTGCTGGAATGCCAGCATTTCTCGGATCAACTCGTTACCGGCAAACTCCATGATGCGGTCGTGGAAAATAGCGTCCTTGCGGGCGAAGGCCGAATAGTTCGCCCGCTCGTCCCTATCGTCGCGACGTGTCATCACGCCTGCGGCGTCCGTGAGGATGGCCAGTTTTTCGTCGTTCATCGCCTGAGCCGCCTTCGCAGCGCCGGCAGGTTCCAGCAGCAGACGAAGTTCATAGAGTTCATCGAAGCGGTGGCGCGTAATCTGGGGCGCAGCGCGGTAGCCGACGAGATGCTGCTTGACGACGAGGCCTTCGCCCTCAAGCCGACCGAGAGCTTCGCGGATCGGAGTGTGGGAGACGTTGAACTCCCTGACCAGGTTGTCGACCGTAATGCGCTCTCCGGGGGCGATCTTCAGCGACATGAGCTGGTTGAAGATTGCCTCGTAGACGTCGACAGCTAAGCCGTTGGCGCGCTGGATCTGGGCCGTTCCCGTTGAGGGTTCTCTAAGTCTCGTCGAAATCATCTGATGCCTTGCCTCTTGACAGGTTCAATCGCTAGCACGATGCTGCGTGTAAGACAATCCTATATCCTATACGATTTAATATAGGGGACAAATCATGCGCGTTTCCGAAGCGGCAGCCCTTGCGCTTGCCACCCGCCTGCTCGAAGAGCATGGCGCACCGCGTGACCATGCGGCGCTGCAGGCTCGCGTCCTGGTGACGGCCGAGATGAAGGGGCACCCCTCGCATGGCCTGTGCCGGCTCTCGCGCCTCGTCGAAAGGATCAAGCGCGGTGTCATCGACCCACAGACGAAGGGAACGCAGCGCTGGCGGGCGGATGCGGTGCTGGAGGTCGAGGGATCGGCGGGACTTGGCCCCATCGTCGCCATGGCCGCGATCGAGCGGTTGGCGCCTCATATTCCTGATCTTGGCATCGGCCTGGTCGCCGTGCGCAATGCGAACCATCTCGGCATGCTCGCGCATTATGTTGAGGCCGTTGCTGCGATGGGTTTGGTCTGCATCGCGCTATCGTCCAGTGAGGCGCTGGTCCATCCATTCGGCGGTACACGGGCAATGCTTGGCACCAACCCCATCGCCATTGGCGTTCCGACCGCCGAAGACCCACTTGTGCTTGACCTTGCCACCAGCATCGTGCCGATGGGCAGGATCCATCATCACGCGGCGACCGGCAGACCCATTCCCGAGGGATGGGCGCGCGATGCGGCCGGCAGGCCGACGACAGATCCGAAGCGTGCCAAGGCCGGCGCGATTGCACCCTTCGGCGATGCAAAAGGCTATGGCCTCGGCATTGCCCTCGAGCTGCTGGTGGCGGCTCTTGCAGGCTCCGCGCTCGCACCCGAGGTGCACGGCACGCTCGACAGCCAGTCGCCATGCAACAAGGGCGACGTCTTCATTCTGATCGAGCCGAGTCTGGCGCCGGGTCTTCCGACGCGGCTGTCAGCCTATCTCGCTGCGGTGCGCGCCTCACCATCCGAGATGGCCGGCGAACCGGTTCGCGTCCCCGGGGATCGTGCGCGTCAGCGGCGTGCTGCCGCCAGCCGCAATGGTTTTGAGATCGACCAGCGCCTTTGGGACGACCTAAACGCGCTTTCCCCCTCCCGCATCCTGGCCTTCGAGGGACAAAGATCATGAGCCTGTTTGCCGCCTTGAGGCTGCCGCGGGAAATCCTGTTTGGTGTCGGCCAGCGTCATGCACTACCGAGCGTCGCCAGCAAGACCGGACGGCGCGCTCTCGTCTGCACGGACGCGCGTTTTGCCGCAACGCCCGTCTTCGCGGAAATGATCGCTGCCGTCAAAGCGGCCGGCATTGGCGTCGTAGTGCATGACCAGACGCTGCCGGACGTGCCGCGCGATACCGTAGCTATCTGCGTTGAAGCCGCGCGCGGCTTCGAACCAGATATGGTGATCGGGATTGGCGGTGGCAGTTGCCTCGATATGGCGAAATGCGCCTCGCTCCTGCTCGCTCATGGCGGCGCGCTCACCGATTATTATGGTGAGTTCAAGGTGCCTGCACCGGTCCTGCCGGTCATTGCTGTGCCGACCACGGCCGGCACCGGCTCCGAGGTAACGCCGGTTGCGGTTGTTTCCGATTCCGACCGTATCCTGAAGGTTGGAATTTCCAGCCCATATCTCATCGCCGCAGCGGCGATCTGTGATCCCGAACTCACCTTGTCCTGCCCGCCTGGGCTGACGGCGATTGCCGGTGCCGATGCGCTGACGCATGCCATCGAGGCGTTCACGGCGATGCGCCGCCCCGGCGATGCGGAGCTTGCGCAGCAGCATGTCTTCGTCGGCAAAAGCGATCTCACCGACCAGTTCGCTCTGCATGCCATCCGGCTCCTCAGCCGGAGCCTGGAAAAGGCCTTTGCCGACGGTTCGGACGTCGATGCGCGCGCCGATGTGATGATGGGCGCGCTTGCAGCCGGCTGCGCCTTCGGAACCGCGGGCACTGCCGCAGCCCACGCGGTGCAATATCCGGTCGGCGCCCTGACGCATACGCCGCATGGACTCGGGGTAGCGACCATGCTTCCCTATGTGATGGCATTTAATCGCCGCGTCGCCGTCGCGGAAATTGCCGCGGTCGGTAAAGCGCTCGGCCTCGATCCCAATGGAATAGAGAAGGACGAGACAGTTGCCGATGCCGCAATCGCCGAGGTGAGCCGCCTCTTTGCGGCGATCGGCATTGCGCCGACGCTCGCCGGACTCGGCCTTCCCGAAGACCGGATCGACTGGGCGGCCGGGGAGGCCCTCGGAATCGGCCGGCTGATCAAGAATAACCCACGCCCCCTCGATTCGGCCGCCATGCGCGGCCTGGTTCGGGCCGCCTATGACGGCGACCTGGCCGCTTCCGCCCTCTGACCTCGGAAATCATCATGAACGTCAACCAGCTTTCTCTCCACCCCGACGATGATACCTTCGGGCTCAGCTCGTTTTCCCGTGGTCTCTATATAGGCGGCGCCTGGCGGCCTGCGGCAGGCGAAGGTCGGATCCAGGTGATCGATCCGTCGACCGAGGTGGTCATTGCCGCCGTGCCGGATGCGACGCTTGCGGATGCGGCAGCGGCCGTGGAGGCTGCGGCGAGCGCCGCGGAAAGCTGGCGCGAGACTCCGCCGAGAAAGCGTTCCGAGATCCTGCGCCGCTGCTTCGAACTTATGGTGGAGCGCTCCGAAACGCTCGCGAGACTCATTTCGCTCGAGAACGGAAAGGCTTTGCGCGATGCGCGCGGCGAGGTGGCCTATGCGGCGGAATTCTTCCGATGGAACGCTGAGGAGGCGGTGCGGATCTCAGGTGAATTCGGCATCGCCCCGGCCGGCGGAAACCGGATCGTCGTCGATTACCAGGCTATCGGCATCTGCGTACTCATTACACCCTGGAATTTCCCGGCCGCGATGGCGACCCGCAAGATTGCGCCGGCCCTTGCCGCAGGCTGCACCGTCATCCTCAAGCCGGCGAGCGAGACGCCGTTGACGGCCTATGCGCTTGCTGCTCTCTACGAGGAGGCTGGCGTGCCGCCGGGCGTGGTGAACGTGATGACAACATCGACGCCGAGCCCCGTCATCGCCGCTATGCTGGCTGACCCCCGTGTGCGAAAGCTTTCCTTTACAGGCTCGACGGGTGTCGGGCGCACGCTGCTGGCGGAAGCAGCAAAAAATGTCATCTCCTGCTCCATGGAGCTCGGCGGCAACGCGCCATTCATCGTTTTCGACGACGCCGACGTTGATGCTGCGATCGAGGGTCTGATGGTTGCGAAAATGCGCAATGCCGGTGAGGCGTGCACCGCTGCGAACCGGATCTATGTCCAGTCCGCTATCCACGATGCCTTCGCGGAAAAATTTACCCGGCGCATGGCCGCCCTCGAGATCGGCCCAGGTGTAGATCCGGATACCGAATGCGGTCCGATGATCACACGCAAGGCAGTGGAGAAGATCGACCGTCTGGTTACGGACGCCATTTCAAAGGGGGCGCGCGCGCTCTGCGGCGGACGAACATTGGCAGGGCCGGGCTTCTTCTATCCGCCGACGGTGCTCGTCGACGTCTCGCCGGCCTCAGACATGGGGTGTGAAGAGATTTTCGGTCCCGTCGCGCCGCTCTATCGTTTCGACAGCGAGGCAGAGGTTATAGCTGCGGCCAATGATACCGAGTACGGCCTCGCCGCCTACATCTATACCCGCGACATCAGCCGTGGCATGCGCGTCGCTTCGAAGGTCGAGGCGGGCATGATCGCTCTCAATCGTGGACTGGTCTCCGATCCCGCTGCCCCCTTTGGCGGTGTGAAGCAGAGCGGCCTCGGACGTGAAGGAGGGCAGCATCACGGTATCGCAGAGTTCATGGAAGCCAAGTACATTGCCACCAGTTTCTGAGGAGGAGCGCGTGACCGCCGATCCGTTCCGCATTCGTGATCATGTCTCAGATTTCGACGAGATCGTCGCCGATCTCCGTGCCCGCAGCCTTGCAACGCGGCGCACCGTGACCATGGAGGCCAACATCGCTTACGGGGCTGGGCCAGGCGAGACGCTCGATATCTTCGTGCCGAATGATGCCGACCCTGACATGCCGATACACATGTTCATCCATGGTGGCTATTGGCGAATGTTTTCCAAGGAGGATTATTCCTGCGTCGCTGAGACGATCACAGGCGCCGGCGCGGTCGCAGCCATCGTCGATTATTCGTTGATGCCCGGCGCGAGAATGGACGTTCTGGTTGGTCAGGTCCTGAAAGCCAAGGCTTTCCTGCTGGCCCATGCCGATCGTTTTGGCGCCACACCGCACCGATTCTCCGTCAGCGGTCACTCCGCCGGTGCACATCTGGCAACCTTTCTCTTCCACCGGTCTCCTTCGCCTTCGCGCGTCGTTGCCGCTTTCCTGCTCGGCGGGCTCTACGACCTCGAGCCCCTGCAGACCTCCTTCCTGCGTGACGAGATCGCCTTGAGCGACGAGGAGGTGAGACGGTTTACGCCCATGCGTCACGAGCACGATCCTGCAACGCGCGTCGCTATCATGGCCGGCGAACAGGAAACTGATCCGTTTAAAATTCAGGCAAATGCGTTCAGAAAGATTCTTGCCGCCCAAGGGCTTGATGTGTGGGCATCGCTCGCCGCAGACGGGAACCACATGAGCACGGTACGCGACCTCGCCGTCGCTGGCACACCTGTGGCGGCAGCGTTGCGCGCCGCAATTGCCAATATGCCGGTGAGGAACTGAAGCGACCAACGTTCCCCTATCGCCGTTTGTCGCGATGGTGGCAGTCGAAGAGTGTGCATTGTCATGATCGGACCAATTTGTAGCGACCGGCGCGTTGAAGACAAAATGCCGTGCCCGCTGCGCCGGCGGCAAACAGGGGCTTGTCAGGACTTGAAGATCGTAGGGGTTTTTCTTCACCATCTCCTACGCGCCGGATAACTCGACACCATTGACCATTTTTTTAAGAGTTATGCCTATCGTGATGGCCTCGGACGCGGCCGCCGCCGGAGAAAGAGCCGAATTTCCTGGGCAGGGGCGAACATTTCATGTCGTTGATTGATCGACTGTTGCAGCGCATGCGGATCGTGACGAAGGTTCTCTTCTTCGTCGTCCCTCTGATCGTCCTCATAGCGGGCATCGGGCTTTTCGGCTATTTCACCGCCGGCACGCTCAAGGGCCAGATGACCCTGACGCGGCAGACGATCGACGCGCTTTCCAGTTTCCAGCAGCTGCGATCCTCGCTGACGGCCTTTACCGATCTTCCGACGGCGGCCACGCGCGACCGGCTGATCGCCAGCATCTCCGATCAGGAGAAGGGTGCGGCGACGCTCGATGCGATGTTGATCGATCCTTCCCAGAAGCAGCAGATCTCGGCGGTGCGCGACCTCGGCGGCAGGATGCAGGGTAGTGCGGACGCGCTTTGGGCCGTGGCTCAGGAGCGCACGAATACCGAACAGGCGATCGATGCGGCCGTGGCGCAGCTTTTCAAGGAGAGCCAGACCGCCCGCAAGCAGCTCGACGTCCTTCAGGATCAGGCGAACGGAAAGGAAGCCTTCGTCCGGGCGCTTCTCCTCGATGCCTCCGCCTACAAGAACATCGCCCAGCGCATTGCGAAATTGCGCAAGGCGACCGCGCAGGCGACTGCGCCCGCGGATATTGCCGGCGCTCTCGGCAGCCTTCTGCCGCCGCTCGTCAAGGAGGTCGGCGGGAGCGCCGCAGTCGCTTCCGACAAGGCTCAAAGCCAGATTGCCGCGCTGAAGCCGGTATTGGACAAACTCGCCGCGATGGCCAAGGACAGCGCCAACCTGACGCTTGTGGGCTATGCTCCCGTCGACCAGGATCTGCAGGGCTTTGAAGAGAAGTTCGTAAAGCTCGCCTCAGGAAATGCGGATACCGCTATCGAGCGTTTTGTCGGCATGGATGCGAATATCGGCACGCTGCGCTCCATGGTGGCGATCGTCAGTGCCGCGTTCAAATCGATCGACGATCTGCGCCTGCACCTGAGTGAATTGAACAGACGGGTCGATGCCGAAGCGCGGGACGCCGTTCTCGCCGATCTCAAGGGGCTGCGCGAAAGCGCTGGACAGCTCGTGCCCTTGAGCGGCAAAAACGCCGCCTTGCAGGAACTTGCGAAGAAGATAGAGCCATCCCTCGCCACGATCGAGAAGGACACGTCGCTGCTGATATCGGTCGCAGATCGGTGGCGGGCAGAGAGGGGGACGGCGACCGAACTCGTGGCATCGGCAAGCCATACTCTGGAGCAATTCGTCAGCACGGCGCAGGAAAGCGGCAAGGACATCAGCCAGCGCTCGGCCACCATGTCGCTCTCGGCAATGATCGCGGGCACGGTGCTTGCGATCATCGGCGGCCTGATGCTGATCGAAACGCTGCGCGGACCGCTGAAGCGGATCACCCAGACGATGACGAGACTTGCCGCCGGCGATCTCGACGTTCCGATCGGCGACGGCAAGCGCGGCGACGAAATCGGTGATATGATCCGGTCCGTGACCGTCTTCCGCGACCAGGCGCTTGAAAAGACCAGGCTCGAATTGGTGGCTGAGGCTAACAGGGCGCGGGACGAACACGAGCAGGCCCGCCGCGAAGCCGAGCAGGCGCGCATCGAGGCCGAGCAGAGCGAGGCTCTGGACGCCTTGTCCGACATGCTCGGCAAACTCGCCGACGGCAATCTCGCAGCCGTGATGAGCGAGGAACTGGCCGCCGATTATGTCGCGATGGCCAGGACCTACAACCAGGCGATCGATGCGCTTCGCCGCACGCTCGCCGAGGTCCGCAACACCACCTACGAAATCGCCGAGGGCAGCACCAATCTTTCGGGTGCGGCCGACGATTTGGCGCGGCGCACGGAACAACAGGCGGCCGCTCTCGAAGACAGTTCACGCGTGCTTGGCGAACTCACAGCCAGCGTTCGCACGACAGCGGAAAACGCGCACCAGACATCGGTTTCCGTCGCGGAGGCGCATCGGCAGGCGGAGCATTCCGCGGCTGTCGTCGCCAAGGCCGTTGACGCGATGGACGCGATCAATCGTTCGTCGGACAAGGTCTCCAGCATTATCGGCGTGATCGACGAGATTGCCTTCCAGACCAATCTTCTCGCACTCAATGCCGGCGTCGAGGCGGCGCGGGCAGGAGAGGCGGGCAGGGGTTTTGCCGTCGTCGCACAGGAGGTGCGCGAGCTTGCACAGCGTTGCGCCAAGGCCGCCCGCGAAATCAAGGATCTCATTTCCAACAGCGTGTCGCAGGTTGGCGCGGGCGTCAGGCTCGTCGAGGAGACTGGGGAGGCGCTTTCCGTGATCATAGAGCATTTCACCTCGATCAACGGGCTGGTGCAGGTCATCTCGACCGCCACCAGCACGCAGTACAAAGGGATCGACGAGGTCAACAGCGCGGTTCGCGACATCGAGCATATCACTCAGCACAATGCCGCCATGGTGGAGGAAAACACCGCCGAAATTCACAGGCTTCGGCAGCAGGTGGAACTGCTGAACGAAAGGATTTCCCGATTTCAGACCGCCGACGGCCGCAAGCCTTCCACCGCCGTGAGCCCGCGAATGGCGGCCGCCTCCTGAGTGTCCTTCGCGGCTTCGTGCGACATTGTCTAGAAGTCGGCGACCTTGCCCCAGGCGGATTCCGCGAAGCGGTTGGGATGATAGGGCCTGGGATCGACGATCGGCTCATTGCCGGTGACGATATCGGCAATCAGATGACCGGCGCCGGGTCCGATGCCGAAGCCGTGGCCGCTGAAGCCCGCAGCGAGGATGAAGCCCGGAAGGGTAGCGATCTCGCCGATCCCCGGCACGCCATCTGGCGTGCTGTCGATATAGCCCGCCCAGGCCGCGTTGATTTCGGCGTTCTTCAAGGCGGGCAGCAGCTGGAGCGCCCGTGAATGCGTGAGAGCGATGGTGGTCTTGTCGATGGCCGGGTCGAGGATGCGCATCCGCTCCATCGGCGTCGGCCTGTCGAGCCGCCATCGCGCCAGAGATTCGTGCCCTGAGCGAATTCCTTCCAGTCCGCCGGGTGCGAGGCTGCGCCAGCGCCGGGCGAACATCGGCAGGAACTGCGGCGCGAAACGGAGCTGCTGCGCGGTTGGGTCGACGCGGCCGCGGCCGCTGATCGCCAGCGTGTAGCCGCCGTCGCCGCGGCGTGTCACTGATACCGCTGATGTATGCAGCGCATCCGGCAGGCCGAGTGCACCCGGCGAAACCGACAGGATCGACGAGCGGATCGAAGCTTGCGGAAATCGAATGCCGAGCTGGCGGCAGAAGGACGAGGCCCAGGCGCCGCCGGCCAGGATCGCGATCTTTGTCCCTATGGTGCCGTGCTCGGTGACGACGCCTGAAACCCTGCCGCCTTCAATGTCGACGCCGCGGGCCGCACAGGATTGATGCACCGTGCCGCCGAGCTTCAGGATCGCACGCGCGACGGCAGGCGCGGCTCTTCCAGGATCGGCGGTGCCGTCGGTCGGCGAAAAGACCCCGCCTTTCCATACGGCGCCGGTGGCCCGCCCGCGTTCGGTTGCCTCCGCGCCACTCAACATATGGGTTGTGACACCGACCGATCGGGCGAAATCGCGCCAGCGGGCCCAGCCTGAAAGTTCTTCCTCGCTATTGCTGAGATAGAAGAGGCCGCAGCGGCGGAAGCCGGTGTCCTCGCCTGTTTCGATGGCGAAGCGCTCCCACAGATCGAGGCTCTTGGTCGAGATCGGCAATTCACGAGCATCGCGGTTCTGCTGCCGGCACCAGCCCCAGTTGCGGCTCGATTGTTCTGCCCCGACAAGGCCTTTCTCGACGAGGGCGACCTTCAATCCACGTTTGGCCAGATAATAGGCGGCGAAGACGCCGACGATGCCGCCGCCGATCACGACCGCATCGGCGGCAGCGGGTAGCTGCGGTGTAGTGTCGGCGCGCGTCAATGGTGCGGGCATGGCATGGTCTCCGTTTCAGGCCAGTCTAACGGATTCACCGCCACGCCTTTGCCGGAGTTCATCCCACGGCAGCAGAAGATTCCGTCTTGCGGGCCGGCCGGCAGCCATTTGTGCTTCGGCATGTCCCGCAATCCGGTCGACACCCCTTTGTGATGTGTTAAGCTCGACGTTGGAGAGGCCGCAGCATAATCTGCTGCGCCGTTGGCGATCTCGAGCAAGCGAAGGCGCGTGTGATGATGAAACTCGACCGGATCGACATAAAAATTCTCTACGAACTGCAGAAGAATGGCCGCGTCACCAATGTGGAGCTCGCCGAGCTGGTCAATCTGTCGCCGAGCCCCTGCCTGATGCGGGTGAAGAAGCTGCAGTCCGAAGGTTACATCGAAGGTTATTCGGCTCAGATCAACGTCAGCAAACTCGGGCGGACACTGACCGTGTTCACCGAAATCACCCTGAAAAACCATCGGCAGATCGACTTCGCCCGGTTCCTCGCAGCGATCGAGAAGGTCGACCAGGTGATCGAATGCCATCTGGTTTCGGGCGGCTACGACTATCTGCTGAAATTCGTCACCGCCGGAATAGACGAATACCAGACGATCATGGAGCGGCTCACTGACATGGACGTCGGCATCGACAAATATTTCAGCTTCGTCGTCCTGAAATCACCGATCGTCAAGGCGCACATGCCACTGACGACCTTGTTCCCGCATTAGGGCTATTCAAGCAAAACGGCACAGCGGTTTTGCGTCTCTCATCCTGCGTGCATATCGGTTCCCTGTGTCGCAGGTCGTTCCCCCCCATAAATAGAAGCCTTTCAATGGTTGGAAGGACTTGCGACAAAATCTCATCCCTGCCTTCCAAAGCCATGTTGGCTGCCACTTGCTGGGATTCTGCAGTCGAGTCGAGGCTTTCCAGCACGACCCGACCCGGCGTGCGCTCGATTTGGCTAGCGCCTTGCTTTGATTTAAAAGGGTGGATCAGTCGCGCATAGAACGACGGCATAATTCCTGGGGCAAAAACTGAGCCAGGAAATGCGCGTGGGACCGGCCCTCAGTGCCGGCAATAGGCCCGCACTAGTTCCGGATCCTGCTGGAGCTCGTCGAGCCAGGCCGGATCAAGCGTCGGCACCGACGAGAAGAGCAGTTGCGAATAGGGATGCTGCGGCGCCTTCACCTTCGCGGGGCTGATTTCTTCGATCTTTCGGCCGCCATACATGACGACGATCTCGTCGCAGATCGCTTCCACCACCGACAGATCGTGGCTGATGAAGATGTAGGAGAGGCCGAGTTCCCGCTGCAGTTCCTTGAGGAGATCGATCACGGCGGCAGCGACCACGGTGTCGAGCGCCGAGGTGATCTCGTCGCAGAGGATCAGCTTCGGATCGGCGGCGAGCGCCCGGGCGAAGTTGACGCGCTGCTTTTGCCCGCCCGAGAGTTCCCCCGGCCTGCGGTGGCGCAGGTTGCGGGGAAGGCGCACCATGTCGAGGAGTTCGTCGATCCGGGCATTTCGCGCCTGTCGATCCATGCGATGGTAAAAAACCAGCGGCCTGGCGAGGATGTCCTCGACGGATTTTGCCGGATTGAGCGCCGTATCGGCATATTGGAAGACGATCTGCATCTCGCGCAACTGATCACGTGAGCGCTCGCGAGCGCTGCGGCGCAGTTCCGTGCCGTCGAAGATGATCTTGCCGACGGCTGCCGGCAGGATGCCGGCAATGGTGCGGGCGAGCGTCGACTTACCACAACCGGATTCTCCGATGATGCCGAGGTTGCGCCCTTTTTCCACCGTCAGGCTCACATGCTCGACTGCGCGAACCAGGGGAAGGCCGTCGGCTTGGCGCTGTCCGTACCCAGCGACGAGATTTTCGATCGTCAGAAGCGGCGCCGTCGCGGCCTCTATTGCGCCCGCCGTGCCGCGCGATTTCGGCTCGAAGGCTGCAAGCAGTTCTCTGGTATAGGGATGCTTTGGATCGTTCAGAATCTCTTCGGTGGTGCCGGTTTCCTGGGTTTCTCCGCCTTTGAGAACGACGATGCGGTCGGC
Organism: Rhizobium sp. NLR10b; assembly: GCF_019685435.1. Classification (NCBI taxonomy): domain Bacteria; kingdom Pseudomonadati; phylum Pseudomonadota; class Alphaproteobacteria; order Hyphomicrobiales; family Rhizobiaceae; genus Rhizobium; species Rhizobium sp. NLR10b. The sequence continues at coordinate 176,428 of NZ_JABDWV010000014.1, read as the reverse complement.
GATCTGGGCGACGACGGCAAGGTCGTGCGAGACATAGACGCCCGATATGCCGCCTTTTTTCATCACCGATTTGAAAGCGCGCAGAACTTCGATCTGGGTCGTCACGTCGAGCGCCGTTGTCGGCTCGTCGAAGATGACCAGAGTGGGATCGCCGATCAGCGCCATGGCGGCTGCAAGGCGCTGCAACTGGCCGCCGGAAACCTGGTGCGGGTATCGGCTGCCGATCGTCTCCGGTTCCGGTAGGGAAAGCGCCCGAAAGAGCTCGATAGCCCGGGCACGCGCATCTTCCGGCGACATCAGCTGATGAATGCGGGTAACCTCGATCACCTGGTCCATGATCGATGTGGCCGGGTTGAAGGCAGCGGCGGCCGATTGCGGCACATAGGCGACTTGCGTGCCGCGCACCTTGGCGCGCTGCTTCTCGCTGAGGGTGACCATGTCCTTGCCACCGACCGAAACGCTGCCGCCGGAGATGCGGCAGCCCGCGCGGGTATGGCCCATGAGCGTCAGGGCGATGGTCGTCTTCCCCGAGCCGCTCTCACCGATCAGCGCGACGATCTCGCCCTCGGCAATATCAAGACTGACACCCTTGATGATCTCGACGCGTCGGCCGGAATCGGTGGTGGCCTCGACCTTCAGGTCACGAATTTCGATGAAATTGCTCATGACGGGCTCCGGTCGCGAATCTTCTGCGGCAGGTTGTCGATCAGCAGATTGACGCTGATCGTGAGGCTGGCGATGGCAAGTGAGGGGAACATCACCGCCGGCGCGCCGAATGGCAGGCCACCGATATTCTCGCGCACGAGCGCACCCCAGTCGGCATAGGGCGGCTGGACGCCGAGGCCCAGGAAGGACAGTCCCGACAGCAGCAGAACAATGAAGACGAAACGAATGCCGAGATCGGCAAGCACCGGCCCGACGATATTGGGCAGGATTTCCGAGCGAATGAGATAGAGGGTGCTTTCACCGCGGATGCGCGCGACGGTGATGAAATCCATGGTATTGATGTTGACGGCGAGCGCCCGGGCGAAGCGGTAGGAGCCAGGGATGTAGATCACCGACAGCGTCAGGATCAGAACCGGGATCGAAGAGCCGACCGCGGCGACCACCACCAGACCGAAAAGCTTGCTCGGAATGGAATTCATGGCGTCGAGGAAGCGACTGAGGATCGTGTCGAGCCAACCGCCGGCGACCGCCGCGATCATGCCGAGCACCACACCGCTGAAGCAGGCGATCGTTACCGCCGCGAGCGAGATGCCGACCGTATAACGCGCGCCCATCAGAATCCGCGACAGCATATCGCGGCCGAGATAATCAGAGCCCAGCCAGAGCTCCCGGCTCATCGGGCCGAAATAATCGAGATCGACAATTTCGCCGATGGGATAAGGGATAATCAATGGCGCGAAGATCGCGACGAGCGCCCAAGCGAGGATGACGATCAGGCCGATCGCTCCGACGAGGTTGAAGCGATAACCAAGCCGGGTTCCGGGCAGCCGGGCGGAAGTGGTCTCGGAGCTGGTCATGGTCATCGGAGCCTCGGATTGGAAAGAATGGCGATGATATCGGCGATGGTGATCAGCAGCAGATAGCCAAGACAGAAGATCATCGCGCAGCTCTGGATCAGCGGCAGGTCGCGGGTGGCTACGGCGTCCAGCATCAGCTTGGCGATACCGGGGTAGTTGAAGATGGTCTCGACGATGATGACACCCCCGAGCAGATAGGAGAGCGACAGCGCGACAGCATTGACGATCGGGCCGAGAGCATTCGGCAGCGCATGGCGAAAGACGATACGCGGCCGGGAGGCGCCCTTGAGCAACGCCATCTCGACATAGGGCGTGTTGAGCGTCTCGATCACCGCTGCACGCGTCATACGGATCATCTGGGCCGAGACGACGAAGGTGAGCGTGATCACCGGCATGGCATAGACGCGCAACAGGTCGCTCAGACTGTGGACCTCGTTGGCCAGGGAGAGCGCCGGCAGCCATTTCAGGTAGACGGCGAAGATGAGCGCGGCGGAGGTCGCGACCATGAATTCCGGCACCGAGATGACACCGATGGTGATTACGGTGACGATCCGGTCGTAAAGAGTGCCGCGCAGCATTGCCGCGGTGATCCCGAGTGTCAGCGCGATCGGCACGGAGAACAGCGCGGTGACGCCGGCAAGTTTCAGCGTATTAATGAAGCGGCCGGCAATCAGGGCAGCGACCGGCATTTCGTTGGCATAGGACGTGCCGAGGTCGCCCTGCAAAAGACCGATGATCCAGCGCAGGAAACGAAAGAGGGCCGGCTCGTCGAGATGCATGGCCTTGCGCAGCCCTTCGACGGCTTCCGGCGTGGCGGCCTGACCGAGCAGGATCGTCGCCGTATCCCCCGGCAGGAGCGTTGTTGCGAAGAAGACCGCGAAAGAGACGATCAGCAGTGTGATCACGGCGACGAACAATCTGCTCAGCACAAGGGATAAGACCTGGTTGTTCACGGGTGGCTCCCCTTTCGTCTCGGTCGGTTTCGAAAGAACCGGGGCTGGGCCGCAGCCCCGGTTCTTTAATCTATCAGGCTTCAAGCCAGACGTATTCGGCAAAGGCATATCCCATCTGGCCGCCGAGCGGGTTGGGCTCCAGACCCTTGAGTTTCGCAGTGGTGGCGTCGACATTCGAGAGATAAGCCGGAATGATCGTGCCGGCTTCATTGGCAATCATCGCCTGCATCTCGTCATAGATTGCCTTGCGCTTTTCCTGGTCGAGCGACCCGCGTGCTTCGATCAGCATCTTGTCGAACTTTTCCGACTTGTACTGGCTCTCATTCCAGGGAGCCTGCGAGGAATAAAGCAGCGAGAACAGGATGTCGGGGGTAGGACGTGGATTGATATTGCCGAAATGGATCGGCGCCTTGAGCCAATAATTGTCCCAGTAACCGTCGGAGGGAACCCGCTGGACATCGAGCTTGAGGCCGATCTCGGCGCCTGACGCCTGAATGATCATCGCCATGTCGATCGACGAGTTTGCCGCCTCGGAGGCGATCACGGGAATGGATTGACCGAGCACGCCAGCCTTGTCGAAGTGGAATTTCGCCTTGTCCGGATCGAAGGCGCGCGGCTTCAGATCGGCGTTGCGGTAATAGTTGACGGGGGAAACCGGCTGGTCGTTGCCGATCTCACCGAGGCCACGAAGCGCCGATTTGACGATCTGTTCGCGGTTGACGAGATACTTCATGCCCTCGATGAAGTCCCGCTTGTTGCCGGGATTCATGTCCAGCCGCATGTTGAGGTTGGTGTAGTTGCCGGACGTCGTCTTCGACAAGGTGAAGCCGTCACCCTGGGCTTCGACAAGGCGCATCGAGCGTGGATTGATCGAGGCTGCGAGGTGGATATCGCCTGATAGCAGGGCGTTGACGCGGGCATTGTCGTCGCTGATGGCGAAATATTCGAAGGAATCGACGTTGGGGCCGGATTTCCAGTAGTTCTTGTTCTTGATCCCGACGGAACGAACGCCCGGCTCGAAGACTTCCCTGACGAAAGCGCCGGTGCCGTTGGCCTTGGTGAAATCGGTCGTCCCGTCGGCGACGATCATGAAGTGGTGCATCGACAGGATGGTCGGCAGGTCGGCATTCGGATCGGCAAGCGTGATCTCGACGGTCTGCTTGTCGATAGCCTTGAAGCTGGTCATCTGGGCGGCGATCTTGGCAACCTTCGAACCGACGGACGGGTCGAGATGGCGCTTCAGCGAGAAGACGACGTCTTCAGCCGTCAGCGGTTTGCCGTCATGGAAAGTGACGCCCTTCTTCAGCTTGACGGTCCAGGTCTTGGCGTCCTTGGATTCGATCGCCTCGGCAAGCTCCATCTGCGGCGTACCGCTCTTGTCGAGGAAGGTGAGGCGGTTATAGAAGGAGCAGCAGCGGACATAGTCGGTAGAGAGCGACGCCTTTGCTGGGTCGAGTGTATCAGCCGTCGACGACGACCAGCCGGCCGCCTTGAGTGCTCCGCCGGCAACGGGCGTCGCAGCGAGCGCCTTGCCGGCGCGGCCGAGCACAAGCCCGCCGGCCGACATGGCAACGCCGCCCGCAAGCATCATATGCAGCAATTCGCGACGGGTTGCGCCACGACGGATGGCGGTTTCGATCATGGCGTCGTCGGATCTGGTCCAATTGGTGATCTTGTTGTTCATCTCATTCCCCTTTTCCTCTGTGACGGGCCGCCTTAGTGGCGGGCCCGATCCGGCTTTAAAAGTCAGGCGCGCGCGGCGGCGACGGCCTCTGCAAGGTCGGCCATCGACGTGAAATGATAGTCGGGTGCGGTGAACTCGGCCGGCTCGATCGTGCCGCCGTAGCCCTTCTGGGCATGCCGCCGCTCGATCCAGCAATTGACCAGGCCGAGTTTCCTGGACACCCCGATATCGTGGTACTGGCTCTGGGCGACATGCAGGATTTCATCTTTCGAATGCCCTTCCGAAGCGATGTAGGCGAAGACTTGCTCGAAGAAGGCCGGGTCGGGTTTCTCGGTCCCCGTATCGTCGGCAGTGAAGGCCGCGTGGAAGGGATTGCCGAGCTCCTTCTGGAAGAATTCGAATGCCCAGCGGCGGGCGTTGGTCATCGCTACGAGGCGGTAATCTTTTGCGAGCTCTGCCAGTGCTGTGGCGCTGTCGGTGAAACCCTTCCAGCTCTTTGCCGAGTCCCGCAGTCGTTCGCCGTATTGGCGATCGGCCGGCAGGTCGAGCTTCGGCGCGATCGCGAGATAGACGCGCACGAGATCGTCGGGAAAGAGGTCGGCGTCGTCGGAGTAGCGGACCTCGCGGTAGAGGCTGAGCGCCCGCTCGCCATCGATTTCATTTCCCGTTTCGGCCGCGATCTCGGCAAGACAAGTCTTGAGACCGCCCTCGAAATCGATGAGCGTGCCGACGACGTCGAAGGTCAGGTATTTGAATTCCGAAAGGCTCTTGCTCACGTGAATTCCCCAGTGTTCGGCCCCAATCGGAGCGCGGCTTCTCGAAGAAGAATTTTCTGTTCCGCCGGCGGTCTCGTTGTCCCGCTCTTGTCTGGAACGCTCGCATCCGCCGGTTCCAGGTCTTTTCTTGATTTCAGTTTGTCACCTGCGCTGCGCCGGATTCTCCGAAAAGGCGCCATGAGGCGGCACAAAATACCGAATCTCGCTGTTTCGCGATATTCTCAGGCCCGCAGCGCCCGACGCACATCCGGGTCCTCCAACGTCTCGTCGAGCGTCATACGGGTGCGCTCGACGATTGCGTCGATCTCCGTTTCAGTGCAGCACAGCGGCGGGGCATAACCAAGCACACCATTGCCGAACGCGCGGATGACGAGGCCGTTTTCCCAGGCGCGATCGAAGATGCGGCGCGCCGGTTCGGCCGATGCCGGCAGCGGTGTCTTGTTCACCTTGTCTACCACAAGCTCGATGGCAGCAAGCATACCGCGCCCGCGGACATCGCCGACGAGCGGGTGATCCCTCAGCGAGTCCAGGCCCTGCATCAGCCGCCTCCCGGCCTTGACTCCATTGTCGAGAAGGCCGTTTTCGTAGAGTTTCAACACTTCGAGGCCGACGGCGGCGCTGACAGGGTGGGCCGAATAGGTGTAGCCATGGCCAATCGCGCTGGCACCCGCCCCGTCGGCAATCGTCTCATAGACGTGATCGGCCATGAAAACGGCGCCCATCGGCACGTAGCCTGAGGTGAGGCCCTTGGCGGCTGTCATGAGGTCAGGCACGACCCCTTCCTCACTGCAGGCAAAAAGCGGCCCGGTCCGGCCAAAGCCGGTGATCACCTCATCGGCGACAAAAAGGATGTCGTGCTCGCGGCAGAATTCCCGCATCGCCTTGAGCCAGCCTTTCGGCGGCACAAGCACGCCCCCCGAACCCTGGATCGGTTCGACGTAGAAGGCGGCGACGCGTTCGGGCCCGATCGCCTCGACCTTGCTTTTCAGTGCCACGAGCGAGGCCTCAATGATCGCCTGCGGGCTGTCGCCGACTGGATTGCGGTAGGCGTAATGCGACGGAATTTTATGCTGCCAGTCGAAAGGAAGGCCGAAGCCGGCATGGAAGGCTGGCAAGGCGGTGAGGCCCGCGCCCACCGTCGAGGAGCCGTGATAGCCCTGTTCGACCGAAATGAACTGATCGCGTTCGGGCCGCCCTCGAGCATTCCAGTAGTAGCGGATGAAGCGGATCGTGCTATCCACCGCATCTGAGCCGCCGAGCGTGAAATAGACATGGTTCAGATCGCCCGGCGCCCGGTCGGCAAGCTCTCCGGCGAGTCGGATCGCAGGCTCGGAGCCGAGGCCGAAATAGGCGGTCGCATAGGGAAGCTCCCGCATCTGCCGGGCCGCCGCCTCGACAATGCTCTCGTGGCCGTAACCGGCATTGACGCACCAGAGGCCGGCGAAACCGTCGATCAGTTGTTTGCCCGAGGCGTCCGTGACCGTTGCTCCCTTGGCCGAGGCCAGCACCCGTACGCCATGCTTTTCATGGCTGCGGTAGGATGCCACCGGATGAATGAGATGGGCGCGATCGAGTTCGATGAGCGAATTGCTGTACATGGGATCTCCGGATCAGCCGAGGGCCTGACTGGCAAGGGCAAAGGTGGTAGCGGTCCGGGCGGCGACGTCGCCGGCCGATGGCTTTCTCATAACGATGCCACCGCCGACATGGGCGAGCCCCAGCGTGACCAGCCATGGAGAGAGTCCGGTTTCGGCAGTCGTATCCACCCGGAGGAACCGTCCTGCCCGTGCGGCGATGTGATGTTCGATGAGCTTGCGCGCGTCTTCGATATCCGCGGCGACCACGGGTCCGATCACCTCACCGCGACCGAAGGGACGCAGGCAGGCGAAACCAGAGACACCGCCGTCGCGGCGAATGACGGCGAATTCGCCGATCCTTGCGAGATAGGAGATGAGCTTTTCTCGGTCGGCGCCGAAGGCAAGGCGGTCCACCCCAATGATGGCCGGGAGATCGTCGGCGGTGGCAGCGCTCGTGCCGGCCGGCGCGCCGATTTCTCCGACAAGGCCTTGGTGCTGCAGCACGGTCCCGGTTTCATGAAAGCCAAGCTTCTCGTAGAGCGGTAGGCCCACTGTTGTCGCGACCAGCCGCAGCGGCCGGTCGCCTGCGATCCGCAAGGCGGCTTCCATCAGCCTGCGGCCGAGGCCACGGCCGCGCATGGTTTCGTCGACGATGACCATGTTGATGGTCGCGCAATCTTGCCTGTAGGGTGTGACGAGGATGGTGCCGACGACCCTGTGGTCCTCGATCGCGACCACGCCCTCGCTCAACGCGAGCGCCATCTGCCAGTCTTCCCGCCGATGCGGCCAGCCCGCCTGTCTGGAGAGCGCAACAGCGCCTTCCAGATGGTCTGGACTGAATGCAGCGATTTCGATCTGACGAGTTTGCATCGGGCCGTCCTTCATGTCGTGCCCGCAAGTCTGCCGGAACCCCGGCGGGCAGATCGTCTGAAGGCCGCGGTTCAGGCGGTATCTTATGGCTTTACCTCGGCGGACCGCCGCATCTTATGCTGGAGCCGATCGATATATTCCATCGGGATGCTCCATGGCTGGTGGGATTACCTCATCATCGCCAGCGCTGCCTCAAAGAAGTCGTCGCCACCGAAGTTTCCTGATTTCAATGCCAGAAGCATGTCGCCCTGCCGATTGCCGACCGTCCGCAGCACCGGCACGCCGGGGGCAATTTCGGGGCCGATCAGAAATGCCGGGATGGCGAGCCTGTCGACGGCGGCCCCCGAGGTTTCGCCACCAGCGACCACCAGGCGCCGCACGCCTCTTTCAACCAGTTCAGCCGCGATGATCGAGGTCGCCGTCTCGATCGCGTGGCCGGAAGCCTCCCGCCCATATTGCAATTGCAGCCGGGATACGGTTTCCGGCGCCGCGCTCGCGGCGACGATCACGGGACCGGCGGAGATGCGGTCTCCGGCCCAGGAAATCGCCGCGGCGATCTCATCCGGGCCTGATATCAGCCGCTCCGGATCAAGCCGCAGCACAGGCATCGACCGTTCAGCGACCTCGAGCTGGCGTAGCGTTGCTTTCGAACAGCTGCCGGCAATAATCGCCGAAAACCCGCCGACAGGGCGAATGATGTCTTCAGCTGCTGCGCCGCCTGATATGCGGCCGGAACGGACGAGCGCCCGGGCAAGGCCGAGGCCAAGGCCGGACGCACCGGTGGAGACCGGCGTTTCGAGTGCGATTTCGCCGAGTGTTTCCAGATCCCTCTCGCAAATCGCGTCGGCAATAGCCATGGTCACCCCTGTCGCGCGCAACGTATCGAGCCTCGCCCTGGCGGCGTCAGGGCCGGCCGCGACGGCTGCCAGGTCGATCAAGCCGACGGCGCCGCGCGATTGGCGGGTGAGAACCCGCACGAGGTTGGCGTCGTGCATGGGGTTGAGGGGGTGATCCTTGAGCGGACTTTCGTTCAAGGGTTGGCCGCCGACGAAGAGATGGCCGAGATAGACGGTGCGGCCGGTTTCCGGAAAGGCTGGTGTAACCAGCACGCTGCCGCCGCCCGCAGCATTGCGCAAGGCCTCGGTGACGGGACCGATATTGCCGGCATCGGTGGAATCGAAGGTCGAGCAGATTTTGTAAAGCACATGGCCCGCGCCCCGATGGCGCAGCCATCGCTCGGCTTCGGTGGCAGCTGTGACGGCCTCTGGGGCCGGGACCGAGCGAATTTTCAGGGAGACGACAACGGCATCCACGTCGGGCAGTGCCAGCGATGGATCAGGGATGCCGACCGTCTGCACCGTGCGCAGGCCATTCTTTGTCAGCGTGTTGGCAAGATCCGACGCGCCCGTATAGTCGTCAGCGATCGATCCGAGTGAAATAGCCATCGTCTAGCTCCGTGCAAAGGGTTTGAACCAGCCTAGACCGTCCAGTGTGTGGCTGCGCGGGATGTATTCGCAGCCGATGAAGCCGTCATAGCCCAGGCGGTCGATTTCGCCGAACAGATAGGGATAGTTCAGTTCCTCCCCATCCGGCTCGTTGCGTGACGGCACGCTGGCAATCTGGATATGGCCGGTGATCGGCAGCAGGCGCCGCAACGCCATGACGACGTCGCCATGGATGATCTGACGGTGATAGATATCGAACTGGAGCTTCAGGTTCGGCAAGCCGCATTCGGCAATCAGCAGTTCGGCTGCGTTGAAGTCGTTGAGGAAATATCCCGGCATGTTTCGCCCGTTGATCGGCTCGAGCAGGAGATCGATGCCCTTTTCCGCAAGCCGCTCGGCCGTATAGGTGACGGAGCGCCGATAACGGGAGGAGGCGTCGCCGTCGTGACGGTCGGCGATGCCCGCCATCAGGTGCAACCGTCCGACTCCCGTCGCTGCCGCAAAGTCCAGTGCCTTGTCGACATCGGCTTTCAGCGCATCGAACCGTTCGGGAAGGGCGGCAATGCCACGTTCGCCTGCTGCCCAGTCGCCCGGCGGCAGGTTGAACAAGGCCTGCTGCAGATTGTTGCGGGCAAGCCGCTCGGCAATTGCCTCCGGCGTGGCTTCATATGGAAAGAGGTATTCGACGGCGGCAAAGCCGGCATCGGCTGCGGCGTCGAAACGATCGAGGAATGCCCATTCGTTGAACATCATCGTCAGGTTGGCGGCGAAAACCGGCATGTCTAGCGTTCCTTTTACAGCCTCTGCGGCTTCTCGTTGGAACCGGGCAACTCAGCGCCGGAAAGTCTGGCATAGAGCCGCGCGAGCGAGGAGTCGTCGTCCCGGCCCATGCCGGCGCCTGCGGCGGCCAGATACATCTGCAGGGCCGCGGCCGCGAGCGGTGACGGATATCGTTCGGAGCGCGCCATATCCTGGACGATACCGAGATCCTTGACGAAAATCTCGATGCTGCTGAGCGGCGTATAGTCTCCGGCCAGCACATGCGGCACGCGGTTTTCGAACATCCACGAATTGCCGGCCGAGGCGGTGATAACCTCATAGACCTTGTCGAGGTCGAGGCCCTGCTTGGCGGCAAAGGTGATGGCCTCGCAGGCGGCGGCGATGTGCACACCGGCAAGAAGCTGGTTGATCATCTTGAAGGCAGCGCCCGTTCCGGCCGCGTCGCCGAGTTCGTAGACCTTGCCGGCCATGGCGTTGAGACCTGGGCGCGCCCTGTCAAAGGCCTGGCTGGAGCCGGATGCCATGATCGTCAATTCGCCAAGCGCCGCCTTGGCTGCGCCGCCGGAAATCGGCGCATCGAGATAATGCAGACCGAGAGCCTCTACTCTTTGCGCCAGATTGCGTGCGACGGCGGGATCCATGGTTGCCGACGAGATGAACACGGCGCCTGGCTTCATTGTGCTCGCAACGCCTTCCGGGCCGAACAGCACGGCCTCGGTCTGCGCGCCGTTGAGGACGACGGAGACGACGATGTCGGCATCCTTTGCCGCGCCGGCCGGGGTCTGTGCACCCCGTCCGCCGTCGGCGATGAAGCGGTCCACCGCCGCCGACCTGATGTCATATCCAACGACATCGAGCCCTGCGCGCTTCATCGACCGGGCCATTCCGAGCCCCATTGAACCAAGGCCGATGACGGCCGCGATGAAAGTGGAGCCTGAGTTTTCGGCAAGCGGTGTCATGGGAGTTTCTCCAGTCCTGAAAGAGCCGTGCCCTGGCATCTGCAGCCAAGTTTTGGCAGCGCTGCCATTTCCTACTCCCTTTTGGCAGCGCTGCCAACTGCAGATTGGCAGCGCTGCCAAAAATATCTTGCTTCTGGCCGGAAGTGATGAAAGATGGATGTCGCAGCGAGGCGTCCCAAGGATCGCTTCGCACTTAAAGATTCCAGATGCCGGGTTCAAAAGCGACCATGGAATTCAAACATCAGGCGACCGTGACCCTTGCAGAGGTCGCGGAAGCGGCCGGAGTCGGCGAGAGTACGGTGTCGCGCGTGCTGCGCAACCACGGTTCGTTTTCCGGCAGAACGCGGGAGCGGGTGATGGCCGCCGTCGAGCGGCTGGGCTATGTCCCGAACCGGATCGCCGGAACGCTTGCCTCCACCGGTTCGCGTCTTGTCGCCTTCGTCATTCCCTCGCTGTCCAACATCGTATTTTCCGACGTGCTGCGTGGAGCGAGCGCCGTTCTGGAAGAAAACCGCTATCAGGCGGTCTTTTCGGTGACGGACTATGATCCGGGCAAGGAGGAGGCGCTCGCTACTGCGATGCTTGCCTGGCGGCCGGCAGCGGTGATGCTGGCGGGGTACGAGCACACCGACGGCACGGTGAAGATGTTGCGCGCCAGCGGGTGCCGGGTCGTGGAACTGCTCGATCTGGATGGCGATGCCCTCGATATCGCCGTCGGCTTCTCGAATCGTGCGGCCGGGCGGGAGAGCGCTGCCTTCCTGCTCAGACGGGGCTACCGAAGGATCGGCTATGTCGGTCACGACCTGGACCGCGACACCCGCGCCGGCAAGCGTTTTTCGAGCTTTTGCGAAACTCTCGACGCCAACGGAACTCCGCTCATTGCTCGCGAAATCCTGGCGGGCGCCTCGTCAGTGGAAAACGGCAAGAAGGGGCTGGAGCGACTGTTGGCACGAGCGACCGATCTCGATGCCGTCTATTTTTCCAACGACGACATGGCGCTCGGCGGTTATTTTCACTGTCTCTCTCAAGGGATCGTTATCCCCTCGCAGCTCGCCATATTCGGCTATAACGGCCTAGATATCGGCCGGGCAATACCGCAACCCCTGTCGACGATCCGGACGCCGCGCGTGGCGACGGGACAGACAGCCGCTGAGTTGGTCGTCGCCAACGCGCCGCCGCAAGCCATCGATCTCGGTTTTGAACTGATCGAAGGCGCAACTGCGTAAGATCGGAGGAACTGCCATGTCCGACGCCCGCCTGCGTGAGGAAATCTGCCGATACGGTCGCTCGCTGTTCGAGCGCGGGCTGACGCCGGGTTCGTCCGGCAATATATCGTTGCGGCTGGAGGACGGCGGCTGGCTGGTGACGCCGACCAACGCCTCGCTCGGCTTCCTCGACCCGGCCCGGATCTCCAGGCTCGATGCGGAAGGCCGGTTGCTGTCGGGCGACAAGCCGACCAAGGAAATCCCGCTTCACACCGCCCTCTACGACACACGCGGCAGTGCCCGCGCTATCGTCCACCTTCACTCGACACATGCGGTGGCGCTGACCATGCTGCCGGAGATCGATCCGCGTGCCGCCCTGCCGCCGATGACGCCATATTATCTCATGCGCGCCGGCGAGACCGCGTTGGTGCCGTATTATCGCCCAGGGGATCCGGCAGTGGCCGACGCGATCCGGGGACTGGCCGGCAGATATTCGTCGGTGCTTCTGGCCAATCATGGACCTGTTGTCGCCGGTGACAGCCTGGAGGCGGCGGTGTTTGCGACTGAGGAACTGGAGGAAACGGCAAAGCTCTATCTGCTGCTGCGCAACCTCAACCCCCGTTTCCTCAGCCCGGCTCAGGTGGCCGATCTCGTCGATACATTCGGCCTCGACCTTCCGTCGCAGCATGGCCACGATCACGATTGAACAGATCCCCGGCGCCCCGGGGAGGCGCAACCTTCTGCCAAACGCCGCTTTCGATACGATAGATTCTGCTTCCGATGCGGCCAATTCAGGCAGCCATGGGCGAAGCGGAGCCTATGATTGTGAACAGGTCCCAGTTCCGATCGCTAAAGGATACGCAGATGACGACGTTCCGTCCGAAATACATCACCTTCGATTGCTACGGCACGCTGACCAATTTTCAGATGGCGGAAGCGGCGCGCGACCTCTACGGCAATCAGCTTGACGAGCCGCGCATGGTGGAGTTCATCAAGAATTTCGCCGCTTATCGCCTTGATGAGATCATGGGCGCCTGGAAGCCCTATGCCGAGGTGGTGCACAATTCGCTCGAACGGACTTGCAAGCGCAATGGCGTGGAATTTCGCCACGAAGCAGCGCAAATGGTTTACGAGCGTGTTCCCACCTGGGGGCCGCATCGCGACGTACCCGAAGGTCTTGCCAGGGTTGCCCGCGAAATTCCGCTGGTGATCCTGTCCAATGCCATGGATGCGCAGATCATGTCGAATGTCGAAAAGCTCGGCGCGCCCTTCCATGCGGTCTATACCGCGCAACAGGCAAATGCCTATAAGCCGCGTTTCCAAGCCTTCGAATATATGTTCGACATGCTCGGCTGCGGACCGCAGGACGTGCTCCATTGCTCGTCCTCCTTCCGCTATGACCTGATGTCTGCCCACGATCTCGGCATCAAGAACAAGGTCTGGGTCAACCGGGGCCACGAGCCGGCCAATCCCTATTACGGCTATGTCGAAATCCCTGATATCTCAGGTCTGCCCGGTGTCGTTGGCCTCTGACGGAGACAGACGGATGCAGTTTCAATCCTACTGGCATGACACAGCCCGCGCTTTTGCCGATGCGGCTCACGGTCCTGTCGAAGGACATTATGATGTGGCCGTCATCGGCGCCGGTTTTACCGGGCTTGCGGCCGCGCGCCAGCTTGCGAAAGCCGGCGTCAAGGTCGTCGTGCTGGAGGCCGAACGCGTGGGCTGGGGGGCGTCGGGACGCAATGGCGGCCATCTCAACAACGGGCTAGCCCATAGCTTCCTGTCTGCCAAGTCAGCACTCGGCACCGAGCGTGCCGTCGCGCTTTATCGGGCGTTCGACGAGTCGATCGACACCATCGAGGCGATCGTCGGCGAGGAGGGCATCGACTGCAATTTCCGTCGCGCCGGGAAGCTGAAGCTTGCCTCCAAGCCGCAGCATTTCGATGCCATTGCCCGCAATTTCGAGGCTGTGCATAGAGAGGTCGATCCGGAGACGGCGCTTCTTTCGGCGGATGACTTGAAAAGTGAGGTCGGCTCGCCTTTCCATGGCGCCATGCTCTCGAGGAAGAGCGCGATGATGCATATGGGGCGCTATGTCGCCGGGCTCGCCGCCGCGGCCGTCCGCCACGGCGCCGTCATTTTCGAAAAGGCCGCCGTGACCGGCCATCGGCAAGGCAATGGACGCCACAGCCTCAAGACGGGGCGCGGCACCGTCACCGCCGACCACGTACTGGTCGCGACAGGCGCCTACACCCCGTCGCTCTTCGGCTATTTCCGCCGCCGGATCATTTCCGTCGGCAGCTTCCTGCTCGCCACGCGGCCGCTGAGCGACGCCGAAATCGCAGCGACGATGCCGGGAAACCGGACCTGTGTCACCTCGCTGAATATCGGAAACTATTTCCGGCTGTCGCCGGACAAGCGGCTGATCTTCGGCGGTCGTGCACGCTTTTCCGCCACGTCGGACCAGCGGTCGGATGCAAGGAGCGGCGATATTCTGCGCGCCGGTCTGGCTGAAATCTTCCCGCAACTTGCCGGCATCGAGATCGATTACTGCTGGGGCGGGCTCGTCGATATGACGAAAGACCGTTATCCCCGCGCGGGCTATGGCGACGGCGTTTGGTACGCCATGGGCTATTCCGGCCACGGCGCCCAGCTCTCCACCCATCTCGGCATCATCATCGCCGATGCCATCATGGGCAAGGCGGACCGCAACCCGGTCAAAGGCCTCGAATGGCCTGCCGTCCCCGGCCATTTCGGCAAGCCGTGGTTTCTGCCGGTCGTCGGGCTCTATTACAAGACACTCGATCGCTTCATGTAAGCGCGGCGTGACGAGAGCGGTTCAGCCTTTCTCAGGCATCTCCCGTAAACTTGCCGCCGTTTGGAAGACAGTCAGAAAAACCATATGGGAAGGCGCCGGCTGAGCTTCCGGCGCCCTTTTTTTATGACGGTCAGGAGAGCCCGCCGATGTGGAAGCTCTTCATTTCAAGATATTCCTCAATGCCGCATCGTGCGCCCTCACGCCCGAGGCCGGATTGCTTGACGCCGCCGAACGGAGCGACCTCGGTCGAGATGGCGCCGGTGTTCAGGCCGATCATGCCGAATTCGAGCGCCTCGCCGACGCGCCAGGACCGTTTCAGGCTCTCGGTGTAGAAATAGGCTGCAAGGCCGAAGGGAGTGGAATTGGCGATGCGGATCGCCTCCTCCTCGGTGTCGAACCGGAACAGCGGTGCAACCGGTCCGAATGTCTCTTCGCTGGCGAGCTGCATGTCGGTGGTCGCGCCGCCAAGCACCATCGGAGCGGCATATTGATCGCCTGCAGGCATGGAATCCACAGTGGCGAGGATCTTGGCTCCCCTTTTTACGGCATCCTCCACGTGACGGTTGATCTTCTCGATCGCCGCCTTGTTGATCATAGGCCCGATATCCGTGCCGGCCTCGGTGCCTGCCCCGACCTTCATGGCTGCGACCCGCGCGCCAAGTTTGGCGGCAAAGGCGTCATAGACGCCGGACTGGACGAGAAGGCGGTTGGCGCAGACGCAGGTCTGTCCGCCATTGCGGAATTTCGACGCGATGGCGCCTTCCACGGCAAGGTCGAGATCGGCATCGTCGAAGACGATGAAGGGTGCGTTGCCGCCGAGTTCGAGGCTGAGCCGCTTGACGCTGTCGGCCGCCCCGCGCATCAGCAGCGAGCCGACGCGGGTCGAGCCGGTGAAAGAGATCTTGCGGACGGTCTGGTTCGTCATCAATTCGTCGCCGATCGCGGCCGGCATGCCGGTGACGATGTTGATCACGCCCTTGGGGATGCCGGCGCGTTCCGCCAGTACGGCGAGCGCCAGCGCCGAAAACGGGGTCAGGTCCGATGGCTTGATGACCACCGTGCAACCTGCCGCAAGTGCCGGCCCCACCTTGCGGGTGATCATCGCATTGGGAAAATTCCAAGGCGTGATGATCGCCGATACGCCGACCGGCTCCTTCAGAACGATGATCCGTCGCTCCGCGGTGGGCGAGGGGATGGTTGTTCCGCCGATACGACGCGCTTCCTCGGAAAACCATTTGATGAATGAGGCGCCGTAGCGGATTTCGCCTCGCGCCTCCGTCAGCGGCTTTCCCTGTTCCGTGGTCAGGATCAGCGCCAGATCCTCGATATTGTCGAGCATCAGATCGTGCCAGGCCTCGAGCAGGGCGGCGCGCTCGGCATGGGTCTTTGCCCGCCATGGACCAAAAGCCTTTTCTGCCGCCATGATCGCGGCCCGCGTGTCAGCTGCGTCCATGTCGGGCACGCTGCCCAGCACATGCTGGGTCGCCGGATCGATGACCTCGATCGTGCGCCCCGCCGCGCCCCCGCACCATTCTCCGTCGATGAGCCCCTGCTGGCGCAGCAGGCTGCCATCCCTCAATCCGTTCATCTTGTCCTCTTTCATCAAAGCGTCCTCTCCACAATTCCGGGCGCAAACCGCGGCGCAACCTGTGCGACATGCTCTAGTCGAGCGACGAAAGCACCGATGTCGTGATCGTCTCCGTCTTGTCCTTGCCGGGAACAGCGCCGATGCCGCGCGCCGTCGTCGCCTCGATCGCGGCCATTATCCTTGCGGCAGCAGCCGCCTCTCCAAGGTGTTCCAGCATCATTGCGCCCGACCAGATGGCGGCTATCGGATTGGCAATTCCCAGATGAGCGATATCCGGCGCGGAGCCATGGACGGGTTCGAACATGGACGGCGCCGAGCGATCGGGGTTGATGTTGGCGGATGCCGCAAAGCCGAGCCCGCCCTGGATGGCGGCCCCAAGGTCGGTCAGAATGTCGCCGAAGAGATTGGATGCGACCACGACATCGAGGCTCTCAGGCGCCATGACCATGCGGGCGGCCATGGCGTCGATGTGGTAGCTGGTCACCTCGACATCCGGATATTCCGCAGAGAGCCTGTGGGTGATCTCGTCCCAGAAGACCATCGAATATTTCTGCGCATTGGACTTGGTCACCGAAGCGAGTTTGCCACGCCGCGCGCGTGCCTGCTCGAAGCCGAAACGCAGGATGCGTTCTATCCCCTTGCGGGTGAAGATCGAGGTTTCCACAGCTACTTCGCTGTCCGTGCCCTGATGGACGCGGCCGCCGGCGCCGGAATATTCGCCCTCGGTATTTTCGCGGATGCAGAGGATGTCGAAGCCCTCGTGCCGCAGCGGCCCCTGCACGCCCGGCAGCAGCCTGTGCGGGCGGATATTGGCGTACTGAACGAAAGCCTTGCGGATGGGCAGCAGGAGCCCATGCAGCGACACGGAATCGGGCACCTTGCGTGGCCATCCGACGGCGCCGAGCAGGATGGCGTCGAAAGAGCTCAGCGTCTCGATCCCGTCGGCGGGCATCATGCTGCCGTTTTCGAGATAATAGTCGCAGGACCAGGGGTAGCGGGTCGCTTCAAGAGAAAATCCGCCCGATCCGGCGGTCTTTTCGAGCACGGCCCAGGCAGCGTCGGTCACGTCGCGGCCGATGCCGTCTCCTGGCAGAAGGGCAATCCTGTAGGTCTTCATCGCAGCTCCTTAAAGGCTGATGAGCACGCTCTTGCTCTTGCGGTTGGCATGATAGGCTTCGCGGCCGAGATCCTTGCCGATGCCGGACTGCTTGTAGCCGCCGGTCGGCAGGATATGGTCGCGCGAGCGGCCGTAACGGTTGACCCAGACGGTGCCGGCCTGCAGGCGGCCGGTGAGGCGGATGGCGCGCGCGAGATCGCGGGTGAAGAGGCCGGCGGCCAGCCCATAGGATGGGTGGTCGGCCAGCCTCAGCGCCTCCTCCTCATCCTCGAAGGTCTGGATGGTCAGGACCGGTCCGAAGATTTCCTCGAGAACCGCGGGCGATGTTGCCGTCACGCCCGAAATCAGCGTCGGCGCGTAGAAATAGCCCTCACGATCGAGCCGGCCGCCGCCCGTAAGGCACTCCGCGCCGCCGTCGATGGCGGCGCGGATGATGCCATCCATGCGGGCGATCTGGCGTTCGGAGATAACGGGCGAATAATCGGTCGTTTCCTCCCAGGTCGCCCCCGGGCGGATTGCCGCCAGTCTGGCGATGAGGGCCGCTACGAGCGCGTCCGCCACCTTCGCCTCGACGATGAGGCGGGATCCGCATATGCAGGCCTGGCCGGCGTTGGACAAAATGCTGGCGGCGATAGCGCCTGCCGCAAGATCGAGATCGGCATCCGCGAAGACCAGTTGAGGGCTCTTCCCGCCGAGCTCCAGCGTCATCGGCTTCACGCCGGTACGGGCGATATTGGCCATGATCGCCGCACCGGCCGCAGTCGAGCCGGTGAAGCTGACCTTGGAAATCCCCGGATGCCCGGTGACGGCCGTTCCGGTGGTGGGGCCGTCGCCGAGCACGACATTCACGAGGCCGGCGGGCAGGCCGGCCCGCACTGAAAGTTCGGCCATGTAGAGCGTTGAAAACGGCGTCATCTCCGATGGCTTCAACACCACCGCATTGCCCGCGGCCAGCGCCGGAGCGAGCTTCCACCCGGCCATCGACAGGGGGAAATTCCAGGGCGTGATGGCGCCAACGACGCCATAGGGTTCCGTCATGATCATGCCGAAATTCGCGTCGTCGGTCGGGACGAGATCGCCGCCTTCCTTGTCGGCGAATTCGGCAAAGAAGCGGATCTGTTCGGCGGTGACGGCGATGTCGCCGGCAACGAGCTGGCCGACGGGGCGGGTTGAGGAGAGCGCCTCAAGCCTGGCGAGGGTCTCTGCCTCGGCTTCGATCAGGTCCGCCCAGCGCTGCAGCGCCTTGGTGCGCTCGCGCGGGCGCACACCGCCCCAATTGCTTTCATTCAATGCACCCTTTGCCGTTTCCACGGCCTGATCGACAAGGGCCGCGTCGGCAAGCGGACAGCCGGCATAGGCCCTGCCGTCGGACGGCCGATGCATGTCGATGACGGCTTCGGCCGGAACCAGCCGGCCGCCGATGAAATGCCCTACGGGCAGTGAGATCGAGTTCGGATCGAAGCTGAGTGTCATTGCGTGTCCTCGGCATGAGCTTGCTTAAGCCTAGCTTGCGAAACCGAGCAGCATGCATCGACCGATATTGTTGCGGCGGATAAAAATTGCGTTTTCCCCGCCGCCACCAGTCAAATCTACGGCTGGTGTCCGCGCCCGGCGCCGCGCTGCCCGCGCAGAGAGGACAGCCGCCCGCCAGCTCACGTCACTGTCACGTAGATCTTGCGCACCGTCTCGATCGTCTTCCAGACGCCGATAAAGCCCGGCTTCATGACGAAGCTGTCGCCGGCCCTGTAGACCACCGGTTCTCCGCCTTCCGGCGTGAGTTCGACCAGACCGGACAGAATATGGCAGAACTCGAACGTCTCGCCCTTGATCGAACGCGTCTCACCGGGCGTCGCCTCCCATATGCCGGTATGAACCGTCTCCGCGCGAGCGACATCCTGTGCCCAGGTCTTGAAGGTGGGATTGCCCGCGATCAGGCGCTCGGGAAGGGGGCCGGACTCGCGCGGCGGATGGGATGGGTTGGCGTCGATGGTCTTGAGCAAAGACATTGTTTTCCTTTCCGGGGTGCAGATTTGTGTGGCGAGATAGATCAGTAGCCGCGGCTGCGATCGACCAGCCCGATCGGATCGAGGCCGGATTGATGCCGTTTGATGTTGCCGATCACGGCGGCCGCCGCGGTTTCGGCTTGAGTGACGCTGGCGATATGCGGCGTCAGCAGAATTTTCGGATGATTCCAGAAGGCGTGGCCCGGTGGCAGCGGCTCCGGATCGGTAACGTCGACGACGGCGCCGGAGAGATGCCCGGTGTCGAGCGCGCCGACGAGCGCCTGATGATCGAGCTGGGCGCCGCGGCCGGCATGAACGAGTGCGGCCCCGGCGGGAAGCCTGGCGAAGAGCTCGGCATTCAGGAAGCCGCGCGTCTCCTCGGTCAGCGGCAGCATGCAGACCAGAATATCGGTGGTGGCAAGCAGGGTCTCCAGCCACTTGCCGCCGCTGAGGCACCGAACGCCCTCGATCGCGCGCGGGGTGCGGCTCCAGCCGGACAGCGGGAAGCCGAAGGGGCGCAAACTCTCAAGCACTGCGCTTCCCAGCATGCCAAGCCCCAGCACCCCGACGCGGCGTTTCGCGGCCTGAACGGGTGGGATCGGCTGCCAGATCCCGCGCCGCTGCTGGTCGAGATAGGCCGGCAGATCGCGATGGAGTGCGAGGACGGCCAGCGTCACATATTCCTGCATCATCCTGACGATGCCGTCCTCGACCATGCGCACCACCTTGACCTGCGCCGGCACGGCGTCGATGCGGAACTGATCGATGCCGGCGCCGATCGAAAACAGGATTTCGAGATTGCGGTAGCGCGCGAGATCATCCGGCACGGTCCAGGTGATGAGGTAGCGCACCGCCTCCGGTTCGACCGACGCCGGATCCGTGGCGAAGTCTATGTCGGGAAGGTCGCGCGCGAAGGCCTCAGCGAATACGGCGCCCCGCTTCGCATCGGAATTGAAGAGAAAGGTCATTGCATCGGCTCCTTGATCTGACGGTCAGGCGATGCAATGTCGGGCGAGTGCCTCGATCATCGCCTGGCAGGCCAGGAGTTCGCCCTTGAGGATGAATTCGTCCGGCCGGTGAGCACGGGCGATATCGCCCGGCCCGCAGATGATCGCATCCATCCCGGCGCGCTGAAAAAGGCCGGCCTCGGTGCCGTAGCTGACGGCGGCGAGCGGCTCGCTACCGGTAAGTTCGCCAAGCAAGCGCGCAAGTGGCGCATCGGCGGCAAGCGACAGCGCCGGATAGGCGCTGAGTTCGCGCCATTCCACTTGGAAGCCGCGTTGCGGTAGCGCCTCGGCCACGGCCCGCAGCGGCGCAAGCAGCGTGGCCGGGTCGATTCCGGAAATAGCCCTGGCCTCGAACTCGGCCTCGCAGCTATCGGGAATGATGTTGACCGCCTGGCCGCCCTTCAATGTGCCGACCTGGAGCGAGGAATAGGGCGGTTCGAACACATGCTCGAACGGACCATGCGTCAGCCGTTCGGCTTCGGCGCTAGCGCAAGCCAAAACCTCGGTCATGGCGTGGATGGCATTCAGTCCCTGTTCCGGGCGCGAGGAATGGCCGGAGCGGCCCATGACAGTCAGCCGAGCGGCTGCCTTGCCCTTGTGGGCCCGGATCGCCCGCATGCCGCTCGGCTCGCCGATGATCGCGCCGAGCGGACGTGCGCAGAGCTTAGGCAGGCGCGCGATCATGTGCGGGACACCGCGGCAGCCTGCCTCCTCATCGTAGGAAAAAGCGAGGTGGATGGGCCGGCGGAGCCCTGCCGCCGCGAGCGCGGGGGCGGCGGCAAGCATGACGGCGAGAAAGCCCTTCATGTCGGTGGTTCCGCGACCGTAAAGGCGGTCCTTTTCGGCGCGCAGGCGGAACGGATCGCTGCTCCACCCGCCCTCGGCGGCGGGAACGACATCCATATGGCCGGAGAGGATGTAGCCGGGGCTCCCCCTTGGGCCGATCGTCACGAAGAGGTTCGACCGGTCCCCCTCAGGGCCGGGAAGCTCGGTGGCGGCAATGCCGTGACTTTGCAGGTACTGCCGGATCCAGGTGACGATTTCGCCGTTGGGTGTGCCGACGATGGAGGAAAAGCCGACAAGCCTTTCGAGGATTTCAATTGCCTGCATGAGCCTCCTCACTGCACGGATGGATCGAATTGCCGCCGGGCTTTGGCCATCACGGCGCCGTCGGCGCTCGGGATCTGGTCAATGACTGTAGAGGCCTGCCCCGGCTTTATTTGCCGAAAGTGCCTCGGATTTGGACGATTGTTGTGTTCGCGCGGGCTTCGCCAGTGAATTGTATCGCACGAACCGTCCTAATCTGGATAACGAAGTTTCAGGAGGGCGCTTTCCCTATGGATTGGCCGGACATGCGCGAGGAGGGCGGGAGTGAGTGCACTGACATCCGAATCCAGATTGGTCGACAGTTTCGAGACGCGCATTGCCGGGATCGACAGTGTCGACCTCGACAAGCTGCATGCGCTGTCGATGTCCGTTGCCTGGCCGCATCGCCGTGAAGACTGGCAGTTCCTGCGGGAATCCGGCCAGGGCATCGCGGCCATAGATGAAATCGGCCGCATCCTCGGCTCTGCGATGTGGTTTCCCTATGATGAACGGTTCGCCACGATCGGTATGGTCATCACTTCGCCGCGCCTGCAGGCCAATGGCGCCGGGCAATGGCTGATGCGCCACGCGCTCGACCAGGTTGCCGGGCGTAATCTTGGGCTGAACGCGACGCGGGCGGCGCGACGCCTTTATTTGTCGTTGGATTTTGTCCGTGAAGCGCCCGTCTTTCAATGCCAGGGTGAAGCGATAGCGCCACCGGATGTGGAGTTGCCGCCCGGTGCCGCGATACGGCCTGTGGAAGCTGAAGATCTGGAGGCGATCGCAGAACTGGATCGCGTGGCCTTCGGCACGGACCGCACGCCGCTTCTGGCTCGGCTCATGGGACATTCCAAGGGCATCGTGTTGGTTCGCGCCGGCCGGATCGAGGCCTTCTCGCTTTGCCGAAGGTTCGGGCGCGGCCATGTCGTCGGCCCGGTGGTGGCCGCCAGTGACGCAGACGCGATTGCTGTCGTCCATCCGCATGCGCTCGAGCATGCGGGGTTATTCCTGCGCCTCGATACGCGCGAGAAAGTCGGGATATTTGCCGATTTTCTCTCCCGCTGCGGCCTTGCTGTCTTTGACTTCGTGACAACCATGTCGCTGGGCGCCCCTTGGCTTCCAATTCCGGGCGGTCATGTCGGGCATCGGCCGAAAACCTATGCGCTGGTCAGCCAGGCGCTCGGCTGACGGGGAATTAAGCGCCGGGATAAATGGGCGTGGCGTCCGCAGCCTTGATACGTTCGACTTCGGGTCGGAAGGAACGATATTGCCACAGTCCTTCCGCCGTTTCCCGCCGGTATACGGTCTCGAGCCAGAACACCGTGTCATCGATTGGCGGGACAGGATGCCAGGCATACCACTCCGACCAGATCCTCTCTCGCTGCTCGATATTCATCGCCCTCTCCCATTCTTGAAGCGATCCGCTTCGAAAAATATTCAGAAGGAGAGAATTATATTGCGAAACTATTCTGTCACGAAGATCGTTGTTGGCGCCGCGCGAAGCTGCTCGGCCATCGTCTCACTGCGGCTGGCGCGCATGACGGCCTCAGCCAATGGAGCGTAGCCCGAGATAGGCGGCCAGGCTAACGGCAGCAAGGGCGATGGTCAGCCTGGGGCGGGCGTCGTCGAACATTGCCGCCAGCATAAGGCAGAGCATCAGCACGACGGATTTTGCCCAGAGATTTTGGTCGGAGACGGTGAAGGCGACTGCCGCCAGAAAGACCGCGCTTGCGACGACCGTCACGGGAGCGGATTTCTCAGCGAGATCGCCGCCGGAAAAATACGGCAGAAGAAAACGCCGCATGCTGAGGCCTGAAGCGACGCTCAGAAGAAGGCAGGTCAGGACTAGGTGCAGCATATGGTCGGCGCCGGTCGTTCTACAGATCAGCATTGAGACGCAATCTCCATGCCAGCCGTAAAACGCCCGGTAGCCGAGCCGATGCAGCGATTGGCGTGGCTATTTCGGCGGCGTCTCGATCTTTTTTTCGGCAATCACTTGGCTGTCTGGCCTGCGGATGGCGCGGACATTTTTAATGAGAAGGTCGAGCCGGGAGCCTTCACGCGCTGCCCCGATTCCGTTGTTTCGCCTGGGCCTAAACCCGCTTGAGCTCGGGTGATGATTTTTATATAGAGAACAATGACTCGCTTTAATTCCGGAAAAGAGATTTTTCATTGGACCTGTCGTCAATCGAGATATTCCTCGCCGTTGCCAGCGATCGCAGCGTTACCAAGGCCGCCAAGGCGGTCGGGCGGGTGCCGTCGAATGTGACGACGCGCATCCAGCAACTGGAGGAGGACCTTGGTGCATGCCTGTTCAGCCGTGACGGCAAGAAGATGACGCTGACACGGGAGGGCGAAACCTTTCTCGCCTATGCCAACCGGCTGATGGCGCTGGCGCTTGAAGCGCGTCAAGCCGTGCGGCCTCTTGCTCCATCGGGAACATTGCGGGTCGGCACGATGGAAAGTACGGCGGCAAGCAGGCTGCCGGCGGCGTTGACGCAATTCAATCAGATGTGGCCCGACGTGTCGCTGCATCTGACGATGGGCGCGTCTCGCGATCTCGCCCGCGATGTTCTGGCCGATGTGCTGGATTGCGCGCTGATTGCCCGGCCACCGAAGGCGATGCGGGAGGAGGATTTGGAGTTCGATGCCGAACTCAAGGCGCTGGAGATGGAGACGGTCTTCGTCGAAGATCTGTTGATCGTGCTGCCGTCCGGGCATCCCGCCATCAAATCCGCGGCCGACATGCGTATCGGGTCGCTCGCGGCTTTGGAACCCGGCTGCACCTATCGCCGGATTGCCGAAGACTGGGCGCGCAAATCGAGCGACCTGCCGACGAGCCAGCACGGTTCCTATCATGCGATCCTGGCGAGCGTTGCGACCGGGAATACGGCGGGTGTGATGCCAAGGTCCGTTCTCGATCTCATGCACTGGCCGACCGCCGTTCAGACCCATCAGCTCGGGCCGGTCGAGACCCTGCTGGTCTACCGCAAGGATCATTGCCCCAGTGCCTTCAGCGCCTTCCATGAGGTGCTTGGTGCAACCAAAGGCAGAGATGTCAGGCTGGCAACGAACTAGCGCCTGGGTCTCTTCCTTCGCCCTCCAGATAATCCTCATTCATCATTGGTCTTCGCATGCAGTTACCCGTTTCACCGAAGGTGGGGCCGAGCCGTTTTCGCCGCTTTCGCTTGTTTTCGCCCATTCTGGCCGGCGCAACGCTAAGAGAACGATTAATTGCCTGTTTCGGCGCCTTGCTGGGCATCGGTCTCACCGGCGTCATCAGCGGTTATCTGTTCGGTCAGGGGCCGCATCTTCCGCTGATCGTCGCACCGATGGGGGCGTCGGCGGTGCTGCTTTTCGCCGTGCCGGCAAGCCCGTTGGCGCAGCCTTGGTCGATCATCGGCGGCAATACGATTTCCGCCACGATGGGCATCATTGCCGCGTATTTCATTCGTGATCCGATCATTGCGACGGGCGTCGGCGTTTCGCTGGCCATCGGGGCGATGTCGTTCACGCGATGCCTGCATCCGCCGGGAGGGGCTGCGGCACTGACCGCCGTGCTCGGCGGCCCCGTCGTTGCCGGCTGGGGATTCGTCTTTCCCTTCGTGCCGGTCGCTTTGAACTCCTGCATACTCGTCGGGCTCGGGCTGCTGTTCCACAAGCTTTCCAGGCGGAACTATCCGCACGTCGTTCCTAAGCCGGCGGAAAACACCCACCAGACGATCGATCCGCCATCTGCTGTGCGGGTGGGCTTTCGCGAGGAGGATGTCGACGCCGCCCTTGAAGCGCTCGACGAAACCTTCGATATCGACCGGGCCGACCTCGGGCGACTGCTGCAGCAGGTCGAGCTGCAGGCAGCCATCCGATCAAACGACAAGATCAGCTGCGCCGATATCATGTCGCGTGACGTGATCGCCATCGGTGAGGCGTCTGGGCCGGACGCCGCGCGGCATCTTCTTTTGAAGCATAATATCCGTACCTTGCCGGTGAAGGATCCGGAAGGCCGTCTGATCGGCACTGTCGGCTTGCGTGAATTGTTTGCGGACGGCGATACGATTGCCCATGCGATCTCCAAACCGGCGACGGCGAGAGCTTCAGATGCGGCTCTGTCGCTCCTGCCGGTTCTGACGGACGGGCGCACCCATGCCGTCATCATTGTCGACGACGACCACCGGATCCTCGGCCTGATATCGCAGACCGACCTTTTGAGCGCCGTGGCGCGGCTGCTGCCGAATGACGGCGACACGATCGCGGCCGTGGCGTGAGCTTGTCGAGCGGCTCGGATTGCCGCCGGAGATCTCGCTGTCACAGGCTGCATGCTGCGTCGTCATTTCCGCGAAGTTGCCGTCTACAACTGCGGGACTTCGGACGTTTCCGAAATGATCCCGGCGATGACCTGAAACGGATGTGGAATGCGCTTCGCGTCAATTTCCTTCACCTGCGACCGGCAGGAATATCCTGTCGCCATAAGGATATCGGTATCGCCGGCCGCATCGACTTCCGGTTTCCAGCTCATCGCGTAGAGGCGTTCGGAGATCGGGCGGTTGCGGGCCTCGTGCCCGAAGGTGCCGGCCATGCCGCAACAGCCGGTTTGCGCAACCTGAAGGTCAATGCCAAGGCTTTCGAAGATCTTTTGCCATTGTGCGACGGAGGCCGGCGCATTGGTGCGTTCGGTGCAATGAGGCATCAAGCGGAAGCTGTTGCCCTTGACGACCGAAGGGGAAGCGGCGAGCCGGTCGAGATTGGCGGCGAGCCATTCCTGGGGAAGAAGGACTGCCGCCTTCAGCATTCCTTTATACTCGCTGCGGAAGGCGAGCGTCATCGACGGATCGAGGCCGACAAGCGTCATTCCGGCATCATCGAGCTGCTGAAGATAGCCTGCTGTCCGTTGGGCTGCATCGGCGAAGCGTCCGAGATAGCCATGCACATGCAGGGCTTTGCCATTGACATGGGAGGCCGCGAGAAGGGGTGAGAAGCCTGATTTCCTGGCGAGAACGATTGCGGCGAGTGCAACGTCAGGATCGAAATAGGCGGTAAAGCTGTCGGCGACGAAGACCACGCTCCGCTGCCTTTCACCCGGCGACAGCGCTTCGATCGTCTGAGCGGTCGCAAGCGGCACGCCGAGGCGGGCGGCTTCCTTTGCCAGTGAGATTTGCGGCAGACGCGGCAGCGAGGTCAGCCCCACCACACGCATCAACCTTCTGCCGACCCGCGTGCCGACGACCATGTTGTAGGCGGGGCGGATGCGCTGGACGAGCGGCAGGGTCGTCTCGATCGCCGCGACCAGCGGGTCCTTCAGCGGACGGAGATAACGTCCGTAGTAGAGTTCCAGGAATTTCGAGCGGAAGGCCGGCACGCTGACCTTCACCGGGCATTGCCCGGCGCAGGCCTTGCAGGCGAGACAGGTCTCCATCGCCGCGCGCACCTCATGGGAAAAATCGTCCCGATTTGCCGGGCTCAGCGAGTTGAAGGCGCGTCGCGCGAGGCTCGCGAGCGGAGCGCTTCGCCGCAGGCGCGTTGCCTCATCGCGGGGATCGATGCCATTTTCGGCAAGCAGCCTCAACCATTCCCGCATCAGCGCGGCACGGCCCTTGGGCGAAAAGCGCCGGTCGCGCGTCGCCTTGTAGGAGGGGCACATCGGGCTCGTTTCGTCGAAATCGAAACAGGCGCCATTGCCGTTGCAATAGGCGGCATTGTCGAAGGCGGAGCGGATCTGGTTGCCGATGATACGGTCGGTATCTCCCCGCAGCGGGACATCGTCGATCTTTGTCAGCGCCTCTGACGAAGGCGTGGCAATCTTGCCCGGATTGAGCCGGTTATCCGGATCGAAAGCCCGCTTGATTTCCTGCAGGCAGGGATAAAGATCGCCGAAGAATTCAGGCACATATTCCGAACGCACCCCTTTGCCGTGCTCTCCCCAGAGCACGCCGCCATATTTGCGGGTGAGCGTCACCGCGGCGTCGCTGATCTCCCGAACCAGCCGGACATGAGCGTCGCGGGTGAGGTCAAGGGCTGGCCGCACGTGCAGCACGCCGGCATCGACATGGCCGAACATGCCGTAGGAAAGGCCAGCGCCATCGAGAAGGGCGCGGAATTCGCGAATATAGGCCGCCAGATTTTCCGGCGGCACGGCCGTATCCTCGACGAAGGCGACAGGCCTGACCGGCCCCTCCACATTTCCGAGCAGGCCAACGGCGCGCTTGCGCATCGACCAGATCGCCTCGACCTCAGCATGGCCTCGGGCAATCGTGTAACCGGCATGGCGGGTGCTTATGCCGGCGTCGAGAGCTGCGGTCACTTCCGAGAGCTTGCGTTCGAGCTCCTCCTCGTCGTCGGCGAGGACTTCGACGATATTGATGCCATCGGTCACCGCGTCCGGTTCATCCGGAAAAAAACGGGCGATGCCGGTCCAGACGATGTCGCGTCTCGCAAGACCAAGTACTTTCTCATCGATGGTCTCCACCGAGGCGACCTTCAGCGCCGCGAGATCGCGGGCGTCTTCCAGGGCGGTATTGAAATCGCCATAGCGGATATTGATCAGCGCCGCATGAGCGGGGATCGGCAGAAGGTTGAGTTCGGCTTCGGCGATCAAAGCCAGCGTTCCCTCCGATCCGCAGAGAACGGCGTTGAGGTCGAAGCATCCGTCGTCGCGCCTGACATGGGCGAGGTCGTAGCCGGTCATGTAGCGATTGAGTTTCGGGAAAACCTCAGTGATCCGGTCCCGCTTTTCGCGTGTGATCCGCTCCACCGTTCTGTGGATCTCGCCGACGCGGTCCTTACCTGCGACGATCTCATCGAGCGCTTCCGCATCGAGCGGGCGCGACCAAAAATCGGAGCCGTCCACCAGCACGATGCGCAATCCGAGAATATGGTTGCTGGTCTTGCCGTAGAGGCAGGAACCCTGGCCACAGGCGTCGGTGGAGATCATGCCGCCGATCGTGGCGCGGTTGGAGGTGGAGAGTTCGGGCGCGAAAAAGAGACCGTAAGGTTTCAGCGCCTGGTTCAACTGATCCTTGACGACGCCCGCCTGCACGCGCGCGACCCTGCGGACGGGATCGATTTCGAGAATGGACCTCATGTGCCGCGAACAATCCACCACCACGCCAGATGTCAGGGATTGCCCGTTCGTGCCGGTGCCGCCGCCGCGCGGTGCAATACTTATTCCGCGGAACGTGGGTTCTGCCAGCACGGACGCTAGGTGCTGCAGGTCTTCTACGCCTCGCGGAAAAAGGATGCCCGTCGGCTCAAGCTGGTAAATGGAATTGTCGGTCGAAAATACGGTTCGGCTGGCCGGGCCGGTCTCGATGTCGCCCTCGAATCCCGCTTCGACGAGCCGCTGGAAAAACCCTATGGCGGGGAGGGCGAGGGTAACCTTCGGCTGGAGGCGTGGAATCATTGCGAACCTTCAGAATGCACTCGAACTCTGTCACTAGCGCATCAGCCCCAGAATCGGAATCGATTTCCGAGGGCGATGTGAGGATCAAGTGCCACGGCTCCTTGCAGCGGCTGATAAAACGCGCAACGCCAGTCCCAGTCCCAGTCCCAGTCCCAGTCCCAGTCCCAGTCCCAGTCCCAGTCCCTGTCCCTGTCCGTGTGCGCGGCGGAGGCTGCATTATATCAGCCTTCGCCGTGACGGTTCCGTGCAGTCAGTGAGCAGCCGGTGGGCGTCCGTTTGTCTCGAAGAGACCGCGAGCCGCCTCGACCATCGCCTGCAGATGATTGGGATCGCGCACGCCCTGTCGGTAGAGCTCGATGATGATGCTCGCCATTCGTTCGGCTTCGTCGCTGTCTCTTGCCACTGCGTAATCGGCGCTGAGCTTGTCGAAGACGCGCTGGCAGGTTTCGAGATCGCGGGAGTCCAGCGGCACCTGCGATCGGTTTAGGATCGTTTGAACCATCTTCATTCCCTCGGAAAAGGCCCGCCAGGCGTGTCCAGGCGAGCCTGCGGCCTTGTCTTAAAAGTCCATACCGGCGCCGGGGGGCATCGCCGGAGGAGCATCCTTCTTCGGCTTCTCGGCGATCATCGCTTCCGTCGTCACCAGCAGGCCGGCGATGGAAGATGCGTCCTGTAGCGCGGTGCGGACGACCTTGGCCGGATCGATGACGCCCTGCGCGTAGAGATCGCCGAATTCGCCGGTCTGAGCGTTCCAGCCATAGGAAAATTCGCTCTTCTCGCGCAGCTTGCCGACAACTACCGAACCTTCGGCGCCGGCGTTTTCGGCGATCTGGCGAGCCGGGGCCTCGAGCGCACGGCGCACGATTTCGACGCCGACCCGCTGATCGTCATTGGCAGTCTTCAAATTGTCGAGTGCCTTGACAGCGCGCAGCAGCGCCACACCGCCACCGGGCAGGATGCCTTCCTCGACCGCCGCGCGTGTTGCATGCAGCGCGTCGTCGACGCGATCCTTCTTCTCCTTCACCTCGACTTCCGTCGAGCCGCCGACGCGGATGACGGCAACACCGCCGGCGAGCTTGGCAAGACGTTCCTGCAGCTTCTCGCGATCGTAGTCGGAGGTGGTTTCTTCAATCTGGGCCTTGATCTGGGCGATGCGGCCTGAAATCTCCTCCTTCGAACCGACGCCGTCGATGATGGTCGTGTTTTCCTTCTCGACCGTGATCTTCTTTGCCCGGCCGAGCATATTGAGCGTCACATTCTCAAGCTTGATGCCGAGATCTTCGGAGATGACGGTGCCGCCGGTCAGGATGGCGATGTCCTCAAGCATGGCCTTGCGGCGGTCGCCGAAGCCAGGCGCCTTGACGGCAGCGATCTTCAGGCCGCCGCGCAGCTTGTTGACGACCAAGGTCGCAAGGGCTTCTCCTTCGACGTCTTCAGCGATGATGAGGAGCGGCTTGCCGGACTGAACCACGGCTTCGAGGATCGGCAGCATCGCCTGCAGGTTCGAGAGCTTCTTCTCATGAATGAGAATATAGGGATCCTCGAATTCGACCCGCATCTTGTCGGCATTGGTGACGAAATAGGGGCTCAAATAGCCGCGGTCGAACTGCATGCCTTCGACGACCTCGAGTTCGGTTTCGGCGGTCTTGGCTTCTTCAACGGTGATGACGCCGTCATTGCCGACCTTTTGCACGGCCTCCGCCAGGAAGCGGCCGATTTCCGCATCGCCATTGGCGGAGATGGTGCCGACCTGGGCAATTTCGGCATTGTTGGATATCTTGCGGGCGTTGGCCTTCAGTTCTTCGACGATAGCGCTGACGGCGAGATCGATGCCGCGTTTCAGGTCCATCGGGTTCATGCCTGATGTCACGGCCTTGGCGCCCTCCTTGACGATCGCCTGGGCGAGCACCGTCGCAGTCGTGGTGCCGTCGCCGGCGATGTCGCTGGTCTTCGAAGCGACTTCGCGGACCATCTGGGCACCCATGTTTTCGAACTTGTCTTCGAGCTCGATTTCCTTGGCAACCGAAACGCCGTCCTTGGTGATGCGCGGCGCGCCGAACGACTTGTCGATCACGACGTTACGGCCTTTCGGACCCAGTGTCACCTTTACGGCGTTGGCCAGGATGTCGACACCGCGCAGCATTTTTTCGCGGGCTTCGACGCTGAATTTGACTTCTTTAGCAGCCATGTCCTCACTCCTTCATCGGCAGCTAGCGCATGTCGCCAAGTGTACAGCGGTTTTGCGAGAACGACATGCGAAGAAATTAAGATCCAAAGCGCGAGGGACGACCCTCAGAGATCGCAACGCGCTTTAGCGTTGACTTCCGACTTGATGGACTCAGGCGGCCTCTTTCCGCTCGCTCTGAGCTTCGATGATACCCATCACGTCGCTTTCCTTCATGATCAGCAGGTCTTCGCCATCGATCTTGATCTCCGTGCCGGACCACTTGCCGAACAGGATGCGATCGCCGACCTTGACGTCGAGTGCCTGGATTTGGCCGGCATCGTCGCGTGCGCCGGGACCGACGGCGATGACCTCGCCTTCCTGCGGCTTTTCCCTGGCGGTGTCGGGAATGATGATGCCGCCCTTGGTCTTTTCCTCGGAATCGACGCGGCGGACGAGAATGCGGTCATGAAGCGGTCGGAACGACATGTCTTCCTCCATAGACAAACAATGACGACGGTGTCGGTGCTGGCCGGACCGGATTGATGAGATCCGGACGGGTGCAAGTCGCGCGCATTGCGCGAATGATCTGGTTCGAGCGTTTTTCGATTTCAAGAGGAGCAGGAGAAAAATTAGCACTCTCTGCTGTCGACTGCTAGCAACTCTCCCGGGAACAGAAGCCCCCTTCCTGCGTTCGACATAATGAAGATAGTCGTCCCCTCGTCTCGAAGGCGAGTTCAAACTGCACAAGGCTTGAATCCGGATGTCGGCGTTCCTAGCTCTCTGGCGATCGAGGCTCGATGAGCTCGATCACCGTCCCACGTCTTAGGAGTGAGTGACATGGAAGAGAAGACCAATATAATCAAAGACCTCAGTATCGAGGAACGCGAGGAGATCTTCGTCGATATCGCTCGCACGCTGGAGGATACGGCGCGTGAGGCTCTTGTCGAAGGCAATACGCAATTTGCCGTGCTCTCCAACAACATGGCCGAAGCGATCCGCGTCAATGCCGACGAACTCGCCAGGGACGATCCCGAGAATGCCGAGCGCGTGTTGCTCCAGGCAACGGCGATGATCTCGCAGTTCGAGGCCGTGCACCCCTATCGCATGGTAAGCATGGCCGTTCACTGATTGCCGGCAGGACGGCTTGGCTTGGCCGCCCGCTCGAATCAATCGCCAGCATGCGGAACTCTCGCGGCTGGCGGAGGTTATTGGATCACAGCATCGAAAGGTGATCCATGACCACTTCCCCAACCAACATCTCACCCGAGAGTGGAACCGACGATGCGCGCTCCTTCGACACGCAGCAAGCTGAGGCCGATCGCCAGGCGGCATTGGAAGCCGCCCGCTGCAATGTGCGTTCGACGTTGGATCGCGAGAGCGGCACCGAGACCCCAAGCCTGAAACTGGCGAGGGAGTATCTCAGTCTCGGCGGGCGGCGCCGGTCCAAGATCGACGACAACATCACCACTGTTCGTCAATGGAATGAGGATCCCCCGGCGGCCGAACGCTTTTGGAAAGAGCGAGTGGAGACGCTTTCAAAGGATCAGCGCAAACAGGTGGAGGATTTTCTTCCGACCATCAACACGCCTTGAAGATGGCCGCCCGGCTCGTCGCCGCGCGCCAAATTGAGTAGCGAGGTCAGGTCGAAACTGGAGAAGATCATGGCCATAGATAAACACGAGCAGATACGCCGGCGCGCCTATGAAATCTGGGAAGCCGAAGGCCGCCCTGAAGGTTCGGACCTGCGTCACTGGATGCAAGCTTGCGACGAACTGGCTGGCGAAGACGAGCATGAGACGCTGCAAGACCTGCTTGATCAAGACGACAGAGATGATGCGGCCTTGCTGCAAGGAGCCGGGGAAAGCGGTGATCTCGATCCGCCGCGAGCCGACCTTGGTGTTGCCGGCTCCACGACGCCCGATATCGAGATAACAACCGGGGAGAACCCTTCCCGGCGAAAAATCAGAAGGACCGAAGGACCGTAACCGCCATGCAGCATCTCGACCATGCCATGCAAATCGCCTTAGAGGCGCATGAAGGGCAGGTGGACAAGACCGGGCGGCCATTCTTTGAGCATTGCCAGCGGGTCGCGCTTCTCGTGTCGGGAGACGAGGCGCGAACGGTTGCCTATCTTCACGACGTCGCCGAAAAAGGCAGTGGCTGGACGCTCGACAGGTTAAGGGAGGAAGGCTTCCCGCCGGCGATCATCTCTGCGGTGGATGCCTTGACGCGGCGGCCCGAGGAGCCTGACGACGAATTCGTCAGACGCGCCGCATCGAATTCGCTGGCCCTGCCAGTCAAACAGGCGGACCTTGAAGACAATCTCCGACAGGCCGAACAAGCCGGCAAGAAAACCGAAAAATACCAGCGCGGTCTGGATCTCCTGCACGACATCCGGAACGAACGCTAGGTCTGTTCGGGCGGTGCCGGCGAAAGTCCCGAAGAATGTCTGCCGTGCGTCCTCTTGCATCACCGGATATTTTCCGCCTCGCTCGCAACCATTCTTCAACCATAGAAAGCGGAGCACCCTGGTGCCGACCTGAGGTGAGGGTCGTGTTAACCGGTACGACCTATAGTCGCGTCCATGTGGATGAACGAGGGAACGGTCGTGTCCGGCGAACTGCACACAATCTTGGCAATGGATGGCACGTTGGCAGGCCTGCAGGGTGTCGGCGACACCCTCGAGCGACATGGTATCGTGCTGCGCGTTCACCTCGACCGAGCTGAGTTTCACGAATGCGCCGCCAAACGACCGCTGCCGGCGCTCATTCTGCTGGACGCCCTGTCGCCGGAGGGAGGTGGGCTCGAAGACTGCCGGCGTTTCAAATCAAAGCCTATAACGTGTGATATTCCAGTCATCATTCTGGTCTCGCCGGAGGACGAGGAGAGCCGGATCGGAGGGCTTGCCGCCGGTGCGGTGGATTGCGTTTCCAACCTTGTCTCCGCCGCGGAGCTCGTCGCCCGCATTAAGCGACATATCGAGCTCGGCGCAGTCCACGCGCGCCTGCAGCGGCGCAACGAGCAACTCGATACGGCACTTGCCAGCATGGGACAAGGCGTCTGCCTGTTCGACGAGGCCGGCCGGCTGCTGCTTTCAAACAACCGTTATGCCGAAGTCTACGGACTTGATCCCTCCGTCATCCATCCGGGACAGTCACTCAAGGACATCCTCAACCTGAGACAGGGGGTCGGCGCCGTTCCCGCCACCTCGACCTCGGAATATCTCGCCTGGGCCGAAGCGACCAATAGGGGCGATACGCCTCGGGATTGGATCAAGGAACTCAAGTCGGGCCAGATCATCCGCGGCTATCATCAGCGCACGTCGGACGGCGGATGGGTATCGACCCACGAGGATATCACGCAGGCCTGGCAGGCTGAAAAGGCCCTTGCGAAGGCGCATGTCCAGGCAGAACGCGCCGAGCAGGAGGCGCGGGCAGCGCATTCACGTCTTCTGGCGGCTTTCGAAGTCGTCCCGGAAGGTCTCGTCCTATTCGACGAGGAAGACCGCTTCGTCCTCTGGAACCAGAGATATGAGCAGCTTTACGCCGAAAGCGGCGATATGCTCGTAAAAGGCATGCGCTTCGAAGACCGCCTGCGTGCAGGCCTCGAGCGCGGCCAATATCCGGAAGCGGTCGGACGCGAAGAGGAATGGCTGGCGGAAAGGCTGGCCCATCATGCAAAGCCCACCAGCAAACACGAGCAACGCCTACCCGGAAACCGCTGGATACGGATCGAAGAACGCCAGATCTCCGAAGGCGGCAGCGTCGGCATACGTGTCGACATTACCGATCTCAAGATGCAGGAGGCGTCGTTCAGGCTGCTGTTCGAAGGCAACCCGATGCCGATGTGGGTTTACGATCATGAAACGTTGAGATTTCTCCACGTAAACCAAGCCGCCATCGATCACTACGGCTATCGTCTGGAGCAATTCCTGACGATGCGACTATCCGACATCGAGGCGCAGGAATCCAATCCGCCGCAGGCCGTCGTTTTCGATGTCGAGGATCCTGCGTCGTCCCGCTCTTGCCGCCATCTCAAGGGAGATGGCGCGGCCATCGAGGTCACCGTCTATTCCACCTGCTTGAACTACAAGGGCCAGGCGGCATCGCTGATGGCTGTCGTCGACGTCACCGAGGCCAAGCGCGCCGAAAAGGCATTGCTGCAGCACCGTGACACGCTTGAAGAGATGGTGCGCTCCCGCACGGTCGAACTGGCGCGGCAGACAGAAGAGCTCGAACGGATGCTCGAACAGGAAAAGCAGATCAACGAATTGCAGCGGCAGTTCGTCTCGATGGCGTCGCATGAATTCCGCACCCCGCTTGCGGTGATCGACGGCGCGGCGCAACGGCTCATTCGGCGCAAAGAGGCAGCGACGCCGGAGTTTCTTTGCGAAAAAGCCGATCAGATCCGCAGCTCGGTTTCGCGCATGCTCGAACTGATGGAAAGTATTCTTGCTGCCGGGCGGCTGGACCATGGCAGGATCACCATCGTGCACAAGCCGTGCTCGATCGCGGAAATCATCGAAATCTGCCGCGCCCGCCAGGAGAGCATCCGGCGCACCCACCGTTTTCTGCTTGACCTCGATCGGCTTCCTCCGACCATCTATGGGGATCATCCTGCGCTCGACCAGGTCTTCAGCAATCTCTTCTCGAACGCCGTGAAATACGCACCGGATTCGCCGAACGTCCACGTCACCGGATGGCAGGAAGGGGACAGCGTTTGCATCACTGTCCGCGACGAAGGCATCGGCATCGACGCCGATGACCTCCCGAAGATGTTCCAGCGTTATTTCCGCGCCAGAAGTTCCACGGGCATTGCCGGCACTGGCATCGGCCTTAATCTCGTCAAGCAGATCATCGAGCTTCACGGCGGATCGATAGAAGTGACAAGCAGCCGCGGGGACGGCACGACGTTTACGCTTCGGATTCCGATCGGCGCGGAGGTGCCAGATCAGTTGCGTGTCGCTGCCGGATAGGCAGACGGCATCTTCTCCGAGCGGCGGCGGCCTTCGCTGTTGGTCGCATTGTTTAGCGCTCGCCGCTGGGAGATGGAGGTTCAGAATGATCGATCGCCAACCCTTCGATCTCAAGACCTATGTGCGCGACATTGCGACGCGGCCATGCTTTATCTGCGGCTTGATCGAGAATGATCCGGCTTGTTTTCATCATCGTATTTTCGAAGACGATGAGACGATTATCTTCCTGAGCAAATATCAGACACTGCCCGGTTATTGCCTTGCCTGCCCGAGAGAACATCGGGAGGATTTGGCGCAAGACATGTCGACCGATGAGTATCTTCGACTGCAGGAGAAGGTGCACCTTTTGTCTCGTGCGCTGATAAGCGTCTTCGATGCTGAACGAATTTACGTGCTTTCGCTCGGCAGCCGGCAGGCCAATAGTCACTTGCATTTTCATGTCGTTCCTTTGCCTGCAGGTCTACCTCTTGAGAAGCAGCAATACCATGCGTTGATGGCGGAACATGGCGTTCTGCAGATGCCCGAAAATGAAATGGCGGAGCTGGCGCGGCGGATCGCTGAAGCATATCACGCAGAGGGGACTAATCGTTGTTAGACTTCACGTCGTTCGAGTGGCCCGAGGATGGTGATGCCTTCGTTGCGCGCCGCGTCCGCCATCTTTCGATCGGCTGTGGCCAGAGGCAGGCCATCCGCTTTCGCAAGGGCAACATAACTCGCGTCATATGCCGTGAGTGCATAGCGGTTTGCCAGATGAAGTATCAATCCGTCTCCTCCTGATCCGGCGTCCTCCAAGGACAGGCCCCGCAATTGCGTCATCAGCAGCACCGCTTCGCCGGATCGAAGCCGTCCACGTCGCTCCGCCATCAGAAACAGATTACGGGTTTCGAACCAGAACAAGGTCGGTACTAATCCAACCGTCGTGTTGAGATCGGACATAAGCCGGTCGGCAGCATCGTGCTGCTCATCAGGGAGAAACCACGCTGCGGCGATCGAGGCGTCAAGGACAAAGGTCATCAGTAACGTCGGCCTTCGTCACGCCACTCGCGGATTTCTTCCTGCGTCGTGAATTGACGGCTGGCACGTTGAGCTTTGATCTCGGCGATCAGTGCAGCGATATCGTTTTCGCGGCGAATGCGCGAAAGCCGAGCAACCGGCTTGTTGCCGCGGGAGATGATAACCTCTTCGCCGGCCTCGACCTTGGCGAGTAGTTCTGACAGATGGGTCTTTGCTTCAGCGACTTTGACTGTGACCGCCATGACGGCCTCCCCTGCTGTTGCGTTTATTGTCGAGCGGGGCCACAGCGGCCTGCCGATATCTTGAGCGATGATAGGCTTCGAATTGCAACTTGGTCAACCGCAAACCAACCTGCCTCGACAGCCTCAGGCCCGGAGTGCGAGACGGCGGAGGCAGGCTTTGAAGCTACTGCGGCAGAGCGAATGCCGGCACCCGAACGCTCTTCTCGCGGAAGTGCCGCTCCACTTCATCAAGATCCGGGCAGGCCGGCGAATTCTCCAGCGCCAGCACCCAATTCTCCTGAACCGGCAGAGCCAGTGCCGCGGTGACCAGCACGGTAGTTCCTGGGTCGATTTCGCCGTGCAACTGCGGCAGCAGGGTCTTGGCGTGGATGAGGTTGGTGTTGGGTATAGGGCTCATCGCATGGCCGGCTCTCGGCGAGTCGAGAGATCGACGATAGCGCTGATATCGATCTGGCCGTACCAGACGGCACGGCCCTCTGCCTGTTCGGATCGGTCGGCGTTGAAATTGGCGCGCTCGGCCGGTGCGGATCGATGAGATCGTCTTCTACCTCCGGGCGGATTTCCCGCATGATTCCTGGTGGGAAAAGGCAAGCGTCACCTTCTCGAACGGCAGGAGCTTTTCATTCCCGCTGGTGAAATCGGGTGCTGCGCAGCGCTTTGCGATAGAGCCGTGCATCATCGAATGGATGGAACTGCACGGCCTTGTAAAGGCTGAGGACAGTTCGCCCTTCCCGGCGCTGACGCAGATCGAAATCTGGGGGACGGAGGTGGCTGCCGTCGTCGCTGTCGAAGACGAGGCCGGGCACCGCCTTCCTCTTACGCTATGAGCCGAGGGCCGGCTTGGGCCGCGCCGCGCTCGGCGGGCTGTCATGCAGTCTGTTCCAGGCGCGACGCAGCTGCCGGGCCGAGCCGAAGCCGGCGCGCATCGCCACGGCCTCCATATCCAGCCGTGAACCGGCGAGCATCTCGCGGGCGAGCGCCACGCGCATACGGTTGACGAAATCCGTGACGCTCATGCCGGTATATTCGTTGAACAGCCGCGAGAGGTTTCGCGGGCTGGCGCCGCTGAGGCGCGCGAGCGAGGCGACCGACCAGTCGCGGGAGGGATCGGCAGCGACTGCGTCCTGGGCGCGATGGATGGCCGGATGGATATGGTTGCGGCCTTCGAGCCAGGGCGAAAGCTGCGGATCCGAGCCGCCGCGCCTGAGATAGACGACGAGATAGCGCGCCACCGCAAGCGCGCAGGCATGTCCCGCCGCTTCGGCAACAATGTGCAGCATGAGGTCTATACCGGCGGTGATGCCGGCGCTCGTCAGGCGCTCTCCATCCTCGACATAGAGCCGGTTGTCCCGGATGCGCGCGGTGGGCGCAAGCCTCGCCAGGTCCTCCATGCAGCCGTGATGGGTGGTGCATTCGCGGCCGTCGAGCATTCCGGCCTCGGCGGCGAGCAAGGCGCCCGAGCAGATCGAGGCCAGCCGAACCCCTGGACGAATGGCCCGCTTCAGCCAGGCGACGATCGCGGCCTGGGCGGCGCGCTCCTCTTCGTCCCACGGACGGTTGTTCTCCATCGGCGCGTCGGCGCTGCCGGCGATGACGACAAGCGCCTGGTCGGGCAATCGCTCCGGCAAGGCGGCGACGCCGGTCACGGCAAGGCCGATCGAGCTGCCGACCGTTGCCGAGGGGCCAATATAGGTGACGCTGAAACGCACCGCCGTCTGTTCGAGGTTCGCCTTGCGCAGCACTTCGATCGGGCCAGCGACATCGAGCAGCAGCACGCGCGGCGGCACGACGACGTAGACGGGAATATCGAAGGGCTGCGCTGTACCAGTCATGCCGCGAGTTGCTCTTCGCGCCCCGCCAGCGCCTGTTCGACCGTGGCGATCCGGGCGAAGCGGCCCGACAGCACCAGTTCCGTGCGGCCCCGGATTTCTCCGGCGCTCCAGGTGCGCCCCGCCGCGTCGGTCATCGGGAAGGTCAGAGTCGCTTCGCCGACATAGTCGACCTGATAGCCGAGATCCGAGGCGTGGCGCGTCGTGGTCTCGCAGCACTGTTCGGTGCGGATGCCGGAGACGATGATGCGACGAACACCATTCTTGGTGAGCCACACGTCGAGCCCGGAACCGACGAGCGCACTATGGCGGCTCTTCCTGAAGGTTGCTTCGGGAGCGATCCTGAGCGGGGCGAGCGTTTTGACGAAGCCGGAGCTTTCCGAAAACGGCCCGCTTCCATCGACATGAAAGATCTGGATGGCGGGTATTCCGTGGGCTGCGGCGCCGTCGATCAGAGACTGCTGGCGTTCGATATAGGCGGGTGCGAGGGCTTCATCCCAATAATCGCGCTGCCGGAAGGACTCCTGCGCGTCTATGACGAGAAGAATGGTTTCATGGCCGGACATTTTCTGCTCCATGGCGGTTAATCATGAAGCCATATTCGACGACATGAAGACAGAGGAAAATGCACGCGCCGGACAAATAGCGGACAGTTCGCGCCAATGGCGGCCGAAGGCGGCCTCGTGCCGGGAGCGGCGGGCGAGACACAACGCCATAGGCACGCTTCCGCCAGGCCCTCTGCCCGTGCTAAGGGGGACGGATGAGACTGCTTGTGGTGGAGGACAACAAGGAACTGGCGGCCTGGCTGGGCAAAGCCCTGCGGCAGGCGCAGTACACTATCGATATTGCCTATGACGGCGAGGACGCCGAGCATCTGCTCAAGGTGGCGGAATATTCAGCGATGATCCTCGATCTTGCGCTGCCCAAGCTTGACGGACTGACGCTTTTGAAGCGGCTGAGGCAATCGGGAAACAAGCTGCCGGTCATCATCCTGACCGCAAATGCGAGCCTGGACGGCCGTGTGGCAGGGCTCGACAGCGGCGCCGACGATTATCTCGCCAAGCCTTTCGAAATCGCCGAACTCGAGGCGAGAATCCGCGCGGTCGTCCGCCGCGGCCAGCACCGGGCGTCCTCGGAGATCACCGTCGGAAACCTGCGCTTTTCCGGCGGCACGCGGCAGTTTTTCGTCGCAGACGAACCGCTGCAACTGACGCCGCGGGAATATGCCGTTCTCGAACAGCTCGTCATGAAGCTCGGCACCACGGTCTCGAAAGCCGCCCTGTCGGAAAGCGTCTTCGGTTTCCATGATGAGGCCGATCCCAGCGCCATCGAAATTTACGTCCACAGGCTGCGCAAGAAGCTCGAAAACAGTTCGGTTCAGATCGCGACGCTGCGCGGGCTCGGCTATCTCCTCAGACATGTCCAATAGCGCCGTGACAAAGGCCGGCGGAACGATCGCGCGGCTCAGCCAGAGCCTGAGGGTGCAATTGCTCTGCTGGGTGCTGCTGACGCTCTTCGGCGCGATCGCCTTCAATCTCTACGACAGTTTCTGGTCGGCCGACGCGACGGCAAAGCTGGTGACGGATCGAACGCTTCTCGCCTCCGCCCGCGTCATCGCCGAGGCGGTACGCGTCGATGAGGGCGGCAATGTTCAGGTGGATGTGCCGCCGGCCGCGCTCGAGATGTTCGATACCGGCTTTGGCGACCGTGTATCCTATCAGGTCATCACCGCCTGGGGCAATCTGGTGAGCGGCTTTCCCGACCTGCCGCGGCCAGCCGTCCAGCGGGCGGGCGATGATCGCGCCTTCCACGGCGCCGATGTGCGTGTCATCATGCTCGACCATCCCGTCGTCGGTCTTCCCGATGACGGCACGATCTCGGTGACCGTCGCCGTGACCCACAACAGCCAGTACGCGATGCGACAGCAATTGTGGCTTTCGGATTTTTCGAAGCAGTTCGTGCTTGTCTTCGTCGCAAGCCTGGTGACCATCCTCGGGCTTCAGCGCGGCCTCGCGCCGGCGCTCAGGTTGCGGGACGCCGTGCGGCGGCGCGGGCGCAACCGCCTCGATCCGCTGCCGCCGGAGATGGTCCAGAGCGAATTACGCCCGCTCGTCCATGCGCTCAACGATTACATGGAGCGCGTCCAGAACCAGATGGCCGCGCAGCGGCGGTTCGTATCGAATGCGGCGCATCAGTTGAGGACGCCGCTCGCGCTGATTTCGACGCAGGCGAGCGTGGCATCCCGGGAGGATGATGCGGCCCGCCGCGACGAGGCGCTTGCAGCGCTGCGCACCAGCACACGGCAGATTTCGCGCCTCGCCAGCCAGCTTCTCACCTTGTCGCGAGCCGAGCCCGGCAGCCGGCGCCCCCGCAGCGACGCGACCGATCTCAGCAAGGCTGCCCGCGAGATCCTGGAGGCCTATGCCGAAGAGGCACTCAAGCGCAACATCGATCTCGGCCTGGAGGCGGACCGCTCCGCCATCGTGGCGGGTGACGGGACGATGCTGCGCGAAATGCTGGTCAATCTCATCGACAATGCGATCCGCTATAGCAAAGCCGATGGGCGAGTGACCGTCGCCGTCGGGAAGGAGAACGGCCACGCCGTCGTCACCGTCTGGGATAATGGGCCGGGGATTCCCGAAGGGGAGCGCGAGCAGGTTTTTGAACGGTTCTATCGGATCATGGGAACCGAAAGCGAAGGGAGCGGTCTCGGGCTTGCGATCGTTCGGGAGGTCGTCGAAGGCGCCGGAGGTTCGGTTTCGCTGAGCGATGCGGAGGGCGGCGGTCTCGTCGTGACCGTGCGGCTTCCGCTCGCTTGAACCGGCGACGCTCCAAATTGACAAAGGCCGGGCATGGAGCCCGGCCTTCGCTTCGATCTGCCTTGGGAGGAGGCGGATTTATTACTGCGTGTCGAGGTGCTGCTGCGGACGCCATTTTGCCAGGCGGTTCTCGATCAGCGTCATGATGTATTCGGCAAAAAGCGTGACGACCATGACGAGGAGGATGGCCGCGAACATGCCGGCTGCATCGAACGTGCCCTTTGCAATCGAGATCAACTGACCGATGCCGAAACGGGCGCCGACGAATTCGCCGACGATCGCGCCGATGATCGCGAAGCCGAAGGAGACGTGCAGGCTGGCGAAGATCCAGCTCATCGCTGAGGGAATGACCACCGTGCGCGTCACCTGCCAGTCGGAAGCGCCGAGGATGCGGGCATTGGCAATCATGTTGCGGTCGGCTTCGCGCACGCCCTGGAAGGCGTTGGCGAAGACGACGAAGAACACCATGATGAAGGCGAGCGCCACCTTGGACGGCAGGCCGAGACCCATGATCATGATGAAGATCGGGGCGAGCACCACGCGGGGGATCGAGTTGATTGCCTTGATGTAGACGGAGAAAATGTCCGACAGGAAGCGGTTGCGACCGAGGCCGATGCCGACGAAGACGCCGGTGATCGAGCCCGCAAAGAAGCCGATCAGTGCCTCTTCCATCGTCACCCACAGATTATACCAGAGCGATCCTTCGGTGGTGCCTTCGGTCGCCCATTCGTAAAGCCGCTCAACGACGCCGCTCGGGCTGGAATAGAAGAATGGGTCGATCCAGTTCATGTTGGAGGAAAGCTCCCACATGCCGATCACGAAGACCAGGATGGCGATCTGCCAGAAGCGCACCAGCGTGTTGCGCCGGCGTATCGCCTTCAGCGCGGAGGCTTCGATCTCGGCATCGGACGTGCCCGGGCGAAACAGAGTGGCCGAACCGGCCTCGAATGTGACGTGTGCCATGATATCCTCCGTCAGGCCGCTTCGCTTGCGCGGCGGTAGCTGGTCTCGACCTCTTCGCGCAGGTCTTCCCAGATCGTCTTGCAGTAGTCGATGAAGCTCTGCTCGTAGCGGATTTCCGATACGACGCGGGGGCGGGGAAGGTCGATCGGATAGACCGATTTCACCGTGGCCGGGCCGGCGGTCAGCACATAGACCTTGTCGGCAAGCGCCACGGCCTCTTCGAGATCGTGGGTGACGAACACCACAGACGCCTTGCGCTCGGCCCAGAGCTTCAGCAACTCTTCGTGCATGAC
This sequence comes from Rhizobium sp. NLR10b, assembly GCF_019685435.1. Lineage (NCBI taxonomy): Bacteria > Pseudomonadati > Pseudomonadota > Alphaproteobacteria > Hyphomicrobiales > Rhizobiaceae > Rhizobium > Rhizobium sp. NLR10b. The sequence goes on along the minus strand of NZ_JABDWV010000014.1, from coordinate 133,336 downwards.
CGTGCGGGTCTGCACGTCGAGCGCCGAGAAGGGCTCGTCCATCAGCAGGATTTCAGGTTCGTTGATGAAGGTCTGCGCCAGCGAGACACGCTTGCGCATGCCGCCGGAAAGCTGATGGGGATAATGGTGCAGAAACTTCGACAGGCCGACGCGGGCCAGCCAGTCGCGGGCGCTCTGTTCCGCCTCGGCGCGCGACTTGCCGCGAAACAGCGGGCCGGCCATGACATTGTCGATCACGTTCTTCCACGGGAAGAGCGCGTCGGTCTGGAACGCAAAGCCGACACGCGGGTCGATGCCGGTGATCGGCCCGCCCATCAGGCGGACTTCGCCGGCACTCGGGCGTGCGATGCCCGTCACGAGGTTGAGTGTCGTTGACTTGCCGCAGCCGGTGGGGCCGACGACGGCGACGAACTCGCCGCGGGCGACCGTCATGTTGAAATCGCGCAGGGCAGTGAGCGACTTGCCGGTCGGAGAGACGAAGCGCCGGCTGACATTGATCAACTCGATCGCCGGGGTCTGATTGTTGTCCTGTTGCATGGTGATACCTGAGGCGTGCTTAGGGGCGCGCACGCGATGCCCGTGATCGAACGGACGCCGCTTCCGCTCGGGAGCTGGAAGCGGCGCGGCGGCCTCACTTGACGTTCTTGACGAACTCGGTCGTGTAGGTCTTGGAAAGGTCGATCTGCTTGCCCTTGACGTTCTTGGAGAACTCCGAGAGCACGGCAAGCACGGTCTGCGGACCGTCTTCCGGCATCACGCCGTCAGGCGTGAACATGCCCTTGCCCTCGTCGAGAGCCTTGACGTAGCCGTCCTTGTCGCCGACGTAGAAATCCTTCGGCATCTTGTCGGCGATCTCGGCGGCGGAATGCGTATTGATGTACTTCAGCGTTTTGACGAAGGCGTTGGCAAGTTTCTGTGCCTCGTCCTTATGTTCCTCGACCCACGAAGTTTCCATGTAGAGCGAGGCAGCCGGGTAGGTTCCGCCGAGTGCCTTGCGGGTCGCTTCGACCGTGCGCATGTCGACGAGAACGCTCGCTTCGCCTGTTTTGATCAGGCGCGAGATCGTCGGCTCCGTCGTCATGCCGGCCTGGATCTGATCCTGCTGCATGGCGGCGATGAAGGTGCCGCCGGCGCCGACCGGAATGGTGACGACGTCGCCGGGCTTCAGGCCCGCCTTGGAGGCCATGAAGAGGGTGAGGAAGTTGGTGGAGGAGCCGAGACCGGTGACGCCGAGGCTCTTGCCCTTGAAGTCGGCGGGCGACTTGATGTCGGGGTGCTTGCTCGAAACCATCTCGACCTCGCCAGGCGCCTGGCTGAACTGAACGATGGATTCGACGAACTTGCCCTTGGCCTGCAGGTCCACACAGTGGTCGTAGAAGCCGACGACACCCTGCACGGCGCCTGCCAGAAGCTGGTTTTCGGCATCGACGCCAGCCGCTTCGTTCAGCAGCTCGACGTCGAGACCTTCGTCCTTGAAGTAGCCCAGGGATTCAGCCAGCTTGGCCGGCAAATAGATCTGCTTTTCATAGCCGCCGACCATGATGGTGATCTTGTCGGCCGCGTGGGCGGCGCCTGACGTGAACGAGGCTGCGGCGAGAAGCGCGGAAAAAGCGACGGTGTGAAAAAGGCTGCGTGAAGAACGCATTGATATCTCCTCCTGATGGTTTACCCGCATCGTCGTCTCGTCACCTTGACCCGTGTCTCCTCCACGATGCTGCCCTTTCCTAAGACGTCGAAGCTTTCAACTAGCTTTCAGCCGCAGACAGGTTAACAGCCCGTCCATCCATCACGCCGATATGAGCTGCGCACGTCCCTTACCATAACGCGGCTGCGCAATCGGCCATTTGCTCGCGGCAGCCGGGATAGCGGTTGGTCTGGTGATGTCTGCTGCAGCGCTCTGCGTTAGCCTCAGCTCGTAAAACTTCGCAGATCCTTCAGCAGGTTGCGATACCTGGCCTGGCTGCCGACCAGATGCTCACGCATGGCGTTGCGGGCCGCCTGATCGTCCCTGTCGGAGATCGCCACGATGATCGCTTCATGTTCCCGGTGAATGAGCTTGCGGTAGGCGGTCTGTTCGGCCGCCCTTGTTTCCGGAACGACCCTCGATTGCGGGATGATCGCCGAGCCTTGAGACTCCAGGAAGTGCTTGAACAGCGGATTGTTCGTCGCCTCGGCGATCGCGACATGGAGTTCCAGATCCGCCTCGCGGATGGACTGATCGGTCTCGATGCAGTGGAGGATTTTCCGATGGCATTCGAAGATCGCTTCCTCCTGCGCCGGCGAGCGGCGCAGCGCGGCGAGCCCCGCCGCCTCGATTTCGACAGGTGTGCGGATCTCCAGCACTTCCAGATCGGAGGCGACGCGGGCCTTGTCGACTTTCCGGCCCGACAGCGCCGCGTCGGGGCTGATCACGAAGATGCCCGCGCCCTGGCGCACCTCGACCAGCCCGTCGGAGCGAAGGGCTGCCACGGCTTCGCGCACCACGGTCCGGCTGACGCTGTGCGTCTCGGTCAGTTCATGCTCGCTCGGAAGCTTGTCGCCGGCGGCGTACTGGCCGCTGAGGATCGCTTGCCGCAGGCTTTCGCCAACCTGTGAGACCAGAGACCCCGAGCCCCTGCTGCGATCCTTCCCCTGCATAGCCACGCCTCGATCCCCGCATCGGCTTCGATCCCGCCGGCCAGGGCCGCGACATCCCGAAATTACGATTCATCACACATGCATGACAAATCTTGTGATCTTTCAATGGACGCACAATTGTGGGTGCTTGCCGATTTTGGCGGTAGGGTGCCCCGTTGCATATGATCTGAGTTATTCGCTATGATTGCGATGGTCGATAAGAGAGCTGCGATGGGAACCAGAATCCCGGCTGAACAGGTTTCGCTTCCGCCTGTGCAGGAAAGCGCCGCAGTTTGACTCTTGAAGCACTGGTTGATGTGGACGAGGGCAAGACTGTCGATCACGGGTTGATGCAAGCATGGGCTGATAGCCTCGATGATGATCGGCCTCTTCCCTGGCCTCGCAAGGAAGTTTAGGCCAGCGCCTTATAGCCGCTTTGTCGACTCCCCACGCACGAATCTCGGCGTCAGGATGAAATCCTGCGGCGGCTCGGCGGCGGCCTCGGGGCTTGCGATCCTGGCCAACAGGCGCTGTGCAGCCAGTTCCCCGAGCTTCTGCGCATCCTGCACGACCATGGTGATGCGCGGCGTGATGACGTTGCTCCAGGGCACGTCGTCGACCATTGCCAGCGATACGTCGTCGGGACAGCGAAAGCCCATCTCCTGCATCACTTGCAAGGTTGCCAGCCCCATCATGTTGTTGGCGCCGATGATCGCGGTCGGGCGATCGCGGCGGGTGAGCAGGCGCATCGCCTGCGTGTGGCCGCCGCTCCTGGTATAGCCGCCCTCGACCACGAGTGAAGGATCGACGTCGACGCCGGCGCCCGCCATCGTATCCATGAAGCCCTTCAGGCGTTCGTCGGCGGTGTGCAGGCCGCTCGGGCCGGAGATGAAGGCAATGCGCCGGTGGCCGAGCTGCAGCAGGTGCTCGGTCAGGATCGTCGTCGTCAGCGGATTGTCGGAGCCGACGAAATCGCGTTCGGCGCCCTCCACCTTCTGGTCGAACATGACGATCGGCGTCTTGAACTCGCGCAGGAAGCTTGCGTATTCCTCGCCGCGCCCGTTTGCCGCCAAAGCGATGCCGGCGATCTTCTGCGCCTGCAGCCGCTCCAAGAGCGCCCGTTCGAGATCGGCCCTGCCGGAGGAGTCGGCGATCAGCACGAAATAGCCGTGGTCGAGCGCCTGGTGCTCGATCTCGCGGCGGATGTCGCCGAAGAACATGTTGCCGAGATTGGCCGACACGAAGCCGATCAGCGAACTGCGCCCGCGCGCCAGCGTCTGGGCCACCGGATCGATGCGGTAGCCGGTCGATTGTATCGCCTGCCGGATGCGGTCGAGCGTCTCGGCGCCGACCCGCTTCGGGCTGTTGAGCGCGAGCGAGACGGTCGAGATCGAAACCCCCGCCAGGCGCGCGACATCTCGTATGGTCGTCATGGTTATCGAACCGGTTCTAAAGCTTTCTTTTGTCAGATTTTATCCGCCGTTGCAACAGAACCTGGCGAAATGACTACTTCTGAGCCGGCTCTTTCGGAGTTTGCGAATTGTGAATTTCGGCTTGACATGCGCTGGATCCAGGACGATGTTCAGTCACCGAACCGGTTCGACATGAGGTGGGGCCGGAAAACAGGGAGGAGAAAACCTGTGACGAGTTCGGAGCGCCAGCCTGAAAATTCGGTGTCGGGAGCGGGTAAGCACGCCTGGTTCAGCCATGATCGTCTTGGCATGTTCATCCATTGGGGTCTCTATGCCCTCGGAGCGCGGCATGAGTGGCTGAAGAACCGAGAAGAGCTGACTGACCACCATTACCAGCGCTATTTCGATAATTTCGATCCCGATCTTTACGATCCGAAGGAATGGGCGCGCCGCGCGCGTCTTGCCGGCATGAAATATGTCGTGGTTACGACCAAGCATCATGAGGGCTTCTGCCTCTGGGACAGCAAGGTGACCGACTACAAGGCGCCGAACACGCCTTGCGGCAGGGACCTGCTGACGCCGCTGGTCGAGGCCTTCCGCGCCGAGGGACTGAAGATCGGCTTCTATTACTCGCTGCTCGACTGGCACCATCCCGATTTCCCGATCGACGTCCACCACCCCTTGCGCAATCATCCGGAAGTCGAGGCGCTGAATGCCGGCCGCAACATCGTCAATTACGCCGCCTATATGCGCGAACAGGTGCGCGAGCTTCTGACCGGCTTCGGCCGCATCGACATCATCTGGTTTGATTTCAGCTATCCCCGCCGTGAATATCGCGGCCTGCCCGGCAAGGGGCGCGCAGACTGGGAGAGCGAACGGCTGCTGGAGCTGGTGCGCGAGCTGCAACCCGAAATTATCGTCAACAACCGCCTCGATCTGCCGTCGGGCAAGCTGCCCGACATCACGACGCCGGAGCAATATACGCCGCGCGTGGCGCCGGCTCTTGCGAGTCAGGGCGTGCTCTGGGAAGCCTGCCACACCTTCAGCGGTTCCTGGGGCTATCATCGCGACGAGGACAGCTGGAAGAGCCCGGAACAGATCATCCAGCTGCTCATCGATTCCGTCGCGCTCGGCGGCAACCTGCTGATGAATGTCGGCCCGACCGGCCGCGGCACGTTCGATGCCCGCGCCATCGCCGCACTCGAGGTCTACCAGAACTGGATGGCGGTCAATGCCCGGTCGATCTACGGAGCCGGTCCGTCCCAATTTCCGGTGCCGGCCGGCTGCCGCTACACCCAGCGCGGCAACCGCCTCTACCTGCATGTCTACAACTGGCCTTACCGCCACATCCATATCGAAGGTCTCGCCGACAGGATCGCATATGCGCAATTCCTGCACGACGCCAGCGAGGTGCGCTGGCTCAGCCACACCAGGGATGTGGATTCCAATATCGGCGTGATGGTGCCGGAAGGCATGATCACGCTCGAACTGCCGGTGCGGCGACCCGACGTTACCGTCCCGGTGATCGAGATCGTCCTCAAGGCGTAGTCGATCGCACTTGCGTGTTCATTGCGTCATGGAGGAGGAGAAACCCATGAAGGTTCTGAAAAAAACGCTTTTGCTTGCCGCAATTAGCGGCAGCCTCTTTGCCACAGCCGCCTCGGCCGAGCAGATCAACCTGACCTGGCAGATGTGGACCGGCTCCGATGCCGATACCAAAGGCTGGCAGCACCTGGCCGACATGGTGAACGCCAAATATCCCGATATCAAGGTGACGCTGACGACGACGGGCTGGGTCGACTACTGGACGCGGCTGCCGGTGCTGGCGGCGTCGGGGCAGCTCGCCGACATCGTGTCCATGCAGTCGCTGCGCATGCCGAATTTCTATTCGCTGCTCGAGCCGCTGAACGACCGAATCGCGGCCGACAAATTCGACGTCGGGGCCTTCACCCCCTCGATCATCGGCGGCATGTCCGTCGACAAGCAGCTCTACGGCCTGCCCTATGACGTCGGTCCGTGGGTCATCTACTATAACCAGGACGCGCTCCAAGCCGCCGGTATTCATTTACCGAAGCCGGGCTGGACGCTTGCCGAGTTTACCGATGCCGCCAAGAAGCTGACGAAGGACGGAAAGTACGGCTTCGGCATCACCCCGCAGAACTATTCGGTCCTGGCCTCGGCCTGGGGCGATAGATACGTCAACGATGCCGGTGAGCTCGACCTCACCAATCGGAGCGCCATTGCCGCTGCCGAGAGGGTGATCGGCTTTGCCGCCAAGGACAAGGTCGCGCCGCTGGTGCCGTCGAGTGCCGATGCCGGCACGGTCATCCAGGGCCGCTTCTATTCTGGCAATGTCGCCATGTATATCGACGGTCCGTGGTCAATCATCGGCATGAAGGACAAGGTCAAGTTCAAGGTTGGTTCCACCACCCTGCCGCGCGCAGACGGAGAGCTTACGGCCGTCACTGCGGGCTCCGGTTTTGGCATTGCCAGGACGAGCAAGAACAAGGACGCGGCCTGGAAGGCGATCCAGGTGCTGACCAGCCCTGAGGCGCTGCAGTACCTCGCCGAACAGGGCCGGGCGCTGCCGGCGCGTACGGCCTCGCAATCCTCCTGGTACAAGGTGGCGGCCAAGGACATCACCAATGGCGGCGAGGCGCTCGATTATTCGCTAGCGCATTCGGTGCCCTATGCGATCACGAACAACTGGGCGGCCGTGGAAAATCTCTTCAACCAGTATTTCCCGCCCGCCTTCGGCGGTAGCGCCGACGCCAAGCAGACGATGGAGTCCATCCAGAGCCTCGCGCAGCAATAGAGCGTGCCGTGCTAGAGCGCGGCGGCGGGAGCTGCCGCGCATGGAGGAAGAGATGTCGGAAAGCGCCGTTGCCGAAATTGCCCTGCAGCCCGGTCATCCCAGGCACTTCTTGAAACTCGAGACGCAGACGGCCATGCTGTTCCTGCTGCCGAGTTTCCTCGGCTTCATGATCTTCATGGCCCTGCCGATCGCCGCGTCGCTGGCGCTCTCCTTCACCAACTGGCAGCTGATCTCGACGCCATCCTTCGTCGGCTTGCAGAATTACATCAAGCTCTTCACCGTCGATCCAGCCCTCTACACCATATTGCGCAATACGCTGTTCTTCGCCGTCGAGTATCTGGCTGTGAATATCATCGTTTCGCTGACGCTCGCGGTCTGGATATCGAGCCTGAAGCGCGGCAAGGCGATCTTTCGGGTGATCTTCTTTCTGCCGACCTTTACTCCGACGATCGCAGCCTCTGTGGTGTGGCTGCTGATCTTCACGCCGGACGGGCTCGCCGACAGCGTCATCCGTTCGCTCGGCCTCGGCCTGCCGAACTTCCTGCTGAGTTCGAGCTGGGCCATGCAGGCGGTCGTGCTCGTCACGCTATGGGCCAATGTCGGCTACAACGTCGTGATGTTCAACGCCGCGCTCGACCTGGTGCCGAAGCATTATCTCGAAGCGGCGATGATCGACGGCGCCGGTCCCTGGCGGCGCTTCTGGCGCATCCGCCTGCCGCTGATCTCGCCGACGGTCTTCTTCGCCACGGTCATGACGGCCATCACCTCGCTGCAGGTCTTTGACGAGATCTTTGCGATGACGCGTGGCGGCCCGGGCTCGGCGACGGCCACCCTCGGCTTCGCCATCTACCAGAAGGGCTTCACCAATTTCCAGATGGGTTACGCCTCGGCGCTCGCCTGGGTGATGTTCGTCATGATCATGGCGCTCACCATCCTGCAGTTCCACATGCAGCGCAAATGGGTGCATTATGACGACTGACCCGGCCTCGCGGTATCCGCATTCCCAGTCCCGGAACCGGCATCGCATCCTGCGGCGGATCGGCAGCTTCGTCAGCTACGCAGGACTGTCGCTGATCGCGCTGCTCTTTCTCTTTCCCTTCTTCTGGATGGTGTCGAATGCAGTGCGTTCCAACACCGAAGTGCTGGCCGTGCCGGTCCGTATCCTGCCCGAGGAATATCAGTGGGGTAATTTCATCGAGGCGCTGGTGTCGTTGCCCTTCGGCACCTTCCTGCTGAACTCCTTCGTCGTTGCCTGCGGCGTGACCGTGATCGTCATCGTGGTCTCCTGCCTGTCGGCCTACGCTTTCGCCCGCCTGAGGTTCCCCGGCCGTGAAGGGCTGCTGCTCACCTATCTCAGCACGCTGATGATCCCGCAGGTGATGCTGGTCATCCCGCTCTTCCTTCTGGTCAGCAAGCTCGGCTGGATCAACACCTATCACGGCATGATCCTGCCGGTCGCATTCTCCTCTTTCGGCACCTTCTTGCTGCGGCAGTTCATTCTCGGCATTCCCAAGGACCTCGATGAGGCGGCGATGATGGACGGGGCTTCGCGCCTGCGCATCCTGGTCAGGGTCATCGTTCCGCTCGCCATGCCGGCGATCGGCCTGCTGTCGCTCTTTACCTTCATCGCGCAGTGGAAGAGTTTCCTCTGGCCGCTGATCGCCACCAGTGGGCTCGAAAAGGCCACGTTGCCGCTCGGGCTCACCTTGTTCCAGACGCAGCAGGGCACCGCCTGGAACTACATTATGGCGGGCGCCACCATCTCCATGGTGCCTGGGGTAATCCTCGCCATCGTGCTGCAGAGAGTAATCTACAAGGGCATCAGCGTCGGCTCCGGATTCGGCGGAAGATAACGTCAATGAAACAAAGACTTGAGGCATCAGTTCCGAATTTGCCGCAGCGCCTCTCAAGTCCACGTGACCGGAGCCGAAGAAGGGGCTGCCGCCACGGCATCAAGTCCCCCGCCGATACTTCCAGCTCCGGCGCGAAAAGTAAAATTTAACCAAAATTTGAAATAACGCGCTTCTATCCGAATTGCGCAGGGGAATTTATGAAAACGGCCACGCTTGTATCCATCGCCTTGGCGATGTCGGTCTCTGTTGCCAATGCTCAGACGATCGGCGTTTCGATGTCCGATCTCGACAAATTCAGGACAGCGCTTCTCAATGGCGTCGTCACGCACGGGCAGATGGTCTCCGGCCTCAAGCTGGTTACCGAGAACGCCAAGGGCGACAACGAGCTGCAGAAGAAGCAGGTCCAGAAGCTCATCGCCGACAAGGTCGACGCCATCATCCTGGCGGTTTCGGATGGCGATCTCGGGCCGCAGATGACCAAGATGGCGGCGGATGCGGGCATTCCGCTTGTTTACATCAACAACGTTCCTTCCAACCTGCTCGATCTTCCTGAAAATCAGGTCGTGGTCGCCTCCAACGAAAAGGAATCGGGGACGCTGGAGACGAAGCAGGTTTGCGCGCTGCTCAAGGGTAAGGGCCGCGTCGTCGTATTGATGGGCGAGCCTTTCCACGCGGCCGCCCGCGCCCGCACCCAGGATATATCGGATGTCATCGCCACGCCGGAATGCAAGGGCCTGGAGATCGTCGAGCGGCAGGCCGCCTACTGGTCGCGCGATTATGCCGACCAGCAGATGCAGGAGTGGCTTGCGGCCGGCGTCAAGTTCGACGCCGTTATCGCCAACAATGACGAGATGGCGCTCGGCGCGATCCGCGCCATGAAGAAGGCCGGCATGCCGATGAAAGATGTCGTCGTCGCCGGCGTCGACGCGACCGACGATGCGCTTGCCGCAATGGTGGCCGGCGATCTCGACGTCACCATTCTCCAGAGCGCCGTCGGGCAGGGCGCGGCCGCAGTCGACGCTGCCGTGAAGCTCGTCAACAAGGAGAAGGTGTCGCGCGAAAACAACGTTCCCTTTGAACTCGTGACGTCTGAGAACCTTTCCAAATACCTGCCGAAGAGCCAGTGAGCATAAGAGGCCTATAATGTTGCATTTCTGGAATAAATTCGGCATTCGCGCGCAGATCACGGCGGGCTTCGTGCCTTTGATCCTGCTGATGAGCCTGCTCACGGTCAGCGCGATCTCCGGCATGAACGGGCTTGCCGCCATCTTCGCCTCCTATCGCGCCACGGCAGGCCAGAGCCTCGCCATCTCGGATTACAGCGACCAGCTGCACGAGATCCAGTTGTCGGCCGAAGCCTTCCGCTCGACGCCGACGCAGGCCGTCGTCGATGGTTTCCGCGCCGGCGTGAAGGCCTTCGAGGCGGATGACCCGCGTTTTGCCGGCAACAAGGAGCTGCAGTCCGGCCTTGCGATGATCCGCCAGGATATCGCTGCCTACGAAAAGGCCTTCGAACAGATTGTCACCCTTCAGGCCCGGCGCGACCTGCTGATCTCCAAGGTCACCGAATTCGGCCCCTGGACCAGCATCGCGCTCAACGACGTCATGCGCAGCGCCTGGCGCCAGACCGACGTTGCCCTGCTGCACATGACAGCGGAAACGCTGGAGGCCCTGAACCGCAGTCTCTATTTCTCCGAGCGCTTCGTTCACTCCGATGACTTCGCCGCCTATGACACGGCGCAGGCAGCACTTGCCCAGGCAGTGGCGTTGAACGACGCCGCTGCCAAGGCTGCCAAGAACGAGCTGCAGAAGAAACGCCTGATGGGCGCCGGCCAGCTCATGCAGAATTACACCGCGCGCCTCGGCGACATGAAGGAGGTGCTGCAGGCCTCCGGCAATATCCGCCAGACGCAGCTCAACGTTTTGGCGCCGAAGATCGCAGGCGAATTCAAGGATCTGCAGGCGACGGTGACCGGCGCGCAGAAGAACCTTGATGGCTCGGTCGAAGCAACGGTTGCCTCGGCGACCAGCACGACGCTCGTCATCAGCGGCCTGCTGATCGTCATCGGCCTCGTGCTCTCCTATTTCGTCGGCCGGCTGATTTCCTCGGCTGTCCGGGGCATGGCGCAATCCATGGAACAGCTCGCCCGCGGCGACGACGTTATCGTCATCACAGGCGTCGAGCACCGCCATGAACTGGGCGCCATGGCGCGTTCGCTGAAGGTGTTCCAGGAAACGGGTCGCGCCAAGCTGATCGCCGAGGCCAATGCCGAGCGCGCCCGCCTGGCGGCCGAAGAAGAGCGGCTGCGCCAGGAGGCCGAGCGGCTTTCCGACGCGCAGGTGATGGAACATGCCTTCCGACAGATTTCGCTTGGTCTCGACGCGCTCTCGAAAGGCGACCTATCCGTCCGCGTCGGCGAAGTGGACGCCCGCTACGTCAGAATCCGCGATCACTTCAACAATTCGGTCGCAAGCCTCGAGGAGGCGGTCGATTCCGTCATCAGCGCGGTTACGACGATCCGCTCCGGCCTTGCGGAAATCTCCACCGCCTCGAACGATCTTGCCCGCCGCACCGAGCAGCAGGCTGCGTCGCTGGAAGAAACCGTCGCGGCGCTTGGCGACGTGACGCGGGGCGTCAACGGGACGGCCGAGGGTGCAAGCCGCGCCCAGGCTGTCGTGGCGACGGCCCGCACCAATGCGGAAAAGGGCGGCGAGATCGTCTCCCGCGCCATCGCCGCAATGACGGAAATCCAGAATTCGTCGTCGAAGATCGGCAACATCATCAGCGTCATCGATGAGATCGCCTTCCAGACCAACCTGCTTGCACTGAATGCCGGTGTCGAAGCGGCTCGAGCCGGTGAAGCCGGCAAGGGCTTTGCCGTCGTCGCCCAGGAAGTCCGCGAGCTTGCCCAGCGCTCGGCCAATGCGGCAAGGGAGATCAAGGAACTGATCTCCACCTCCTCGGCGCAGGTCAAGACGGGTGTCGAGCTGGTCGGCGAATCCGGCGTCTCCTTGGAGCAGATCGTCGAGCAGGTCTCTTCGATGAATGAGACCGTTGCTGAAATCGCGGTTGCCGCCCGCGAGCAGGCGACGAGTCTGCGCGAAGTCTCGGCCGCCGGCGACCAGATGGACAAGGTGACACAGCAGAACGCCGCGATGGTCGAACAGACCACGGCCGCCGCCCAGAGCCTGACCCAGGAAACCGAAAGCCTCGCCGAACTGCTGCGCCGCTTCAAGACCGGCAGCGGCAGGGGGTCGGAGCAGCGATACTACGCATTGGCGTCCTGATGTCCTGCTGATGCAAACATCCAACCGCTCCCGCCGGCAAGCCGGCGGGAGCCGCGTCTACCTTCCTTCACGGGCCCGAATTCCTGGCTCTTTCGGCTAAGCCACGCAGATGCCTGGCACCGCAACCTTCTGAAAGAGGTGCGGCGAGGCGATCGCCGAGGAGGGATAGGCCGAAATCTTGGCCCGGAACTCGGGATGGGTGAAGGCCTCGCGGAAATGTTCGTTCGATTCCCAGACGGCGTAATTGAGATAGGTCGGGTTCTCGCCCAATGCGCGATGCAGCTGGGTGGAGATGAAGCCCGGCTGCTTCTTCATGAAGGTTGCGTCGTCCTGCCAGTTTTCGAGGAATGCCTTTTCATCGGCCTTGTCGAGCGTGAACAGGTTGACGAGTACGACCGGGAACGCATCGATGTCGATCTGGCGCTCGATCGGGAAGGCAGGGTCCATCGGGCGAATGCGTGACATGGTACACTCCATTCTGTATGGTTGCGTGATGTCAATTCGACATAAACGAGACATATGATATTGACATTATGATGTCAAATATATTGCATGGTGACAAATGGGTAAACCTGAGCGAACAGCTGCTGGATCCGCATTGACCATTCTCATTCTCGACCTGTTCCGGCTGAACAACCGTATGCTGACGTCGGGCGACAGGCTGGTTGCCGGCCTTGGGCTGACGAGTGCGCGCTGGCAGGTTCTCGGCACGGTCGGCGCGTCGGCGCGCCCTCAGCCGGTCGCTTGGCTCGCGCGTGACATGGGCGCGAACCGCCAGAATGTGCAGCGCATCGTCAACGATCTGGAGAAGGAGGGCCTTGTCGCCTTCGCGGCCAATCCGCATCACCGGCGCGCCCAACTCGTGGTGCTGACGGAGAAGGGCCGCGAGACCTTCAACGCCGCTATGCGCCTCCAGGCCCCATGGGCAAGCGGCCTCGCGGAGGGCCTCGAAATCACCGACATCGAAATCACCCATCGGGTCATGAAGGCGCTTCTCCAGAAGCTGGAAGGAAGCGAAGGCGGCGAGGAGCCGGGTTGACGGCAGTTGAAATAACGCTGCCGCCGATCCTCGGAAACGGATCTGTGAGAAAGGGGTCAAAAACGATCAGCCACGGCCCGCTGCGAGGCCGTGGCTGATGCAGCGCGCAATCTGTGGGAGACAGGCGCGGCCGATTACTTGTTGGCGGCAAGCGCTCCGTTGATCTTGTCGACGTCGGCGCTCATGGCCTTGAAGGTGTCGTCGAGGGAAAGCTCGCCGACGATCAGCTGGCTCATCCGCTGGACGATAAGCTGATAAATGGCCCCGGATCCCTTGAGGCGTTCCAGGTCGCGGGCGGCCTGCGGCGCACTGTCGCGGGCCGCAAGGAAGACGGCCATGGCTTCCTTGGCGTTCTTGCTCTCGAGCTTGTATTGCGGATCCTTGATGTCGGCGCCGGTCAGGATGACGTAATTTTCGGCGATTTCACGCTGGATCTTTTCAGAGCCGAGGAACTCGATGAACGCGGCCACGGCTTCGGGATATTTGGTGCGCTTGAAGCCGACGATCGCGGTGCCGCCCGGCATTGCATAGCAGCCGGCATCGCCGCACGGCGCGCTGATCGCCGTCCAGTCGAAAGCGTCGGCGATCTTCTTCTGGAACGGATTGACCATCCAGTTGCCAGCAAGATAGGTCACGACATTGCCGTTGACGAACTCGTCACCCATGTTCTTGTACTGGGTTCCGCCGGCCGCACCCCACATTTCCTTGGGGAATGAGCCGTCCTTCGTCCAGTTGTAGAGGTCGGTGATGTAGCGCTTGGCAGCATCGTCGGGGAACGAGAACTTGCCGTCCTTGACGTAGTTCGAGCCGTAGGAGAAGGCAGCGCCCGAGAAGCGATGGCCCGAGCGGTCCATCGTGAAGGGGATCTGCGCACCCGTGGCCTTGGCGACGCGCGCGGAGGCTTCGACAATGTCCCTTAGTGTAGCGGTCGGCTGGGGAAGCGGTTCCTTGGCCTGCTCGAAGAGCGTCTTGTTGACGAAGGGCAGGTTGAAGGTCTGTGACGCAACATAGCCGTTGATCGAGTTCGGATCGTTGACGCCGGGGAAGCGAAGCGTGTTCAGGCTGTCGCCGTGCAGCTTGGCGAAGCCATCCGGATCCTTCATCAGCGGGCGCATGTCGAGGTAATAGGGCGCCAGCTGCCAATCGGTGATCTTGGCGATGTCGGGACCCTCGCCGACGGCAAGTTGTACCGGCAACTGCTTGGCGACCGCATCATAGCCCGATGAGACGAAGTTGACCTTGATGTCGGGATGCGCCGTTTCGAATTCCTTGCTCAGGGCTTCCATCCGCTCGACGTAAGCCTGATCGTCGTCGGTGAATAAGAAGGTGATCGTCTTGGTTTCCGCCATGGCAGTGCTGGACCAAGCGAGGGAAACAGTCGTCAACGCCAGTGCGAAAGCCCCTGATAGATAGTTTTTCATTTTCATCCTCCCATGAAAACATTTTCATCAATCGCGGCCTTGGCCATCGATAAGTCAATTTCATATACTTGACATTCATCTCGTCAAGCTATTTCCTGCAGCAATAGCGGCGTTCTTGAGCAATTTTCAAAAATCACGCACCAAATAACCTGATGAAAATATTTTCATTGGATTGCGGAGGAGGCGATCTGTGAAAACGGAAAGCATCAAGCAGCCGGACGACATGGCGCCAGCCTATGGCGTGGGCCAGAGGCAGACGATAACAGCGTGGGCCGTGTCCGCCCTCATCGCGCGCTATTTTCCCGGCGAGCCCGCGCCCGCCGAAGACCGCGTCGACTATCGTTTCATCAACGGTTTTGTCGATGTCGGCGACCTGCCGTGCCGCAAGGCCTTCTGGTCCACCATGGTCGGCCGCGAGCTTATGCCCGACACATCCTGGCAGACCGAGAGCCTCAATCTTCCCGGCTCCAACCGCCGCGTCGAATTCACCAGCTTCTGGCATGTGCCGACGCATGTCAGGAAATGGCTGAAGGGCACCTTCAGGACGGAGGCGCCCCGCACGCTCAATCTCGCGCTCAAGACCTGCGGCGGCGTTCGCATATGGGTCAACGGGCAGGAGGCGGTGCGCTTCGAACCTTTCAAGCGTAACATCGAGAGCGCAACCGAGATAAGGCTGCAGCTCGAGGCGGGCGACAACGAGATTCTCGTCCATACCGAAGATCTTGCCGAGCGCGACACGACTTGGTTCTTCGAGCTCGAAATGCTGGACGAGGAGCCGCTCTGCGTGCTGCTGCCAGTATCGCTGGATCAGGACGAGGTGCGGGAGCTGGAAGCGCTTTCGCGCGGCGTGCGCCCGGCCCGCGACGTCTTCGTCAAAGAGCCGCTGGAGATCATCTTCGATACGGCGCCCGAGCGCGACCTGCCGGTGGAGCTCAAGGTGGTCGGCCATGGTCACGAGCGGCCGGTTCTCGCCCATGCGAAGCTGACCCTGCACGCCGGCCAGAACCGGCTGACGGCCGACGATGTCTGCGCCATTGCCGACGGTTATCACGGCATCCATATGACGATCGGCTCCGGGACGGGCTCGGTCACCCGCGTCATCGATGCCGCCTTCATGAGCAGCATCTCGCCATTGCCGGCAGAGGCGTCGCTTGCCGCCCGCAAGCGGCAGGCGCTGGAATACAGCGCCCGCTTCGGCGCCAACCGCGCCGGCCGCCTGATCGCCATGATGGAAACCGGCTACGGCGACCAGGAAAGCTTCGACCGCATCGTCGATGCGACGCTCGCCTCCATCGATCAGCGTGAGGATTGCTCGGATTTCATCATGGTGCCGCTCTTGTGGCTGCTTGGCGCCTATGGCGACCGGATGCCCAAGGCGATGGTCGAGCGCATCCGCCATTCCGTTCTCTCCTACCGCTACTGGGTCGACGAGCCGGGCAACGACGCGATGTGGTTCTGGAGCGAGAACCATGTGCTCTGCTTCCATACCAGCCAGCTTCTGGCCGGACTTCTCCTGCCCGACGAAATGTTCTCGGCCTCGGGGCGCACGGGCCGTCAGCAGGCGGCGCTCGCCACCGAGCGCCTCGGGCGCTGGTTCGACAGCGTCGAAGCGCATGGCCTGGCGGAGTGGAACTCGGCCGCCTATTACCCGATCGATTTCATCGGCCTGCTGGCACTGGAGCGCTGGGCGGAGAGCGGGATCGCCGGCCGCGCTCGCGGCCAGATCGATCTCATCTTCCGCATGATCGCCCTTCATACGCTTGCCGGCGTTCCGGCGGGGTCGCAGGGGCGCGCCTATGACAAGGAACTGCGCGCCGGCCCGCTGACCGAGCTTGCGCCCTTCGCCCAGGTCGCCTTCGGCACGGGCTGGCTCAACAACGGCGTCGCGGCGCTGACCATGTTCTGCGCCGGCGATTATGAGCCTCCGGCCGATCTCGCCGAGCTTGCTTCGCTTTCGCGCGGAAGAAGCGTCGAGGCGCGCTACAGCCAGGGGCTCGAGAGCGGCAAGCTCGTGCTCTTCAAGAACGAGGCCGCACAGCTTTCGACTGTCGTCGATCACAAGACCGGCCGGAAGGGGCATCAGCAGCACGTTCTCGATATCCGGCTAGCGGGCCATCCGATGGCGAGGCTCTGGGTCAACCATCCCGGCGAAGACGACCCGTGGGGCAACCAACGACCGTCCTATTGGGCCGGCAACGGCATCCTGCCGCGTGTCGCCCAGCATCGCAACGTCGCCCTTTTGATCGAGGACACGGGTGATGCGCGGCATGCCTGGACGCACGCCTATATCGGCCGCGACGGTCTCGACGATCTGATCGTCGAGGACAAATGGCTGATCGCCCGGTCGGGCAGGGGATTTGCCGCCCTCTGGGCCTCGAACGGCCTGGAGCTGATCACCGACGGGCCGACCGCCGGCCGCGAGGCGCGCTCGCATGGATCGCTCTGCGGCTGGGCGGCCATCGTCGCATCCGGCAATGACGATGCTTTCAAGGGCTTCATCGAGCGCCTGTGCCAGACGGCGGTGTCCTTCGATCCGACCCTTCGGCGTCTTTCCCTGACGCCGCCGTGCGGTCCGGCGATCGCTCTATCCTATGCGGAGGGTTTTTCGATCGCCGGTCAGCCCCGGGCGTTCACGCATGATCAGCCGCACCCGATCCTCACCCACGACAGCGCCGCTTGCCAAGCCGGCGCTGACGGGCCGTTCTACTGCTAAAACATAGGTTCTTCAGCATGAACACAGCATCTGTCGACAACGCCGCCCTCCTGACGACGATCGATCGCGTGGCGACGGCTTTCAGCCGGCTCCGGGGCATCAAGGAAGGTCTCGTGACGGACGATGCCGCCTCCGGCATCCAGTTCGACGAATGGGATTGGGAAGTCGGCGTTGGCCTTTATGGATTTCTGCGCCGCGCGATTTCCGCCAATGACCATAAGGCGCTGGAGGAGCTCGTCGCCTGGTACAGCGCACAGATCGAACGCGGCCTTCCGCCGCGCCAGATCAACAGCACGGCGCCGATGCTGCCGCTCGCAATCCTCGTCGAGCATGTCGTCCGCCCCGATTTCCGCGCCCTCGTCGAGGACTGGGCCGACTGGCTGATCATGGAATTGCCGAAGACCGAGGAGGGCGGCTTCCAGCACGTCGTCAAGGAACGCCTCAACGACGGCGAATTGTGGGACGACACGCTGTTCATGGCCTGCCTCTTCCTCGCGCGCGCCGGCGTGCTCTGCGAGCGCAACGACTGGGTCGACGAGGCCGTCTATCAGTTCGTCATCCACACCCGCTATCTCTCCGATCCCGTGACCGGGCTCTGGTATCACGGCTGGACCTTCAACGGCCGGCACAACTTCGCCAGTGCCTTCTGGGCGCGCGGCAACGCCTGGATCACTGTTGCCATTCCCGAGCTCTTCGATCTCGTGCCGACGCTCAGTGAGAAGGATCGGCGTTACCTCTCGAACGTCCTCGTCAGCCAAGTGCGCTCCCTGAAAGTCTATCAGCGGCCGGACGGCATGTTCACGACGCTTCTGGATGATCCGTCCTCGCCGATCGAAACCTCGGCCACGGCAGGCATCGCCTATGGCATATTGCGCGCCATCAATGCCGGCATTCTCGACGAGAGCGACAGGGTTCATGCGGAGCGCGCGCTCAAGGCCGTGATGGCGCAGATCGACGACGAGGGCGTCGTCCACGGCGTTTCCGATGGCACGCCGATGGGCCATGACCTCGATTTCTACCGGCGCATCCCGAACCTGCCGACGCCTTACGGCCAGGCGCTGACCATGCTGCTGCTGACCGAAGTCCTGATCGAAGGCGGCCGCCGCCAATGAGCGCCACCTCCCTCGTCGCGATCGAGGCGCTCGACGGCGACAATACCGACGGTCTGCAAGCGGAGATCGACCGTCTTTCGGCGTCCGGCGGCGGACGCCTGGAACTCCTGGCGGGCATCCACCTCTGCCGGGGGCTCCGGCTGCGCTCCGGCGTCGATCTGCATCTTGCCGCCGGGGCGATCCTGCGTCCGGTTCCCGATTATGCCGCGTACGCGCATACGACGGTTTCGGTGATCGCCGAGAAATCGGATCGCGGCATGATCGTCGCCAAGGATGCGCAGCGGATCAGCCTGACGGGGAAAGGGCGCATCGAAGCCGGCTGCGAGAGCTTCATCATTGGCGACGATGAGACTGTGGGAACCTTCATCCCCGCCGAATTCCGCCCCCGCGTCGTCGTCTTCGAAGGCTGCGACGACGTGGAGATCAGTTCCATTCATGTCAGCCGCTCGCCGATGTGGACACTGCATTTCGTCGACTGCACCGATGTCCTCGTCCGCGACGTCACCATCGAGAACGACCGCCGCCTTCCCAATACGGATGGCATCGTGCTCGATGCCTGCCGCGGCGCCGTCATCGAGGATTGCAACATCTCGACCGCCGACGACGGCATCTGCCTGAAAACCAGCATCGGTCCTCAAGGCGTCGCCATCGGCCGGTGCGAGAACATTCTCGTGCGCCGCTGCTCCGTTCAGAGCCTGAGCTGCGCGCTGAAGATCGGCACGGAAACACATGGCGACGTCAGCAATGTCCTGTTCGAGGATTGCAGCGTCTCGGCTTCCAGCCGGGCGCTCGGCATATTCTCGCGCGACGGCGGCCGGATCTCGAATGTGAGGTTTTCCAGAATTTCGGTAGAGTGCCGCGAAACGCCGGATGGTTTCTGGGGTTCGGGGGAGGCGCTGACCGTCAATGTCGTCGATCGCATCGCCGAACGCCCTGCGGGCGCCATCGAAAATCTGATCGTCGAGGATGTGACCGGGCGGATGGAAGGCGCGATCACCATCATTGCGGCGGCGCCGTCAGGCATCCGGAACGTGTCGCTGGCCCGTATCACCGTCGATCAGCAGCCGGGGCAGCTTGGTACCGGGCGGACCTACGATCTGCGCCCGACGAATGCCGACCTCGCGCCGAAGACGGGTGGCGGCGGGCGTGCCAATGCCTGGACCCGAGGTTCGGACGGACGGGTGATCGGCCTGCAGGAGTATCCCGGCGGAATGCCGGCCGTCTACGTGGCCGATGTCGCCGGGATATTGATGAACGAGGTGCGGATTACGAGGCCTGCACCGCTGCCGCAAGGCTGGAACGCAATCGACGTCGTCATGGAAACGGCGGCATCTGATGGGAGTGGGGCATGGCAGAACTGAAACTTTCCACCGTCAACAAGTCGTATGGCGCCGTCAAAATCCTGCATGACGTCGAACTCGACATCAAGGACGGCGAGTTCGTCGTCTTCGTCGGTCCGTCGGGGTGCGGCAAGTCAACCCTTTTGCGCATCATCGCGGGCCTTGAGGAGGTGACTTCGGGCGCAATCGCGATCGGTGGACGCGACGTCAGCGCGCTGTCGCCGGCCGAGCGCAAGATCGCGATGGTCTTCCAGTCCTATGCGCTCTATCCGCATATGAGCGTACGCAAGAATCTTGCTTTCGGCCTGGAAAATTTGAAGTTCAAACGTGCCGAAATCGAGGCGCGCATTGCCGAGGCGGCCAGGATGCTGGCGATCGAACCGTATCTCGACCGACGTCCGAAGCAGCTTTCGGGCGGCCAGCGCCAGCGCGTGGCGATCGGCCGGGCGATCGTGCGCGAGCCCGACATCTTCCTCTTCGACGAGCCACTGTCGAACCTCGACGCGGCGCTGCGTGTCCAGACCCGGGCCGAGATCACCAAGCTCCACCGCGACATCAAGACGACGATGATCTACGTTACCCACGATCAGGTCGAGGCGATGACCATGGCCGACAAGATTGTCGTTTTACGCGCCGGTCGGATCGAGCAGGTCGGCGCACCGCTGGAGCTCTTCGATCATCCGCGCAATCTCTTCGTCGCCGGCTTCCTCGGTTCGCCGCGCATGAACATCATCAAGGGCAAGGTCTCGGGCGTCGGCGAAAGCGGCGTCGTCGTCGATGTCGGCAACGGCGGCACAATCGTCAGCAGTGTCGATCCAGCCGGCATTGCGGTCGGTCGGTCGGTTGTTGCCGGTATCCGGCCAGCGCATTTCACCCGCTCCAGCGAGCGCGGCCTGCCATTCGTCGTGCAGTATCACGAAGGGCTCGGGACCGAGACCTATGTCTATGGAAATCTCGCCGGGCAAGACGATCAGATCATCATCCATGAAGCCGGCCATTTCGCGCCGGTTTCCGGCGACCGGATCATGATCGATGCCGATCCGGCCCGCGTTCATCTGTTCGATCCCGAAAGCGGCCTGGCCTTTGGCAGACGGTCCGGGCAGGGGAGGCGCTGATATGGCAGAGCTCACGGCCGGTACGTTGCTGTCTCAGACAGGCGAAACGGCGATGAGGGTGGTCGAGGCGCCGATGAATGCGATCGAGCGTCTGTTCGGCCGCAAGCGGATGCCATGGCTGTTCCTGGCGCCGAACCTCATCCTGTTCGCCATCTTCACCTTCCTTCCCATCGCCATCGCCGTTGGCTACGCCTTCACGGGCGGCACCAATCTCTTCGTCTCCGACCGGCCGTTCGTCGGTCTCGACAACTTCCGCACCCTGCTTTCCTGCGGCAATTATCTGCAGCCCGGAACCTGCCAGGAATCGCTGTTCTGGACGGCGGTGTGGAACACGCTTTGGTTCGTGGCCTTCAACGTCATCGCCACATTGCTGGTGGCGTTGATCACGGCGCTGATCCTCAATCGGGCGATCTTGGCGCGTGGCTTCTTCCGAGCGATGTTCTTCTATCCGGTTCTGCTGTCTCCCGTCGTCATCGGCCTGATCTGGAAGTGGTTCCTCGATCGCAACGGCCTGCTGAACGCCTTCTTTCAGATGCTTGGTGTTCCGCCCGAGATCTTCCTGCTCGACGTTGGCTGGTCGCGCTTTTTTGTCGTGGTCGTGTCGGTCTGGTTCCATATGGGCTTTTACACGTTGATCCTGCTCGCCGGCCTCCAGGCGATCCCGAAAGATCTCTATGAAGCCGCGTCCATCGATGCCGCTTCACCGCGCCGCACGCTGTTCAGGATCACGCTTCCACTTCTTGCCCCGAACCTGCTGGTCGTATTCATCCTTCTGATGATCAAGTCGGTGCAGATCTTTGACGAAGCCTGGGTTCTGACCAATGGCGGCGGCCCGGGCACGGCCAACAGCTTCATCGTCCAATATATCTACCAGATGGCCTTCGGCAGCGATCTTCGTCTCTTCGGGCTTGCCTCCGCCGCCTCGGTTCTCATGGGGCTGGTGCTTCTGGTTCTCACCCTCATACAGCTGCGCCTCGGCAAGCGGATGGAGTCCTGAGATGAACCCGATCAGTTTTCTCTCACGCACACGCCGGGCCGGACGCATCGATATCACCGATATCTTGTCATGGGTCTGGCTGATCGGCGGAACGCTCGCCGTGCTCATTCCCGTCGTCTGGGCAGGCCTCTCCTCGCTGAAGCCGGCGGCCGAGATCACCCGCTTTCCGCCGTCGCTGCTTCCGCGGGCCGCCGTGGAGCAGACCGTGCCCGGATTCGACAAGCCTCTCAGCCTTTGGAACGTAACGATTGATGGCCAGCAGCGTGAAATGGCCATGGTGCGGCGCATCGGTCTCAAGGCGCAGATGGTCGATCCTGCAAATCCGGGGCAACCGATCGGTGTCGATGTCAAGGGAATCACGCCGGTGCAGCATCTGACCGTTGCCACCGAGAACTACACCGATCCGTTGACGCGCTTCAACTTCCTGACCTTCCTGAAAAATTCGGTCTTCGTCACCGTGGTTGCGACGCTGCTGACGCTTGTTGTCAACGCCATGGCTGCCTTTGCGCTGTCGAAATACAAATTTCGCGGTGACACGACTGTGTTCGTCATCATCATCTCGACGCTGATGATCCCGCTCGCCGTCGTCATGGTCCCGGCCTATCTCGTCATTGTCGGGGTCGGGCTCGCCGACAATCTCTGGGGTGTCATCCTGCCGACCGTCGCCTCGCCGACGGCCGTTTTCCTGCTGCGGCAATATATGCTGACCATACCGGACGAACTGATCGAGGCGGCACGCGTCGATGCGGCGAGCGAATTCTGCATCTTCTGGCGGATCATCCTGCCGCTGACGGCGCCGGCGCTTGCCGTGCTGGCGATCTTTTCCGTGCTCTGGCGTTGGAACGATTTCCTCTGGCCGCTCATCGTCCTCAACAGCCGCGAGAATTTCACCCTGCAGGTCGGGCTCAACGCCTTCCAGGGAGAGTTCTCGGTGCAGTGGCACTATATCCTGGCGATGACGTTCCTCAGCTTGTTGCCGGTCACCGTCGTCTTCCTGTTCCTGCAGAAATACATCACCACAGGCATTGCCGGTACGGGAATGAAGTGAACGAATCCTGGCGCGCGGCACCGATTGGGGTCGAGGCGAGGAAACCTCCAAGGATTTAAGTCTGCCTTTCCGATTTCGTCGCGCCAGCTTCAGTCCTATTTGGATCGGAGCCGTGCAGGATTAACTGGCAGAGGCCATCACAACACGGTTTCGAATAGCGGGATCAATGCTGCGCCGATCGCGCCGGGGGCATCGATGATCTGGGCCACTGCGAGCTGCGGGATGTCGCGCAAGGCGCCATGCCGAGGCAGATTGTTGAATTCGGTGCGTTTGATCAACATTCTCGCAAGCGAATGTGGAAGCTCGCCGCCAAGCACGATCAATGCCGGGTCGAAGATCGCGCAGATCGCGTTGATGGCACGATTGTGGGCCGGAGTGACGCGGTCGATCCATTCCTCGACACCATCCCACTCCACCATATTTTCGTCCTTCAGATCCCTCAGGGTCAGGCCGCTGCGCCCCTTGCCGCGAAGATGCTCGAGCAGCTGGTTGAGAGCGGGGCGATCATCGTAGTCCTGACGCCCGAAAAGAACGGAGATTTCGCCGGCATTTCCGAAACTGCCGCGAAACGGCATGCCGCCGGAGACAAGGCCGCCGCCATAGCCATGAAGGTGGGCGATATAGGCAAAATCGGCAACGTCACGCCCGACGCCGAAAATTGCTTCCGCCAAGGCCGCAGTCCTGGCGACATTGTCCGCCCAGACCGGCAGGCCAAGCCGCTCCCCAAGCAATGGCGCCAGGTCGATCAGCGACCAATGGGCCAGCGGCAGGGGACAATTGAAAGCCGTATCCAGCATGCGATGGCCGGAGACTGCAAGGCCGACGCCGAGGATGTCGCGCCGCTTGGCGCCGCGCCGGGCGAGGATCTGTTCGACGGCTGCTTCGATCCGCTCCATTTCCAGGGATAGCGACGAGCCGGCCTGGGGAATTTCCATATTGTCCAACGGTTCGCCGAAACCCATGAGGCAAAGGCCAATCGTTCCGACGTTGATGGAGATGCCGAGCGTCAGACACCACTCCCTTCGCAGTGTCAGCTCCGGACTTGGTGGACCGGCGCGCCGGTTTTCCGATTGGGAAAAGACGACCATTCCCCGATCATGAAGCCGGCCGACGATTCTGTGCAACGATTGTTGGGTGAGATCGAGTGGATCGGTCAGGCTGGAGCGCTCGATGCCGGGCGACTTCCAGATCAACCGCAAGAGGTCCCGTTCGTTACGGGAGGCTACTCTCGCGGGCTCTGTGTCTCGCAGGAAATGTGGGGCAACGTGGTCCAGCGGAGCGTACTTCATTTTCCAAACATATTGATTTACACTGTAAGTGTGAAGCAGGTGGAGGGGACGCTTTGCTTCTGCGGGGCAACGAAATCATCCGTGGTTTTGCCGGTCCTGCTTAACCCATCAAGATTGGCCAGACCAGTCGCGATGATGTCAGGCGGCAGAAGAAAAGAACCGAGCGGCATGGATGCGTTAACACGGGAGAAAATGGCAATTGCCGAGCATCGTGGTTATGGATTCGAGCCCACGCATGGAGGCACCAGCTTCGAATCAATGGTTCAGGCCTTTACGGCTGGTTACGGCGTTTTCGGCGCACAGCCGTTGAAGGATGACCGAAAATTCGCCTGGGCCGCGGATCTGAGAAGGACCGAGGCGCTCACGGTGCTTCATTCGGTCTATCAGAGTTCCTGGACGATTCGGACGCTTGATGACTCTCCGCAGCATCTCGCGTTTTTCATGCCGCACACAGGCTCTTTTCGACTGTCGATAGGAAAGACAACGGTCGAAAGCGGCGCCGGTTACTTTCTCATGGCCAACAATCACGAAGTCGGCGATCGTGTGGTCCAGGGAGGACCGCACCGCTCGGACGCCCTTTTTCTGGACTGGAAGGTTGTGAAAAGGGTCCTCGCCTCGCTGGTGGAAAAGCCCCTCTCGGAGTCGTTCGATCTCGACCCGATTCTGGATCGCGCGACGCAGTCAGGCCAACTGATCGGCAATCTGCTCCAGACGATCGTGCAGGGCATGCGCGGCGCCGGTCCGTTGCTATCCTCGCCTCTTGCCGCAGCCGCGATGAGCGAAACTCTTGCTCACCTCGTGATCCGATTTGGCCGGCATCGGTTTTCCGATCATCTGGAAAAAAAGAAAGTACCGTTGATTGCACCTTGGCATGTCCGACGCGCTATCGACTACATGCATGCCAATATCGCGGAACCTATCACCATGACGATGGTTGCCGATGGCGTCGGCGTTTCGCTACGGGCGCTGCAAACGGGCTTCAAGGCCTTCAGGGGAACCTCACCGGCCGGCTACCTCCGCACGATCCGACTGCAGGCGGCCCGCGAGCAGCTGCGGGATCCGACAAACCAGCAATCTGTCCGCGAAATCTGCGCGATCTGGGGTTTTGCGCATGCCGGCAGGTTCTCCATCATCTACCGCAGCACTTTTGGTGAAAGTCCGAGGGATACGCGGTTACGGGCTGAGCGATTGCGCTGAATGATTTTCTACATTCTCCCAGGTGAGAAGATGGAGCCGGCACATACATGAATCCCCGGTCTCCCGGGCAGTCCCTATGGCGTGATGTTTCTTCTCGACGCGGCGGAGCACTCGATGCATTGCTGAGAGGTCGCGCCTTCTGCATTCTCCGACGGCTGGGATCACGGAGGCGGCGCGATGCTGCCGCGCAGGACGAGATGGCAGCCGAGCTCCAGGCGATGGGCCGGCCGTTGCGGATCATTGGCGATCAGCCGCTGTTCGATGAGCGCGAGCGCTGCCGCCCCGAGACGGTCGGTCGGCACGCTCACGGTGGAGAGCGGCGGGCGGCTGAACTCGCCGGGAACGATGTCGTCGAAGCCGAGCACAGATATCGCGTCGGGCACGCGCATGTCGCGATCGGCCAATGCCTTCAGGCAGCCGAGCGCCAGATTGTCGGCCGCGCAGAAGACGGCGGTTGCGCCTTTCAGCGCGGCGTCGCGATCGAGCAGCGCGTTGATGGCCGCTTCGCCATGCCGGGGCTCATATCCCTCGGCTTCGATGATCATGTCCTTCGGCACCGGAAGCTGTGCGGCCAAATAAGCATCGGAAAAACCGTCATACCGGCGCTGGATGGTCGTTCGGCCCTTCCAGGTCAGATGCAGGATCCGGCGGTGGCCGAGCGCCAGGAGGTGCTCGATGCCGAGCCGTGCGCCGAAGCGGTTTTCTGGCGTCACCGTATCGACCAGCATGGCGGGATCCTCGCCGTTGACGATGACGACGGGCATGTCAGCCGAGGCGAGGCTGCGGATGAGTTCTGGCTGATCGTCGTTCAGCACCACGATACCGTCAGCGCGTTCTGCTATCGCAATCTGCCTGACTTCGGCGCCGTCGATGCGCCGGCCGCTGCTGACATAGGGTACGATCCGGATGCCTCGACGCTCGCATTCCCTGCGAAGACCGTTGAGAATCGTCCAGCTCACCAGATTGAGGTCGCTCTCCGGGGCGGCATCGTCAGGAATGGCGAGAAGCAGAACGTGCAAGGCGGCAATCGTCGCCTTCTTTCTGCGGCGATCGAGATAACCGAGCCGTTTTGCCGAATCCAGCACTCTTTCCCGCACCTCGATCGTGAGCGGCGCAGTTCCGTTCAGGGCGTGCGAGGCCGTGCTCAGCGACACGTCGGCATCGCGTGCGACATCTTTGAGATTGACTTTACGTTCCACTTTTTCCGCCGCGAATTCAGATCGTACCTTCGAAGCATAAGCTAACTTGATGTTTTCACATAAAGGACTTTAAAAAAGCTATGTGCTTGCGCCGATATTTTCGTCATTCGCAATCAGCGACGTTCGGCAAGCAGCCCGTTGAACAGCAGGTCGAAATAGGCGCGCATGAAGGCGTCCTTGTCGGGCGTCGGCACCCGGCGATCATCGAATATCAGCCGCAGAACCGTCGTCGTCAGAATCGGCGCAACCACGATGTCGGAAAATTCGACAGGAATTTCGCGAAATTCCCCCAACGCAACACCTTCCAGGATGAGAGCGTCGATCCTTGCGATAATCGGCGCGATGAATTCATCGTGGTGGCGATCGATCAGGTCGGGGAAGCGCTGTCCTTCCGAAATGACCAGACGCGTCAATTCGCGGGTTGTACGATCCTCCGCGATTTGGTCGTAAAGCAGACCGAGAATGGACATCAGCCTGTCGGTGGCGCTGCCGCTGAGGCCAGCGGTGATTTCAAGCAGTTCCTGAAAGGGGACGGAGAAGTGACTGATCATGGCTTCGAAGAGCTTTTCCTTCGTCTCGAAGTAAACGTAGACTGTGCCTTTGGTGACGCCGACCCTGTCTGCGATGTCGTCGACGCGGGCGCCCGTGAACCCGTTTCTGACGAATTCCTCGAATGCGGCATCCAGGATCTGGATGGGTCGCAGCGCCTTCTGTTCCGCGCGTGTGAGTTTCTTCTGAGCTGTCATTCGTGCCTCGCCTCCCTTGTTTTGCGCTATCGGTCCTGTGCAAAAGTTTCATTGACTAATCCGTCAGTCAATTATATAGCAGCTGCCGTTGAGAGCAAGAGGTCAGCTATGAGAACCATTCTGTTCGCCACAGCGATCGTATGCACGATCGGTCTCGTCTCCTGCAGCGAATCGGACGGGCCGAAAGAACCCGGCGCGCGGCAGGTCGGCGTCGTCGTCGCCAAGTCTGAGCCGCTGAGTGATGGCGGTGCGCTGACGGGAGAGGTGCGCGCCCGGGTCCAGACCGATCTGTCCTTCCGGGTCAGCGGCAAGATCATCGAACGGCTGGTCGAAGTCGGTCAGTCAGTGAAGGCGGGGCAGGTACTGGCGCGCATCGATCCCGAAGAGCAGAAGGCCGATCTCGATGTGGCCGCGGCCAATCTTCAGTCGGCTGAAGCCCAGCAGACCCAGGCACAGCTCGCCTTCGACCGTCAGCAGAGCCTGTTTCGGACGCAGGTGACGACGCGCGCCGCACTCGACCAGGCACAGGAGGCGCTTCTGACCGCGCAGGCCTCGACGAAGTCGGCGCAGGCGCTCTTCGAGACCGCGCAGGACACCCTGTCCTATACGGAGCTGAAAGCCGATGCCGATGGCGTGATCACCGCCCGCAATGCCGAGGTCGGGCAGGTGGCGCAGGCCGCCCAGGTTGTCTTCACCCTTGCCCATGACGGCGACAGGGACGCCGTCTTCGAAGTGGTCGAGAGTGCGTTCCTGCGCCCGATCGACGGCGACGGCACCGTGAACCTGCTTGCGAACCCCTCGCAGAAGATCACGGCGAAGGTGCGCGAGATATCGCCGACGATCGATTCTTCCACCGGCACCATCAGGGTCAAGGTCGCGATATCGAGCGATGCTCCCATTCCTCTCGGCGCTCCCGTCGTCGGAAAATTCAACTACGTCCCGCAGGACGTGATCCAGCTGCCCTGGTCGGCAATGACCTCAAAGGACGGCAAACCGGCCGTCTGGATCGTCGATCCTGCATCCTCTGCGGTTGCGGTGAGAGCGATCGAGGTCGCCAGTTACGAGACCGGCAGCTTCGTCGTCAAGTCGGGCGTGTCGGCGGGAGATGTCGTGGTGACCGACGGGACCAAATTCCTCAGGCCCG
This sequence comes from Rhizobium sp. NLR10b, assembly GCF_019685435.1. Lineage (NCBI taxonomy): Bacteria > Pseudomonadati > Pseudomonadota > Alphaproteobacteria > Hyphomicrobiales > Rhizobiaceae > Rhizobium > Rhizobium sp. NLR10b. The sequence continues at coordinate 104,992 of NZ_JABDWV010000014.1, read as the reverse complement.
GTGAAACCGTGTCTTATGTCAAGGAAGCATCCAAGTGAGTATTCGTCCCAAGATAATCGCCCTGTTGATGGGTGCGGCCCTGATCTCCTCCTGCACGAAGCAGGAGGAAAGCAGGCAGGAGGCGCCCCGTCCCGTGCTGTCAATGACGGTCAGGCAGACGCCCGCCACAAGCCTCGGCCTGACCGGCACGATCCAGCCGACCATAGAAACCGATCTAGGCTTCCGGATCCTCGGGCGGATGATCGCCCGCAACGTCAATGTCGGTGATGTCGTCAAGAAGGGTGACGTGGTTGCCGCCATCGATCCGCTGGCGCTGGAGCTTGCCGTGCGCAGCGCCCAGTCCGATGTAGAGAACAGCGACGCTCAGCTCCGAAACGCCGTGACCACGGAGCAGCGCCAGCGCGCGCTTGTGGAATCGCGCTCCGGCACGGAAGCCTCGCTCGAAGAAGCCGAGCAGGCGAGACGGACGGCCACGGCCGCGGTCGCCAAGGCGCAGGCCAACCTCGACAAGGCCAAGGAGCAGCTCGGCTATGCGCAGCTTCAGGCTGAATTCGATGGGGTCGTCACGGCTACTTCGGCTGAGGTCGGCCAGGTCGTGTCGGCCGGCCAGACGGTCGTGACCATCGCCCGGCCGGACAAGCGAGACGCCGTCGTCGACGTGCCCCAGGCCGCTGCGCAGAAACTGGAGATCGGCGCGCCGTTTGAGGTGACGCTGCAGCTCGAGCCTTCGATCCGCACGAGGGGCGTCGTGCGCGAAATCGCGCCGGAGGCGGAGACCGCCACCCGAACGAGTCGGACCAAGATCGCGCTCGCCGATCCGCCTGAAGCCTTCAGGCTCGGCGCGGTCATCACGGCTTCCGCAACCATCGCTGCCGATCCCGAGATCATGCTGCCGTCCTCGGCGATCCTTGCCGGTGCCGACGGCGCCAGTGTCTGGATCGTCGACGTAGCCGGCAAGAAGGTGACGCTACGGCGCGTCACGATCGACGGCAAGTTAACCGACGGCGGCACCGTTCGCGTCACCGAAGGACTCGCTCCCGGAGAGCGGGTGGTCGTTGCCGGCGTGCATAAACTTCAAGATGGCCAAGCCATCAGCATCGACCAGGAGATCAGCCAGTGAAGTCCTTCAATCTTTCCGACTGGGCGCTCGAGCACCGTTCGCTCGTCTGGTACTTCATGATCGTCTTCATTCTCGCAGGCGCATTCTCCTACCTGAACCTCGGCCGCGAGGAAGATCCGAACTTTACCATCAAGACGATGGTGATCACCGCCCAGTGGCCCGGCGCATCCGCCCAAGAGGTGACGCGGCAGGTGACCGACAGGATCGAGAAGAAGCTCCAGGAACTGGAATCGCTCGACTACACCAAAAGCCAGACTGTTGCCGGTCAGACCACCGTCTTCGTCGAATTGCTGCCGACGACAAAGGCTAAGGATGTCGCGCCGACCTGGCTGCGCATCCGCAACATGATCGCCGACATCAAGGGAGATTTCCCGAGCGGGGTCGTTGGTCCCTTCTTCAATGACCGCTTCGGCGACGTGTTCGGCAACATCTACGCGTTCACCAGTGACGGGCTGACCCAGCGCCAGCTTCGCGATCTCGTGGAAAATGCGCGCTCCGAAGTTCTCACGGTACCCAATGTCGGCAAGGTCGACGTGATCGGCGCCCAGGACGAGGCGATCTATCTTGAATTCTCCACGCGCCAGATCGCAGCGCTCGGCATCGACCAGCAGTCTGTTATCCAGACGTTGCAGGCCCAGAACGCCGTCACCCAATCCGGCTTCGTCGATGCCGGTCCGGAGCGCATCGCATTGCGGGTGAGCGGACAGTTCACCTCCGAGGAAAGCCTGCGCTCGATCAACCTTCGCATCAACGACCGCTTCTTCCCGCTGACCGATGTCGCCACCATCAAGCGCGGTTATGTCGATCCACCCTCGGCTTTGTTCCGCTTCAACGGCGAGCCGGCGATCGGACTAGCCATCGGCATGAAGCAGGGCGCCAATCTGCTGGAGTTCGGCGAGGCGCTCGACGCGCGGATGAAACAGGTCGTCGCCGATCTTCCGATCGGGGTGGACGTCCACCGCGTCTCCGATCAGCCGCACGTCGTCGACGAGGCTGTCTCCGGCTTTACCCGCGCGCTCTTCGAAGCGATCGTCATCGTCCTCGTCATCAGCTTCATCAGCCTCGGCCTGCGCGCCGGCATGGTGGTGGCGATCTCCATTCCTCTCGTGCTGGCAATCACGTTTGTGGTGATGGAATACTCCGGCATTTCGCTTCAGCGCATCTCGCTCGGTGCGCTCATCATTGCGCTCGGGCTGCTCGTCGACGACGCCATGATCGCCGTCGAGATGATGGTGGCTCGCCTGGAGGCAGGTGACGATCTGAGGAAAGCCGCCACCCACGTCTATACGTCGACGGCCTTTCCGATGCTGACTGGAACACTTGTCACCGTCGCCGGCTTCATCCCGGTCGGTCTCAACAGCAGTGCGGCCGGCGAATTCACCTTCACGCTTTTCGTCGTCATCGCGGTTTCGCTTGTGGTGTCCTGGATCGTCGCCGTGCTGTTCACGCCGCTTCTCGGCGTCACGATCCTGCCGAAGACGATGAAGTCGCATCACGAGAAGAAGGGTCGTTTCGCCGCCGTGTTCTCCTGGCTTTTGGGGCTGGCGATGCGCTGGCGTTGGGTCACCATCGTGCTGACGGTCGTCGTCTTCGCCCTTTCGGTCGGGGGCATGGGGCTGGTGCAGCAGCAGTTCTTCCCGAACTCGGACAGAACAGAGCTCGTCATCGACTGGAACCTGCCCCACAACAGCTCGATCGCCGAGACAAACAGGCAGATGGCCAAGTTCGAAAAGGAGATGCTGGCCGATAACAAGGATATCGATCATTGGACAACCTATGTCGGCCAGGGCGCGCCGCGCTTCATCCTGTCCTTTGACGTGCAAACGCCCGATGTCACCTTCGGACAGACCATCATCGTCACCAAAGGCCTCGACGTGCGCGACAAGGTGCGGGCGGAACTGCAGGATTATCTGACGAAGACCTTCCCCGGCACAGACGCCTTCGTGAAGCTTCTCGATATCGGCCCGCCGGTGGGCAAACCGGTCCAGTACCGGATCAGCGGCCCGGATATCCAAAAGGTACGTGATATCTCCCAGCAGTTTGCAGGCGTTGTCGGTACTCATCCGCTGCTGTCGAACATGGTGCTGGACTGGAACGAGCCTTCGCGGGTGGTGAAGGTCGATGTGCTGCAGGACAAGGCGCGCCAGCTCGGCGTCTCTTCCGAGGACATCGCGACCGCCCTCAACGGCATTGTCGAAGGTTCGACCGCGACGCAGATCCGCGACGATATCTACCTGGTCAATGTCATCGGCCGGGCCAGGGCGTCCGAGCGCGATTCCGTCCAGACGCTTGAGAATCTGCAGCTCTCGACCTCCAATGGCAAGGTCGTGCCGCTCTCGGCCGTGGCGAATTTCCGCTTCGAACTTGAGCAGCCAACGATCTGGCGTCGCGACAGGCAGCCCACCATCACGCTCAAGGCGGCCGTCATCGGTTCGACACAGCCGGCTACGATTGTCGATCAGCTGAAGCCGAAGGTGGAGGAATTCCAGAAGAACCTTCCTGTCGGATACAAGGTGGAAATCGGCGGCGCCGTCGAATCCAGCGCCGAGGCGCAAGGGCCGATTGCGGCCGTGGCTCCGCTGATGCTGTTTACGATGGCGACGATCCTGATGATCCAGCTGCAGAGCTTCAGCCGCCTCTTCCTGGTCTTTGCGGTCGCGCCGACGGCCCTGATCGGCGTGGTGGCGGCGCTCTTGCTCAGCAATGCTCCCATGGGCTTCGTCGCCATCCTCGGCATTCTGGCGCTGATCGGCATTCTGATCCGCAACTCGGTCATCCTCGTGGTGCAGATCGAGCATCTGCGTGCCGAAGGTGTGACGCCATGGCAGGCGGTCATCGAGGCGACCGAACACCGCATGCGGCCGATCATGCTGACGGCGGCGGCGGCAACCCTCGCGCTGATCCCGATCTCGCGCGAGATCTTCTGGGGTCCGATGGCCTACGCCATGATGGGCGGCATCGTCATCGGCACGGCCCTCACCCTGCTGTTCCTGCCGGCGCTCTACGTCGCATGGTTCAGAATCCCAAGGGATGAGGGTACTCGGGCCGAAGCCACGGCAGAGGCATGATGCGGTCTTCGATGGCCATCGCCTACGGCCGCCGCGGCAAGGTGAAGCACATCATCCTGTTCGGGCACAGCATGGCCTGGCCGGGCGTGTCCTTCGCCCGCAATAGGCTGATGGCCTGTCCATCTGGTCGATCAGGATTGTGTACAATGTGACTCTTAAATTGTCAGGTGCCCAAATGAGGAGCAGACTTCCGTCTGTGGCCGAGTCGGCCTCAGGGGATATGGGAGGGCATTCATGAGCGTACGAAATCCGTCTCCCTCGTTATATAACGAGGATCTTGCACCCGCCGAGGAGCGTAAGTGGGGTGCATTCAGCATCTTCAACGTCTGGACATCGGACGTTCACAGCCTGTGGGGCTATTATCTAGCGGCGAGCCTGTTCCTGCTCTGCGGCAGCTTCGTGAATTTCGTCATCGCCATCGGCATCGGCTCTCTCGTCATCTTCTTCCTGATGAGCCTCGTCGGAAATGCCGGCGTGCGCACCGGTGTCCCTTTTCCGGTTCTGGCGCGCGCCTCCTTCGGCACCTTCGGCGCCAATGTTCCCGCACTCGTCCGGGCGGTGGTCGCCTGCTTCTGGTACGGCGCGCAGACTGCCGCCGCCTCCGGCGCAATCGTTGCCCTGCTGATCCGCAACGAAAGCCTGCTCGCCTTCCACCAGAACAGCCACATGCTCGGCCATTCGACCCTCGAACTCATTTGCTACGTCATCGTCTGGGCGCTGCAGCTGCTGATCATTCAGCGCGGCATGGAAACTGTCCGCAAGTTCCAGGATTGGGCAGGTCCCGCCGTCTGGATCATGATGCTGATCCTGGCCATCTATCTGGTCGTCAAATCAGGCACCTTCTCGTTCGGTTCCGAAATCCCGCGCGACGTGCTGATCGAAAAAACCAAGGATGCCGGCGTGCCGGGCGAGCCGGGCTCGATTGCGGCGCTTGCCGCGGTGGCCGCCACCTGGATCACCTATTTCGCGGCACTCTATCTGAACTTCTGCGATTTCTCGCGTTACGCGACGAGCGAGAAGGCGCTCAGGAAGGGCAATCTCTGGGGCCTGCCGATCAACCTGCTGGCATTCTGCCTCGTCGCAGGTGTCACGACCACGGCAGCCTTCACCGTATACGGTGAGGTCCTGCTGCATCCCGAAATGATATCGGCGAAATTCGACAGCTGGTTCCTGGCGCTGCTTGCGGCGCTGACATTCGCGGTTGCAACGCTCGGCATCAACGTCGTGGCGAACTTCGTTTCGCCCGCCTTCGACTTTGCCAATGTCTTCCCGCGCCAGATCAACTTCAAGCGCGGCGGATATATCGCCGCGCTGATCGCCCTCGTGCTCTATCCCTTCGCTCCCTGGGAGACGGGTGCTGCGCATTTCGTCAACTTCATCGGTTCGACGATGGGGCCGATCTTCGGCATCATGATGGTCGACTACTATCTCATCAGGAAGAGCCAGCTGAACGTCGAGGCTCTCTACCAGGAGAATGGCGAGTTCCGGTTCCAGAACGGCTGGCACGGCAATGCCTTCATCGCCTTTGCGGTCGGTGCGCTGTTCTCGTCGATCCTGCCGACCTTCACCTCCATCCTGCCGGACTGGTGGGGCACCTATGGCTGGTTCTTCGGCGTCGCCATCGGCGGAGCGATCTATTTCGTGCTGAGGATGGGCGCACGGCGCAATCCGGCCTTCGCCGCATGACGAAACAAAGGCGCCTGGCCATCGCCAGGCGCCTTCATGTTCTGTTTGGAAAATCTGCCGGCCCGAGGGAGCCGGTCATTTCGCCCGGTTCAACGGCGTGCCGCCACCGCATGGATGGCCCCACGGCCGATGGGCTGGGCCATGGATTTTGCCGTCGAGCGGAGGGCTGCGGAATGGCTGGAGACCACCTCGTCGAGCCTGAACTGTGCGACAAGTTCGCGAAGCTTCTGGGCCTCCTGCGCCAGTGAATCGGATGCTGCAGTCGATTCTTCCACCATCGCTGCGTTCTGTTGTGTGGTCTGGTCCATCTGATTGACCGCGACGTTCACTTCGCTCAGTCCGATCGACTGTTCTTTCGCAGAGGTGGCGATCGAATCCATGTGGTGATTGATCTGGGTGATGAAGCCGCCGATGGTCTTCAGGGCCTGGCCGGTATCGCGCACCAGCTTGACGCCGCTTTCCACTTCCCTCGATGAGTTCTGGATAAGCCCCTTGATTTCCTTGGCAGCGCCGGCAGAGCGCTGTGCGAGTTCGCGCACTTCCTGGGCGACGACCGCAAAACCCTTGCCGGCTTCGCCGGCTCTCGCCGCTTCGACGCCGGCATTGAGGGCAAGAAGGTTGGTCTGGAATGCGATTTCGTCGATGACGCCGATGATGTTGGAAATCTGCTGCGACGAGGCCTCGATGCGTTCCATCGCTTCCTCCGCATGGGAGACGACTTCCGCCGAAATCCCGGCGCTCCGGTTTGCCTCGGTGGCGACTGCGCGCGTCTCCTCGGTCCGCTTGCTGGAGTTCGACACGTTCGCTGTGATTTGTTCTAATGCGGCCGCCGTTTCTTCGAGCGAGGCCGCCTGCTGCTCTGTCCGTTTCGAAAGATCACCGGCGCCCGAGGAGATTTCCCGGGTGCCTTCGTCGATCGTGCCGATGCTTTCGGAGATTGCTCTCAGCGTCGCGCCAAGCTGCGTGACCGACTGGTTGAAGTCATGGCGGAGTGCTTCAAACTCGGGGGCGAAGGCCTCATTGAGCTGGAAAGCGAGATCGCCCGAAGCGAGCCGTTTCAGACCGGCGGCCAGACCGGAAGTGGCGATGCGCAACCGCTCTGATGCGTCGGCTTCCGCCTGCATCTGCGCCGCAACACGATCTGCCTCCGCCCTGTTGCGGTTCTCCTCGGCTTCCACCGCCAGGCGCTTGTTCGCAATCGCGGCCTGGCGGAAAATCTCCACCGCTCCCGCCATCAATCCGATTTCGTCGGCGCGATCGGCAAAAGGAATTTCCGAGCCGGTGTCGCCTTCGGCGAGATGCCGCATCGAGGCGGTGATGTTGGTAATCGGATTGGCGATGCTCTTCAGTACGAAGACAATCGCGCCGAGAACGAGCAATCCCGCAAAGGCGATCGTTGCAAGGAGGTAGGATTCGATGGAGGCGAAGGTCTCCTTGCTGAGATCGGCAGCCTTCTTGCTGCCGCTGACGTTCAATTCGACCAGGGCCGCCGTGGCCTCCTTGAGCTTGTCCGAATAGGAACGCATCTCGCCGCCCAGATATTGGCCAGCTTCTTCGGTCTTGTTTGCACGGGAAAGAGCAAGCAACTGCGAACTGCTGGCGACGTAGCCTTCGACACTTTCTTTGATCGTCTTGATCAGATCCCGCTCGCGATCGGATGAAGCCAGCTGAAGATAAGCGTCTGCCGATTTGCGAGTTGCATCTTCGGCCGCCTTAATGGCCTCTTCACGGGATTTCTTCTCTGCTTCCGCCTGGACGATAATGTGATCGCGGTAAGCGAGGCGCAGATTTGTCATGGCGAGGCTGATCGCTTGCGAAGCCTGCACGCTCGGCAGCCAGTTGGCGGCGATTTCTTCGGTGGAGCCGTTCGTCTTTTGCAGGCCGTCGACCGCGAGATAGGCAACGAGCCCGAAAAGCAGAGCTATGCCGCTGAAAATGAACAGCAAACTCGATTTAATGTTTGGACGGCGCATCAAAGTCCCCATCGAACAGTCCGGTGTCGTGCCGGTTTGACCAGGGGTGTTTGTAACGGAAAAAATTTAACGATGTGTTCCGGAGTGTAAAACGCCGTTTACCAGTTTACGCGAAACTCGCCGCCCTCTTCGTGTTCAGATTCCCGCTCCAACCGAAAAACGCTTAATCGACGGCGTCAGGGACAATAGGAGCCCGACATGGTGAAGCGCATATTTTCCGCCCTTCTTGCGTTGGTCCTGCCGGTACAGGCAGCCGTTTCTCAACCCCCTGATGACGCACAGGCACGCAAAGCCCGGTCTGTCGCCCAGCTTCAGTCGGAAGGCGTGCCGACCATCGATCATCTGCCGTCCATGGAGGCAGAGAGCGACAGCACCCGCCGCGATAAAAGAGCAGTCGTTCAGCGCGCTATCGCGCTTGCGATCGTTGCCGTAAAAGGCGAGACTGGTGATCACTCGATGGGCCAGGCTCTCAACCGGCAATTCGATGCAGCAAGTTTCTTCACCCCCAAGGAACAGGCGTTCATGGACGACCCCGATCCTTCGGAGCAGGACCGGGTGAACTTCGCTTGGCGCTATGAGGGCGTGCACGTCATGTTATGGGCGCTCGGGATCACGGCCGATCTCGAACGTCCCGACCATATTTGCGATGTGCCATCCATCGCCGGGACGCTTCGCGAACTCGGCACCGACGGGCTGATGCGCCGCGCCAGGCTGCGTCCGCAGAAAGAACTGCTCGACGCCGCCGACCTGATCTACCGCTACGATTGGGCGGTCGTGAATGCACGGCTGAAGGGCGAGGAGGCGCCGGCCGGACTGGACAAGGACGTGGTTTACGAGCGCCACTACGCCCTCAACTGGCTGATCGGTTACCTGAATCAGGACTGGGATGATATTTCCACCGATACGTGACGAGTGTGGACTTCCTGCCCAAGTCGAGGATTGAGGCGGGGCAGTCGGCCCCCGTGCCGAAGTGGATGCATGTTTTGCGAAATGGCATTATGATCGGCGCATCGCCTGACCGGCGTTGGTTTCGAACACGTGATCCGCAGGACGGGGAGGACGGCAGGATTTGGAACGGCTGAAGGATCTGGACAGTGTTTCCGCGCGGGTTGACAGCGGGTCGGCGTCGTCTCCCTACGAGCGGCGCGGCGTCGTGGCCGCAGCCGTATACCAGCATGGGCAGCGCATTCGCGACATCAGGATAGAGGAGGCTGGCGAATGGCGGAACCGGGAGGATGCGATCGTCTGGATCGGCCTGCACGAGCCGGATGAAGTGCTGCTGCACCAGATCCAGGCCGAATTCAATCTCCATCCGCTGGCGATTGAGGATGCGGCGCAGCCGCACCAGCGTCCGAAGCTGGAGATTTACGGTGACGCGATGTTCATCGTCGCCCGGACCGCCCATATGAAGGATGGCGAGATCATCTTCGGCGAAACGCATCTGTTCGTTGGCCGCGGTTATGTCGTCTCCGTTCGCCACGGAGAATCGTCTTCCTATCTGGCCGTCAGGCAGCGATGCGAGGCGACGCCCGCCGCCCTTGCCCATGGCGAGAACTACATTCTCTATTCCATCCTCGACTTCATCGTCGACAACTACATGCCTGTTATCGAGGTGGTGCAGGAAGAGGTCGAGATGCTCGAGGATCTCGTGCTGCGCGAACAGCTGGGAAAATCCGACATCGAGCGGCTTTACATGCTGCGGCGCAAGCTTCTGCGGCTGCGCAACGCCGTGGTGCCGCTCGTCGACGTCTGCCGGCGATACGAGCATATCGATCTTCCCGGCATGGATCCGACGCTGCAATCGCTGTTCCGCGATGTGACCGATCACGTGCGCCGGGTTCAGGAGGATATCGACGCGTTGCGCGAGGTGCTCGCTTTCGCCTTCGAAGCCAGCGTGATGATCGGCCAGACGGAACAGACGGCAATCGCCCGCAAGCTCGCCGCCTGGGCGGCGATCCTCGCTGTTCCCACCGCGATCGCCGGCATCTACGGCATGAATTTCAGCGACATGCCGGAATTAAAATTCCAATATGGCTATTTCGTCGTGTTGGGCGTCATCGCCGTCCTGTGCCTCAGCCTTTTCGGCTTCTTCCGTCGGCGAAAGTGGCTTTAGTCAGGACAGCGCTTTCAGCAGCCGATTTCGGTGTATCCCGATATAGCCGATGTCGTTCAGATAGAGCCTGGCGTCTCCTGCATCGACGTCTTCCGCGAAGGTCTCGTCGCCGGCCGCAGCCTTTGCCAACATGAAATCGGCAAGGGCTTGGAGCCGCGTGCAGACCATTTCGGGAAGCCCACGCCGTTCTGCCATCGTCGCGCCATAGGCGGTGCAGAAGATTTCCGCCCGCCGCAGTTGGTCGTCGAGACCGAATGCCACGGAGGCATTGGCAGGATCGGAGAGGGGCGCCCAGCGATAGACCGCATAGGCGAGATCCCAAAGGCGCGGGGCGGGATGGGCAGTGTCGAAATCGACGATCCCGACAGCTTCCTGATCGACGGTGGCGACATTGTAGGGCGCAAAGTCTCCGTGACAGACGATCTCCCGCGGCTCCTGCGGCGGCAGCATCCATATCTGAGCATCGTCATCCGATTCCAGAAAGCCTTGAGATGCTCTATGAAAATCGCGCAGAAGTCTTGCTGCGGAAATCAGCATGCGCTCCGATCCGACAAGGGGATCACTGAGGTCTTCGCAGACGCGCCCGTCGACATAGCTGACGACCTCCTGATCGTCGCCGATAATTTGAATGGGCTGCGGAGCCGCCGGGAAGCCGTTGCTTCTGAGATGGCGCAAGAACCGGTGCGTGGTCGGCGTCCATGCTCCTGATGGTCTGATGACGGTATCGCCGTCGCGCCAGATCTGCCCGGTTCGACCGCCCTCCAATAATTCCACGCATGGCCTCCTACGCAGATTTCAGTTTTTCGATATGGGCCTGAACCGTAGCGCCAAGGTTCGTCTCATGGCAGTTCCTGTAGAACGCCGCCGTGTCCGACGGCATCCCGTTGGGAATGGCGACGAAGTCGTCAAGCCGGAAACCACTTGTACTGCCGAGTTGCGGGTCAGCCAGCTGGCTTTCACTCAGGGCGCCGACGCGAACGGCCAAGTCTTGGAAATAAGCGAGGTTCTCGTCCACTGCCGAAGGCGTCGATGTTCTGCCGTGTGCGGGAATGACCAGTTTCGCATCAAGGTCACGGATAAGCCTGAGTGAGGAGCGGATCTGGCGAAGATCATCGGCACTCCTGCTCCAGACTTCGGGAATGGGATATTCCACCGCGTCGACGGCGAGGCAGATGCGGAGTTCCGGAATCCAGACGGCGATATGGTCAGGCGTGTGTCCCGGCGTGTGAATGAGTTCCAACGTCAGATCGCCGCCGTTGAGGACCATCGAGCCGGAGAAGGTGATATCCGGGCCGATAAGTTCGACGTTCGCAAACCGCGTTTCCTGTCTCGCCTTGTCCTTCAGGATCTGCTGCGTAGAGGCATCACGCAGACGGTCGAGCGCGGCGGCATGCGCGATGATCGGAGCACGCCCTGAAACCGCAGTGTTCCCCCAGAAGTGATCCCAATCCATATGCGAATTGACGACGATCAGCGGGCGATCCTCGCCTCTGTCCCCAACCAGATCGAGCGCAATCCGGCACAGTTCCGGCGTGCCGAGCGTATCGACCAGGACATTGAACCTCTCGGTCCGCACAAACACGGCATCGACCTCGTCTCCCGCCCGGAGGATAATGATGCGCTCGTCAAGTCCGGGATAGGAGCACAATTCTACCGCTGGGTTCACGTCTGCCCGCCTTCGCTGCAATCGCAGTGATATCATCTACTACATCAAATCTCGTTTGGATGCTCGCCCTCTAAGGGCTTCCCGATTTCCGCTCCACCGGCACTGGCACATCCCACCGTTCCATCACGGCGTTCGGCACAGCGGCCGCGCAGATCACTATAACGCTGGGCTTCGAGCGGCCGAGGCTCTTCGGCGTCCATCGTGCCTGCAGGGGCACCGCGCATCGGGGCACAAGCACCTTCGCATTGGGTTCTAGCACGTTCCACTGCTCGTGCGCCTTGGCGTTCTCCTGTGCGATGAAGCGCCTGGCCTTTTCGCGGATTTCGAACAGGCCGTGCTTATCCGGCGTCGAGCGATCGGTCTCGATGCTCCAGGAGGCGAGGCAGGGTATGCAAGCCGTGAGGGCGGTGATGAAGACTATTGATCGAAGCATTGATGGGCTCTCAACCGCTCGAGATTTCCGGATCGGAAACAGTCGGACGATCTTTTATCGCATGGCGGCAATATCTCTACCGGCAAATCGTGAGGACTTCCTTCTCTCGCTGAGCGAGATCGGCCTGCCGGATCACGTCGTCTCCCACCTCGCGCGCAGGCGCGTTCAGCCTTTAGCCATGTGCCCCATGCAGCCGTGAATTGACGGTTTGAGTGGAACAACCTCCGCCAAAAGAAGTTTGCCTGAAAAGCAACACGAGGCGGCGGCCGATGTTACTCTCTGCGAAGCAGGGTGCGTTCAGCACCCCACCCCGGATCTATTATGTCAACCCGCTACTTCTCCAAGGCATCGATGCATGGCGCGAGGTTTTCGACCATGCGGCGGATACTGGCTTTGAGTATGTTCTGACGGCGCCGCTCTTCGACCGAGGCGGGGACTGCAGCGTCTTTACCTCCCGGGATCTCGATCGGCTCGATCCTGAACTGCAGCTCGGAAGCGCGGTCGATGATGGGATATCGCGCCTGTCGGAGGCCGCTGACAAGAACGGCGTCGGCCTGATGATGGACCTGATGCTCGACGGGAAAGTCGGCGATGCGCAAGTGGGCTTTCGTCCGATCGATCCTCGACGCTCGCCGCTCGATCCGGCGGAGCCGATGAACACGATCGGGTCCGAGCGGCAATTGCGTTTGTTGGGGGAGTGGACCGAACGGCTGTGGCGGCTGTCCGGGCTCGGCCTCTCCGGCTACCGAGTGCTCGGGATCGATCGCGCTGAACCGGCGCTTTTCAAATCGCTGATCGCTGCGGTGCGCGAGAAGGCTGACGCGCAATTCCTCGCCTGGACGCCCGGCACCGACTTTGCGGTAAGAAGAGGGATCGCGGATGCGGGCTTTTCTGGATGTTTTTCATCGATGGCCTGGTGGGATCTCGACGAGAGATGGTTCGTCGAGGAGCATCGCGTTCAGGAGGCGCTCGGCTGGCAAATTGCCTTTCCCGAACCGCCCTTTGCCAGACGGATTGCGCATGGGACAGAGAGCCGTGAAATTCTCGAGCGGCGTGCCGTCAGAGCGCTGCGGCTCGCCGCCTCGCTCGGCGGCGGCCTCATGGTTCCGATTGGTTTCGAATATGGTGCGGCGACGCCGCTCGATCCAACCCACGGCGATGGTTCGGGGCTGCGGAAGCTGCGCCATGATCTCGCCTTCGACATCTCCTCTGAAATACGCGCCGCCAATGCCGAGATCGGCAGGCCCGGCCACGCGCGCGCTCCGTCGCTTCGCCTGATCCGCAACGCCAACGGGCCGGTCTCCGCGCTTGTGCAATCCGAGGAGCAGGATCTCCGCAGTGCATCGAATGTGCGGTTCGTCCTGATTAACCGGGACCTCCGGAGAAGCGCGCCCGCGCCGATGACGGCGGTTCGCGAGGCGGTGTCCGGCTATCTTCCCGTCGCGGCCGATGGCGCAATCCTGCGCCTGCGGGCCGGGGAGACGCGGATCATCGGAGCCAGAGCGCCGGAGCCGATCACATCCCGACCCGCCCTCGACGTTGAGCAGGCGATCGCTTCGCCGCGGCTTGCCATCGAAAACATCATGCCGCGGGTCGATGACGGACGCTTTCCTGTCAAGCGGGTGGTCGGCGAGACCGTCACCGTCGAGGCCGATCTATTCGCCGACGGTCACGACCCGATCGCGGCCGTCCTGCTCTGGCGGCCGCACGACGCCATGGCGGAGTGGAACGAGACTGAGATGCAGCTGGTCGAGAACGACCGCTGGCGCGCCGAATTCCTGCTGGAGCGCATCGGACGCTACGAGTTCGCGGTCGAAGCGTGGAAGAATCCGTTCGCGATCTTCCGCTACGAACTGACCAAGAAGAACGATGCCAGGTTGGACCTGAAGCTGGAGCTTCAGGAGGGGTTGAACCTCGTGCGCGCCGCGAGGGCCGAAGCGCCGGCGGCACTCGGCGCCGACTTGCAGGCGCTCATCGACGGTCTGGAAAACGCCTCGGATGCCGAGCGCACGGCAATCCTGCTCGACCCCGAGACCTCCGAGTTGATGAACAAGGCTGACAGGCGGCCCTTCCGGCTTCGCTCCACGACAAGCGCCGTCGATGCTGAACGCAAGTCGGCGGCCTTCGCCAGCTGGTATCAGATCTTCCCGCGCTCACAGAGCGGCGATCCCAATCGGCACGGCACCTTCGACGACGTCATCCCGAGATTGTCTGCCATCCGCGACATGGGTTTCGACGTGCTCTACTTCCCGCCGATCCATCCGATTGGAACGACCAACCGAAAGGGACGCAATAACAGCCTGAAGGCAGCGCCTGATGATCCCGGAAGTCCCTATGCCATCGGTTCCGAGGAGGGCGGCCATGATGCCATTCATCCCGAGCTTGGCGATTTCGAGGATTTCGGCCGTCTGGTCGAGGAGGCGGGCCGGCATGGGTTGGAGATCGCGCTCGATCTCGCGATCCAGGCTTCGCCCGATCATCCCTGGCTGACGGAACATCCCGGCTGGTTCGACTGGAGGCCCGACGGCACGATCAAATATGCCGAGAACCCGCCGAAAAAGTACGAGGACATCGTCAATGTCGATTTCTATACGAAAGACGCGCTGCCCTCTCTGTGGGTGGAACTCAGGGATATTGTCCAGCTTTGGGTCGACCAGGGCGTCAAGCTGTTTCGTGTCGACAATCCGCACACAAAGCCATTTCCGTTCTGGGAATGGCTGATCGGCGATATCAGGGCGCGCCATCCCGACGTCGTCTTCCTGTCGGAAGCCTTCACCAAGCCGAAGGTCATGTACCGGTTGGCGAAGATTGGCTTCTCCCAGTCCTACACATACTTCACCTGGCGCAATACCAAGTGGGAGCTCGAGCAATATATGCGAGAGCTGACCGAGACGGCGCCGAAGGAATTCTTCCGCCCGCATTTCTTCGTCAACACCCATGACATCAATCCGGATTTTCTGCAGAACGCGCCGCGCCCGGCCTTCCTGATCCGCGCTGCACTCGCCGCGACGCTTTCCGGTCTGTGGGGCGTTTATAACGGCTTCGAACTCTGCGAGGGCCGTCCCGACGCCAAGCGCAAGGAATATGCCGACAGCGAGAAATACGAGATCCGCGCCTGGGATTACGACCGGCCGGGCAACATCATCGCCGAAATCAGGATGCTGAACCGCATTCGGAACGAAAATACCGCGCTGCATTCGCATCTCGGGCTGACGCTGCTGAACGCCTGGAATGACAACATCCTGTTCTTCGAGAAGGCGAGCCAAGCCCGCGACAATGTCTTGCTGATCGCGATCAGCCTTGACCCCCATAATTTTCAGGAAAGCGATGTCGAACTGCCGCTTTGGAAGTGGTCGTTGGATGATGGCGGCGCGCTCGACGCCGAGGACTTGGTCACGGGGCACCGGTTCAGGTGGAACGGCAAGCGGCAGAGAGTGGGTTTCAATCCTCAGATCCTGCCCTTTGCGATCTGGCGCGTTCGCGCAGCGGAGGCATGAATGGACACGATGAATCCCGGTAGCGTCGACCCGCTGCTCTGGTACAAGGATGCGATCATCTACCAGCTGCACATCAAGTCATTCTACGACGCCAATGGCGACGGCGTCGGCGATTTTGCCGGCCTGCACCAGAAGCTCGATCACGTCGCAGCCCTCGGCGTCAACGCGATCTGGCTTTTGCCTTTCTTTCCCTCACCGCGTCGTGACGACGGCTACGACATCGCCGACTACGGCAATGTCAGCCCGGATTACGGGACTATGGAGGATTTCCGCGCCTTCGTCGACGCCGCCCACCAGCGCAATATCCGTGTCATCATCGAGCTCGTCATCAACCACACCTCCGACCAGCATCCCTGGTTCCAGCGGGCACGTCATGCACCTGCGGGATCGCCGGAGCGGGATTTCTATGTCTGGTCGGACAGCGATCAGAAATTTCCGGAAACGCGCATCATCTTCCTCGACACGGAAAAATCGAACTGGACGTGGGATGCCGTCGCCGGCGCCTATTATTGGCACCGCTTCTATTCCCACCAGCCCGACCTCAATTTCGACAGCCCGCTTGTTATGGAGGAGCTACTGAAGGTGATGCGCTTCTGGCTGGAGACCGGTATCGACGGTTTCCGCCTCGATGCGATTCCGTACCTCGTCGAGCGCGAGGGGACGATCAACGAGAACCTTCCCGAGACGCACGCAATCCTCAAGCGCATCCGTGCCGCCCTCGATGCCACTCATCCCGGCGTGATGCTGCTTGCCGAAGCCAATCAATGGCCGGAGGACACGCGCGAATATTTCGGCGAAGGCGACGAATGCCATATGGCGTTCCACTTCCCGCTGATGCCGCGCATGTACATGGCGATTGCCAAGGAAGACCGCTTCCCGATCACCGACATCCTGCGCCAGACGCCTGAAATCCCGGAGAATTGCCAATGGGCGATCTTCCTGCGCAATCACGACGAACTGACGCTTGAGATGGTCACCGACGCCGAGCGGGACTATCTCTGGGAGACCTATGCTTCCGACAAGCGCGCCCGCATCAATCTCGGCATCAGGCGGCGCTTGGCGCCGCTGATGGAACGCGATCGCCGGCGCATAGAGTTGATGAACGCGCTTCTTCTGTCGATGCCGGGGACGCCCGTTATCTATTACGGTGATGAGATCGGCATGGGCGACAACATCTATCTCGGCGACCGTGACGGGGTGCGGACGCCGATGCAATGGTCACCCGACCGCAATGGCGGCTTCTCCCGAACGGATCCGGCGCGCCTCGTCCTGCCGCCGATCGCCGATCCGCTCTACGGCTTCGAAGCTGTCAATGTCGAAGCCCAGAGCACCGATGCGCATTCGCTGCTTAACTGGACGCGCAAGATGCTGGCGCTGCGCGGTCGGCATCCGGCCTTCGGACGCGGTTCGCTGCGTTTTCTCTCGCCTGAGAACCGCAAGATCCTGGCCTATCTCAGGGAATATGAAGGCGAGACGCTGATGTGCGTCGCAAACCTCTCGCGACTGCCCCAGGCGGTCGAGCTCGACCTCTCGGCCTTCGAGGGCCGCGTGCCGATCGAACTGACGGGCATGTCGCCCTTTCCGCCGATCGGGCAACTGACCTATCTCCTGACGCTGCCGCCCTATGGCTTCTTCTGGTTTCAGCTGGAGGCCGATGCCGATCCGCCGGCATGGCGTACTGCTCCGCCCGAACAGCTTCCCGATCTCGTGACGATGGTCCTCCGCCGCGGTCTGCTCGACCTCGTCGATGAACCGCGGCTGGGACGCGTCCTCAGCAACGAAATTCTGCCCGCCTACCTCTCCAAACGGCGGTGGTTCGGCGCAAAGGATCAGCCGCTTCAGGCGGCTCGACTGATTTCGGCAACGCCGATCCCCTATGCCGATGGGATCGTTCTCGGCGAGTTGGAGGTGGAGCTGCCGGATCACAGCGAATCCTATCAGTTGCCGCTGGCGGTCGCCTGGGATGATGCGCAACCCTCCGCTCTGACACAGCAGCTTGCGCTCGGGCGGGTTCGTCAGGGCAGGCGGGTCGGCTTCCTGACAGATGGGTTCGCGGTCGAGCCGATGGCGCGCGGTATCCTGCGCGGGCTGACCGACCGCTCGCGCATCACCGGACGTACCGGCACCCTCGAATTTCTCGGCACCGAGCGGCTCGACCGCCTACAGGTTACCGACGGCATGCCGGTTCATTGGCTATCGGCCGAACAATCCAACAGTTCGCTGATCGTCGGCGACGTCGCCATGATCAAGCTGATCCGGCACATCTTTCCGGGCGTCCATCCGGAAGTCGAGATGACGCGGTTTCTGACCTGCGCGGGTTACCATCACACCGCTCCACTCCTCGGCGAGGTCGCGCATACGGATTCCAGTGGGCGTCGCTCGACCTTGATCATCGTCCAGGGCGCGATCCGCAACCAGGGCGACGCCTGGAACTGGATGCTGAACAATCTGCGCCGCGCGGCCGACGAGCTCGTGTTGAACGATCCGGCGGTCGAGCCCGGCGACGACGTCTTCCGGCCGCTGATCAGCTTCGTTGCCATGGTCGGTATGAGGCTCGGCGAGTTACACGTCGTGCTCTCCGGGGAAAACGCGGACGAGGCTTTCAGCCCTGTGGTCGCTGGCGACGATGAGGTCGAGGCGATCAAGAAGGCGGTGGCGGGCGAAGTCGCCTATGCCATGTCGAAGCTTGCCGAGCGCGAGGAAAATGCCGAGCCCGCTATCGATCTGCTCGCCCGTCCGCTTCTGGAACGCCGCTCCGAACTGGTTGAACTTGGCGCGCGCCTGGCGGAGAGCGCCCGCGGCACGCTGATGACGCGTACGCATGGCGACTTCCATCTCGGTCAGATCCTGGTCAGTGAGGGCGACGCCGTCATCATCGATTTCGAGGGCGAACCCGCGAAAAACCTCGCTGAACGCCGCGCCAAGACGGTTCCGCTGCGCGATGTCGCCGGGCTTCTCCGGTCGCTCAGCTATCTCGTCGCCACCGCCCAGCTCGACAATGACGCAGTCACCGAACACGAAAACGAGGTGCGCCATGACGCCATCGCCCGTTTCGGGCGCAATGCCGAGCAGGCTTTTCTCGATGCCTATTGGCAGGCGGTCTCGGCCTCGAAGGCGCTCGCCATGCCGACCGAACAACGACGGAGGGTTCTCGATGCTTTTCTTCTCGAAAAGGCGGCATACGAAATCGCCTATGAGGCCCGCATCAGGCCGAAATGGCTGCCGATCCCGCTTGCCGGCCTTACCGAAATCGTATCGCGCTTAGCGGGGGTCGAGGCATGAATGTTGAACGCTCGGAACTTCTCGCCGGCATCGGACATGATGCGCTCTGGGCGCTGATCGAGGGACGCCACGGCGATCCCTTCTCGATCCTCGGCCCGCATGAAAGCGGCGGCATGACGATCGTGCGCGTCTATTTGCCGGGTGCCGAAGGCGTCGATCTCATCGAAGCGGCGAGCGGCAGGGTGGTGGCACCCTTCAGCATCGCTCACCCCTCAGGCTTGTTTGCGGCGGCGATGGGTTCGAGGATGCCCTACCGGTTGCGGATCACATGGCCGGATGGCGAGCAGATCACAGAGGATCCCTATAGTTTCGGACTTCTGCTTGGAGAGCTCGATCTCCACCTGATCTCCGAGGGCACGCATTATAGCCTGAGCCGGACGCTCGGCGCGGTTGAAATGTCGGTCGACGACGTCGCAGGTGTCCGTTTCGCCGTCTGGGCGCCGAATGCCCGCCGCGTTTCGGTTGTCGGCGATTTCAACGCCTGGGACGGGCGGCGAAACCCGATGCGGTTGAGGCAGTCCGCCGGCGTCTGGGAGCTGTTCGTGCCCCGGCTGGCGCCCGGCGAAAGATACAAGTTCGAGATCATCGATCCGCATGGAAACTGTTTGCCGCAGAAGGCCGATCCGGTGGCGAGAGCGAGCGAAGCTGCCCCGTCCACCGCTTCGATCGTCGCATCGTCGATGCGATTCCGGTGGACTGACGACAATTGGATGAAGGGCCGGTCGCGACAGCAAAGACTGGAAGGGCCGATCTCCGTCTACGAGGTGCATGCCGGTTCCTGGCTGCGGGAGAATGGCGGGCGGTCGCTCGACTGGGTCGAGCTCAGCCAGCGGCTCGTTCCCTATGTTCGCGATATGGGATTCACCCATATCGAGTTGCTGCCGATCATGGAACACCCCTTCGGCGGCTCCTGGGGGTATCAGCCGCTCGGCCTCTTCGCCCCGACCGGCCGTTATGGCACGCCTGAGGATCTCGCCTATTTCATCGACCGCTGCCATGGCGCCGGGATCGGCGTCATCCTCGATTGGGTGCCGGCTCATTTTCCCACCGACGTCTGGGGGCTCGCCCGCTTCGACGGCACCGCGCTCTACGAACACGAGGATCCGCGTGAAGGCTTTCACCGTGACTGGAACACGCTGATCTACAATCTCGGCCGCAACGAGGTGAAAGGCTTCCTGATCGCCAGCGCGCTGGAATGGCTCGAACGCTACCATATCGACGGATTGCGCGTCGATGCCGTCGCCTCGATGCTCTACCGCGACTACAGCCGCAACGAGGGGGAATGGATTCCGAACCGGTATGGCGGCCGTGAGAACCTGGAAGCGGTGGAATTCTTCAAGCACCTGAACAGCATCGTCCATGAGCGCTGCCCGCATGCGATGACGATCGCAGAGGAGTCGACCGCTTGGCCCGGCGTCACCAAGCCGCCGGAAGAGGGTGGGCTCGGTTTCGACATGAAGTGGAACATGGGCTGGATGCATGACAGCCTGAGCTATATCGAGAAGGACCCCGTCCATCGGAGCTACCATCACGGCACGATGACCTTCGGCATGATCTATGCCTATTCCGAACGCTTCATTCTGCCGATTTCGCACGACGAGGTGGTCTACGGAAAAGGCTCGCTGCTCGGCAAGATGCCGGGCGACGAGTGGCAGAAGTTCGCCAATCTGCGGAGCTACCTCGCCTTCATGTGGGGCCATCCCGGCAAGAAGCTGATGTTCATGGGAGGCGAGATCGCTCAGCTCGGCGAGTGGAACCACGACGCCTCAATCAGCTGGGAAGTGCTGGATCGGCCCGCGCATGCGGGAATCCAGCGGCTGGTCAAGGATCTGAACGGCTTCTACAAAGACGAGCCGGCATTGCAGTTCGGCGATTTCCATCACCAAGGCTTCGAATGGGCGGCGGCCGACGACGCGGTGAATTCAGTGCTCGGCATGCTGCGTTATGCCCCCGATCGCTCGTCCTCGGTTCTCGTCCTCTCGAACTTCACGCCGGTGCCCCGTTACGGCTACAGGATCGGCGTGCCGCAGGATGGCGTGTGGGTCGAACGGGTCACGACGGATGCGCGCGAATATGGCGGGTCCGGTCTCGTCAACGGCGCAGTGTCGAGCGAACCCGTGGCCGCCCACGGCAGGCCGCATTCCCTCGCGCTGACACTGCCACCGCTGGCGACGATATTTCTCAAGGGGCCGTCGCCGTGAAAAGGTCTCGGCCCCTTGCGGTCATTCGGCATGCGGAGCCGGATGAATGAAAGGCCAGGGACTCGCCTCAGATCCCCTTCCAACCGGAACTTCGATGAGAACGGGCTCGTCGAGTGCGAGTGCCTTCTCCAGCACCTCTCTCAATTCGCCGGGGCTTGTCGCCCGGAAGGATCGGATGCCGAAGCTCTCGCCAAGGACGACGAAATCGGGATTGGTCAGATCCGAGCCGAGAGTGCGGCCCTTGTAGATCTGCCTCTGGTCGCGCAGCACATTGCCGTAGGCTGAATTGTTGAAGACGATGGCGACGACGGCGATCTTGTGCTGGACGGCTGTGGCAAGTTCCTGGACGCCGAACATGAAGCCGCCATCGCCCGAAACGGAGACCACTGCCTTATCGGGATGGGCGACTTTCACGCCCAAGGCGGTGTTGAAGCCGAAACCGAGATTGTCCTGATAGCCGCATGTCACGTATTGGCGAGGGCCGTAGGTCGGGAAGGCAAAGCGGGCGGCAAAGCCAGTCTGGCTGATTTCCTCGACGAAGAAGCCGTCTTTCGGCAGGGCCTCGCGAATGGCTTCGAGATAGCCAAGCTGTGGCTGCACCGCCGAGAAACGAGATCTTGCTTCTTCATTGAGTTTGGCAAATTTGTGCCTGCGATCCCCTCGGAAGTACCCCGCCAGCGCGTCGGTAAGAGCCTGGGCCCCATCCTTGGCGTCCGAGACGATGCCGACATCCGGCTTGAGCCGGACCATCTCGGTCGGATCGATATCGATGCGGATGATCTTGAGCCCCTTGGGAAGCCACTTCCAGCGCATGAACTGCAATTCGAGCCTGCTGCCGATCCCGATCAGCACGTCGACCTTCTTCCAGTATTCATAGGCGGCCACGAAATTCAGATAGTTCGGATGGTCGTCGGGCACGATGCCCTTGCCGGAGCGATGCGATGTCACCGGCGCCTGCAGCAATTCCGCTAACGCGGCGATCTCCGCGCCGGCATCCGCCGCGCCGCCGCCGACCATGATCATCGGATTGCTTGCGCTTGATATCAGTGCTGCCGCGGCCGCGATCTGATCGGGATCGACGGTTGGATGAGGCGCTCTCGCGCCAACGGGAATGTCGATTTCAGGGCCGGATTGTCCGAACACGTCCCAAGGGGCTTCGACCGCTCCCGGGCCTTGGCGGCCGGAGAGCATCTTGCCGACGACCGCCGCCATGACCGGGCCGGCTTCGGACTGATGGTTGATGCGTTCTGCCGCCTTGGTAATCCCGCGCATCGTCGCAAGCTGATCCGGCAGTTCGTGCAGCTGTCCTCTGCCTCGGCCGATGAGGTGCGACATGATGTTGCCGGTGATGCAGAGCACCGGCGCGTTGGCGCCGTAAGCGGTGCAGAGGGCGGCGCCCGAATTGAGAACGCCCGGGCCGGGCACGACGGTATAGGCGCCGATCCTGCCGGTGGATTTGGCATAGCCGTAGGCCATGTAGGCCGCGCCCTGTTCATGCCGGGTGTGGATGAACCGGATCTTGTCGCCGGCGTCGTAGAGGGCATCGTTGAAATCGTACATGTGGGCGCCGGGGATGCCGAAGACTGTATCGATCCCATGGGCGACAAGCGATCGGGTGATCGCCTGGCCGGTCGTTTCTTTCCTGTTCATTCAAAGGCTCCAATGGTGCGATCGGTTATGATTTCAGGCAGCCTTCGGCCCGGAGCGCCGCGACGATGGCGCCGGCATCGGCGGGCTGCATGCCGGCAAGGTTCATGCGCCCGGAATCCGCCATGTAGATGCCGTGGTTTGCCCTGAGCGCGACCGCCGTTTCCTTGCGCATGGAGAGATTGGAAAACAGGCCGCGCTGACGGCTGATGAAAGCCAGTTCGGGCGAGGCAGCAGCCAGCGCCGCGCGATTGCCGTTGATGCGCTCGCACATCTCTTCGAGTTCGGCGCGCCACATTGCCGTCATTTCCGGGTTTTCGAGAATGGCCCTGACGATGGCGGCCCCATGATCCGGCGGCATGGACCAGTTGACGCGGGCAAGCGCCGCCATGTTGCTTTCCGCCTTTCTGGCGTCATCGGCATGGCGAGCCACGACATACAGCGCGCCGACGCGTTCGCGATAGAGGCCGAAGTTCTTGTCGCAGGAATAGGCGATCAGCGCTTCCTCGACCGCATCGAGGATTATGCGCGTCGGTGCTGCATCTTGTTCAAGACCGTCGCCGAGCCCCTGATAGGCAAGATCGATGAAGGGCACGAGCCTGTGCGCAACGAGAAGTTGGGTAATCTCTCGCCACTGTTCCACGGTAAAATCGATACCCGTGGGATTATGGCAGCAACCGTGAAGCAGCACGACGTCGCCTTCCCCGGCGGAAGACAAAGCGGAGACCACGCTTTCGAACGTCACCTGCTGTGACGTCAGGTCGACGAAGGCATATTCCTTTACGTCCAAGCGTGCCGAAGCGAAGATCGGTGCATGGTTAGGCCAGCTCGGCGTTCCCAAGAGAACCTTTGCCGATGGATTTGCCGTTTGGATGAGTTCCGCGCCGAGACGGAGCGCGCCGCTGCCGCCCGGCGTCTGAATGCCGGCGAGCCGTTGGGCGAATTTCGGCGAGTTGCCGAAGATGATCGGCTCAAGCAGGCGCACGAATTGCAGATCACCCTCGGGGCCGAGATATTTCTTGCTGTCCTGGGTCTCCAGGAGAAACTGCTCCGCCGCCTTGACGGCCCGCATGACGGGCGTGCGTCCCATGGCATCGCGATAGACGCCGACGCCGAGGTCGATCTTTCCGGGACGATCGTCGGCCTGGAAGGCTTTGATGAGCGCGAGCAGGCTATCGGCCGGCCGGCTGTTCAGTTGGTCAAACACTGTCACCTCCACTTGCATGTCAGAGGCCGAAGATTAACGGAACAATCGCGACGAATTTCTGCGATTATCTTCCTGTTTAAGCGTAACTGTGCAGATAATCTGCGTCATATCGGTATAATACGCAGAAACTCACCGCAATCGAGGCCGATGACCATGCTGGACCCATTTGATATCAAACTGCTCGCCGCTCTCCAGCAGAACAGCGAACTGACGCAGAGCGAACTCTCTCAGAAGGTCAATCTCTCGGCGACCCAATGCGCCCGCCGTTTGGAAAGGCTGCGCAACGAGCAATATATTCAGAGCGTCGTCGCCATCCTCAATCCGGTGAAGCTGGGTTTCACCGTCGTCGCGCATACGCTCGTCAGCCTTCGCGCGCATACAGAAGGCGGAAACGAGCGGCTCCATCGTTTCATCGAGACTGCGCCGGAGATCCTGGAATGTTATTCGCAGACGGGTGACGCCGACTTTCTGATGAAGGTCATGACGCGCGACCTCGACCATCTCAGCCAGTTTCTCGAAAGAATGATCCGGGTCACCGACAATCTGGCGTCGGTGAAATCGAGCATCGTCCTGAAGACGATCAAAAAAACGACCGCTCTGCCGCTGCAGATCGTGATGTGAGGGCGGCTCCGGCCGCTTTCACCTGAGATAATGGATATGCGGGCGCGAATGATGGGGTGAAGCTTCGATGCGGGCTTCGACCGAAAAGACTTCGCGCAGCAGTTTCTCGCTCAACACGTCCTCTGGCGCGCCGGAGGCGACGATCCTGCCCTGCTGCATGATAATAAGCTCATCGCAGAACATGGCGGCATGGTTGAGATCGTGCAGCGCGACGATGCTGGTGATCGGCAGGCCGGAAACGAGCCGCATTAGGCCGATCTGGTGCTGAATGTCGAGATGATTTGTCGGTTCGTCGAGGATCAGCTCCTGCGGCGATTGGGCAAGCGCCCTGGCGATATGGGTGCGCTGCTTTTCGCCGCCCGACAGGCTCTGCCAGCGCTCGTCGCGCTTTTCGGCCATGCCGGCGCGTGCGAGTGCGGCCTCGACCGCCTCTTCGTCGGCTCTCGTCCAGCCCGAGAACATCGACCGGTGCGGGAAGCGGCCGAGCTTGACGACGTCGACGACCTTGAGGTTGGCGTTCGTCGTCGCGTGCTGCTCGACGAAGGCGATGCGCCGGGCGATCGACCGGCGGCTGATGGTACCGATATCGCTACCGGCGAGGATGACGCGACCCGAATGCGGCCGCTTCAGGCCGGCGAGAAGCCGCAGCAGCGAGGTCTTGCCCGAGCCGTTTGGCCCGAGCAGGCCGAGCATCCGGCCGGGCTGCGCCTCCATGGAAACACCGTCCAGAATGGTCTTCCTGCCAATTTTCCAGGTGAGGTTGTCAGCCTTGATGCTCATGGCGCGCGCTGGAACCGGTAGAGGATGATTGAGAAGAAGGGCACGCCCACCAGCGCCGTGACGACGCCAATCGGCAGGATCTGGTTGGGAATGAGGGCGCGCGCGGCAATGTCTGCGAGCACCATGAAGATCGCTCCCGCGATGGCGCAGGCCGGCAGGAGACGGATATGCAGCGGCCCGACGACGAAGCGGGCGACATGCGGCACGACGAGGCCGACGAACCCGATCGAGCCGACCATGCTGACGATCGTCGCCGTCATCATCGCGGTCAGCGCGAAGAGCGCCATTCTGGCGCGGCTGACATTGACGCCGAGCGAGGACGCCGCTTCGTCGCCGAAAGCGAAGGCGTCGAGCACGCGGGCGTAGAGCAGACAGGCGGCGAGGCCGAAACCGACGAGGATCGAGACCAGCGCGAATTCCGGCCAGCGCACGCCGCTGAAGCTGCCGAGCAGCCAGAACATGACGTCGCGGGCCTGTTGCGCGTTGGCCGAGGTGGTGACGATATAGGAGGTGGAGGCGTTGAAGAGCTGCGATGCGGCGACACCGGCAAGGATGGTGCGGTCCGCGCCGCCGCGCGTGCCGTTCGACAGCAGCGCCACGAAGAAGAAGGCCGCGAAGGCGCCGGCGAAGGCGCCTGCCGAGAGCGATACAGCGCCCGCGCCGACGCCCAAGATGACGATCGCGACGGCGCCGGTGGAGGCTCCGGCGGAGATACCGAGCACATAGGGTTCGGCCAGCGGATTGCGCAGCAGCGACTGCATGATGGCGCCCGACAGCGCCAGCCCCGCGCCGCAGAAGGCGGCGACGAGCGCGCGGCTGAGCCGATAGTCCCAGATGACGGTCTCATGGATGCGGTTCAGCTCGACCGCGGTCCAGCCGAGCCGGTTGGTGACGGCCGAAAAAGTGGTCGCAAGCGGGATCGGCAGGTCGCCGATCCCGACGCTGACGCCAATGGCGACAGCGATGAGGCAGAGGGAAGCGAGCAGCAGTGCGGTGACCGCTCCCAGCCGCCGGAAGAGACGGCCTGCGTTGGTCACTTCAGCAGACCAAGGGCCTTCAATTGCTCGGCAACCTGCTCGGCGCCGTAGATCGTGCGGATGGTCGGATTCATCGCCTGGCCGTCCATCACGACGAGAGCCTTGTTCTTGACGGCCGGGATCTGGCTGACGGCCGGATCGGTGTTCAGGAAGTTGATCTTGGCCTCGGGCTTGTCGAGCTCCCAGCGGTTGCGGTCGAGGCTGGCGACGACGATGACGGCGGGATTGGAGGCGATGATGCCTTCCCAGCCGACGGTCGGCCATTCGGCGTCCGCGGTGATCGCATTGTGGCCGCCAAGCAGGTCGGCGATGAAGCCGGAAGCGCTGTACTTGCCGCCGACATAGGCATCGGCCGAGGGGCTGGGGCTGGAGAACCAGAAAACGTAGGAGAGGTTCTGGCCGTCCTTGGCAACGCTGCCGCGGAGCTTGGCTTCACGCGCCTTGAAATCGGCGATCAGCGCCTGGCCGCGATCGGCGACATCGAAAATCTGCGAGAGTTCGTCGATCTCCCTGTAGAGCAGATCCATGTTCCATGGCTCGCCGCGGCTGCCGTACTGGTCCTTGACATTCTTGGTGCTGAGGCAGGTGCTCGGCGAGAGATAGGTTGAAACGCCGACCTTGTCGAAATCCTCGCGCTTGGCGATCTTGCTGTTCGGGCCGACGAGGCTCGGCAGGGCGACGGCCACGAAATCGGGATTTTCGGCAAGCATGGATTCGAAGGTCGGCATCTCCACGGTGAGGAGCTTGACCTTGGCATTGGCTTCGGCGAGTTGCGGCAGGACCTTGCTCGGCCAGAAGGCGGTGCCGACCATCTTGTCCTGGAGGCCGAGCAGCAGCAGGATTTCCGCGCTGTTCTGCCCAAGCCCGATCGCCCGCTCGGGCGCTTTCTTGAAGGTCACCTGCGCGCCGCAGTTTTCGAGCGTCAGCGGGTAGGTTGTCGAACCGGCGAATGACGGGGCTGCGGCAAGGCCGATCAGGGCGGAGAGGCCGCAGGCGGCCAGAGGTGATTTGAGGCTGGTCACGAAGAAAATCCCGGTGCGTGAATATATGCGGCCGGGGTATAGCCACAGGAACGATCGGAAAACAAGACAAAAAAGATCAACTTATCGCAAAAATCGACGGCACTGAACATTGCCGCCGGAACAGTGCTCGCCGGTGTCGAGCGAAAAGCCTTCGAACATGATCAGCTGAGCTTGCCCACAAGCTTGGCATAGTCCGAAAAAGTGGCGCCTTCGCCTTTTCCGCCGGCTTCGCCGGCAAGCTGCAGTACGCGGATCGGAAATAGGATTGCCGCCAAGTTGGCGCCGGACAGCTCGTGGTCATCGTCTTCCTCAATCGCCTTTTGAGCTTTCGAGAGCGCGGCGTCGATCTCGCCGCGCGTGAGCAGTTCCTTTTCCACGATGGCGTCGAATATCGAGGCCATCGCCATGATCAGGCCTTTGAGCTGCAGATTGGCGGTATTCATGAGAACTCCCAGGTGAAGAAAGGATCCTAGTCTGGCTCGACGGGCCGGATTGTTTCGACCGAGACCGTACCCTCGAGTATACCGCGCTTTATATCATGTCTGTTCCGATCGATCTCTATCACGGTGTAGAGTTTATCGTCGCGAAAGGCGCTAGCATTGGCGGTCGTGACGTCCTCGGCGGGCGCCGCATCGACTTCCATGAAATCGAGTTCTCGTGCGGCCGCGACGATCCTGGCATCGCCTGGCGTTCGGGCGGCCACGACGATCGTGCCGTGATTGGTGGCATTGCCCCATCTGGGATCATCGGGTTTCGCAATCGGTTCCAGCCGATAGATGTTGAGCACCTCGCCGCCGGCCTCTGGCGATGCCTCCGCGGCGGCATCCTGCATCTGCGCCTGACTCTCGACCGAGCGCCCGAATGTTGTCGGGCTGGTCGCGTTGTTGATCTCGTCTTTGCCTGTCCTTGAGACGTTCGACATGTCGCTCTCCTTGTCAGGGCGGAAACGACGGGCGGCGGGAAACTGTTCCCGCGCAGGCAAAGTTTGGGCGTTGACGATGGGTTAGGCCTATCTCTGCAACCCTGCCGCACACCCATACCCTTTTTCCAGCCGAGCACTAGTTACCTTCTGTCGAATAAGGGGGATTCCGTGAGCAAGCAGACCAGTGAATATTCGGCCGATAGCATTGCGGCAGAGAGCCTCAACGGACGTGACCATAAAAGCATGGCGTTTGACGATGCCAGCGCGCTTCTGGAGGTGCTTGTCGCGGTCCGGCGCGGCGATTTTTCCGTACGGATGCGCTCCGACCTGACCGGTGTTACCGGCAAGGTCGCTGATGCGCTGAACGATATCATCGCCGCCAACCAGCGCATGGCAAAGCAGCTCGAACATGTCGGCCAGGTGGTCGGCCGCGACGGGCGGACGAGCACGCGCGTGCGCTTCGGCCTGTCGGATGGTTCATGGTCCGAGATGGAAGGCTCGATCAATGGTCTCATCGAGGATCTCCTCTGGCCGACGACGGCCGTCACCCGCACGATCACCGCGGTCGCCAAGGGCGATCTGCTGCAGACCGTGCCGCTCGATGTCGACGGGCGGGCGCTCAAGGGCGAATTCCTGCGCTCGGCCGATATCGTCAACACGATGATCAAGCAGCTCAGCGTCTTTACCTCGGAGGTGACGCGCGTTGCCCGCGAAGTGGGCACCGACGGCAAACTTGGCGGGCAGGCGCAGGTGCCTGAAGTGACCGGCGTCTGGAAGGACCTGACCGAAAGCGTCAACTCGATGGCGTCGAACCTGACGGCGCAGGTGCGCAATATCGCGGAAGTGACCATCGCCGTTGCCAACGGCGACCTTTCCAAGAAGATCACTGTCGACGTGCGCGGCGAGATCCTGCAGTTGAAGGAAGCGATCAACACCATGGTCGACCAGCTGCGCTCCTTCGCTTCCGAAGTGACGCGCGTCGCCCGCGAGGTCGGCACCGAAGGCAAGCTCGGCGGCCAGGCGCTGGTGCCTGGCGTCGCCGGCACCTGGAAGGACCTGACCGACTCGGTCAACGCCATGTGCGGCAACCTGACTGCCCAGGTGCGCAACATCGCGCAGGTGACGACGGCGGTTGCGCGCGGCGACCTCTCGCGCAAGATCACGGTCGACGTCTCGGGCGAAATCCTTGAACTGAAGGAAACCATCAATACGATGGTCGATCAGCTGAACGGCTTTGCCGGCGAGGTGACGCGCGTGGCGCGCGAAGTCGGCACCGAGGGCCGCCTCGGCGGCCAGGCGCAGGTGCCCGGCGTCGCCGGCACCTGGAAGGATCTGACTGACAACGTCAATTCGATGGCCTCGAACCTGACGGCGCAGGTGCGCAATATCGCCGAAGTCTCCACAGCCATCGCCAATGGCGACCTGTCGAAGAAGATTACGGTGACAGTGTCGGGCGAAATCCTCGAACTGAAGGAGACCATCAACACGATGGTCGACCAGCTGAACGCCTTTGCCTCGGAAGTGACCCGTGTGGCGCGCGAAGTCGGCACGGAAGGCCGGCTCGGCGGCCAGGCGAACGTGCGTGGCGTCGCCGGCACCTGGAAGGACCTGACCGAAAACGTCAACTCGATGGGCGGCAACCTGACGGCGCAGGTGCGCAATATCGCCGAAGTCTCGACTGCGATCGCTAACGGCGACCTGTCGAAGAAGATCACCGTCGACGTGAAGGGTGAAATCCTCGAACTCAAGGAAACCATCAATACGATGGTGGACCAGCTGAACGCCTTCGCTTCGGAAGTGACGCGCGTGGCGCGCGAGGTCGGCACGGAAGGCCGGCTCGGCGGCCAGGCGAACGTGCGCGGCGTCGCGGGCACCTGGAAGGACCTGACCGATAGCGTCAATTCCATGGCCTCGAACCTGACCGGCCAGGTGCGCAACATCGCAGAAGTCGCGACCGCCGTCGCCCAGGGCGACCTTTCCAAGAAGATCACCGTTCCGGTTTCGGGCGAAATCCTCGAGCTGAAGGAGACCATCAACACGATGGTTGATCAGTTGAACGGTTTTGCCGGCGAGGTGACGCGCGTGGCGCGCGAGGTCGGCACGGAAGGTCGGCTCGGCGGCCAGGCGAACGTGCTCGGAGTCGCCGGTACCTGGAAGGACCTGACCGACAGCGTCAACTCCATGGCCGGCAATTTGACGGCGCAGGTGCGCAACATTGCCGAAGTCTCCACAGCGATCGCCAATGGTGACCTGTCGAAAAAGATCACCGTGTCGGTCTCGGGCGAAATCCTCGAGCTCAAGGAAACGCTGAACACCATGGTGGACCAGCTGAACCGCTTCGCCTCGGAAGTGACTCGTGTCGCCCGCGAAGTCGGCACCGAAGGCAAGCTCGGCGGCCAGGCTCAGGTGCCTGGCGTGGCCGGTACCTGGAAGGACCTCACCGAAAACGTCAACTCCATGGCCTCCAACCTGACAGGCCAGGTGCGCAACATCGCCGAAGTCACCACCGCCGTGGCGCGCGGCGACCTCTCGCGCAAGATCACCGTCGACGTGAAGGGGGAAATCCTCGAACTCAAGAACACCATCAATACGATGGTGGACCAGCTCAACGCTTTCGCCGGCGAAGTGACCCGCGTCGCCCGCGAAGTCGGCACCGAAGGCAAACTCGGCGGCCAGGCGCAGGTCTCCGGCGTCGCCGGCACCTGGAAGGACCTGACGGACAGCGTCAACTCCATGGCCGGCAACCTGACGGCGCAGGTGCGCAACATCGCCGAGGTGGCGACCGCGATCGCCAATGGCGACCTGTCGCGCAAGATTACCGTCGACGTGCGCGGCGAAATCCTGCTCCTCAAGGATACCTTGAACACCATGGTCGACCAGCTTCGCTCCTTCGCCGGCGAAGTGACGCGCGTCGCCCGCGAAGTCGGCACCGACGGCCGGCTCGGCGGCCAGGCCGTCGTTCCCGGCGTGGCCGGCACCTGGAAGGACCTGACCGATAACGTCAACCTGCTCGCCGCCAACCTGACGACCCAGGTGCGCAACATCGCCGAAGTCACGACCGCAGTGGCGCGCGGCGACCTGTCGCGCAAGATCACCGTCGACGTGAAGGGCGAAATCCTCGAACTGAAGAACACTATCAACACGATGGTGGACCAGCTCAACGCCTTTGCCGGCGAAGTGACGCGCGTGGCGCGCGAGGTCGGCACCGAAGGCAAGCTCGGCGGCCAGGCGCAGGTGCCGGGTGTGGCCGGCACCTGGAAGGATTTGACCGACACCGTCAACGTCATGGCAGCCAACTTGACCGAACAGGTGCGCGGCATCGTCAAGGTGGTGACGGCGGTCGCCAACGGCGACCTCAAGCAGAACCTCACCGTCGCCTCCAAGGGCGAGGTGGCGGCGCTTGCCGAAACCATCAACAACATGACCAATACGCTCGCGACCTTCGCCGATCAGGTGACGACGGTGGCGCGTGAAGTCGGCGTCGAGGGCCGCCTCGGCGGCCAGGCGAATGTCCCCGGTACCGCGGGAACGTGGAAGGACCTGACCGGTAACGTCAACCTGCTTGCCGCGAACCTCACGACCCAGGTGCGCGCCATCGCCGAGGTCGCCACCGCCGTCACCAAGGGCGACCTGACGCGCTCGATCAAGGTCGATGCACGCGGCGAAGTGGCCGAGCTCAAGGACAACATCAACACGATGATCGACAACCTGCGCCTGACGACGGAGCGCAACACCGAGCAGGACTGGCTGAAGACCAACCTGGCGCGCTTCACCAACATGCTGCAGGGGCAGCGCGACCTGACGCTGGTCGGCAAGATGATGCTCTCCGAGCTCGCGCCGCTGGTTGGCGCGCATCAGGGTGTCATCTATCAGGTGGATGCCGACGAAGAGCAGGCGTTTCTGTCGCTGCTGTCGGTCTATGCGCAGGGCGTCGAAGCGGCGCATCCGCCGCGGCTCGATTTCGGCCAGGGCCTCGTCGGGCAATGCGCCAGCGATGCCCGCCGCATCCTCGTCACCGATCTTCCCGACAACGTCGTTCCCATCAGTTCGGGCGTGTTCACGACGCTGCCGCGAAGCGCCATTGTCCTGCCGGTGCATTTCGAGGGGCAGGTGAAGGCGGTGATCGAGCTTGCCTCCGCCGGTGAATTCACCGAGCTGCAGCTTTCCTTCCTCGACCAGCTGACGACCTCGATCGGCATCGTTCTCAACTCGATCGAAGCGACGATGCAAACCGAAGGACTCCTCAAGCAGTCGCAGCAGCTTGCCGCCGAACTGCAGACGCAGCAGCGCGAGTTGCAGCAGACCAACGAACAGCTCGGCCAGAAGGCGCAACAGCTGGAGGAACGCAACGTCGAAGTCGAAGCGAAGAACCAGGAAATCGAGCAGGCGAGACGCGCGCTCGAGGAAAAGGCGACGGAGCTTGCACTCACCTCCAAATACAAATCCGAATTCCTCGCCAACATGTCGCATGAGCTGCGCACACCTTTGAATTCGATCCTCATCCTCGGCCAGCAGCTCGGAGAAAACCCGGACGGCAATCTGTCGGTCAAGCAGGTCGAATTCGCAAAGACGATCCACGGCGCCGGCACCGATCTGCTCAACCTCATCAGCGACATTCTCGACCTCTCGAAGATCGAGTCCGGCACGGTCTCGGTCGATGCCGAGGAGATCTTCGTCAGCAACCTGCTGGAGGTGATGGCGCGGCCGTTCCGCCACGAGGCGGAAAACCGCAACCTCTCCTTCGCGGTCGAGGTCGGCGCCGATGTGACAAAGAGCATCATCACCGACTCGAAGCGGCTGCAGCAGATCCTCAAGAACCTGCTCTCGAACGCCTTCAAGTTCACCGCGCAGGGCGGCGTGACGCTTCGCGTCGCATCGGCGACGAGCGGCTGGTCACCGGAGCATCCTTCTCTGCGGCACGCGCCTTCGGTCATTGCCTTCGAAGTGGTCGATACCGGCATCGGCATACCGCCGGAGAAGCAGCGAATCATCTTCGAGGCGTTCCAGCAGGCGGATGCGTCGACCAGCCGCAAATATGGCGGCACCGGACTTGGCCTGGCGATCAGCCGCGAACTGGCGAACCTGCTCGGCGGCGAGATCCAGCTGCGCAGCACGCCCGGCGTCGGCAGCACCTTCGTGCTTTACCTGCCGCTCACCTATGTCGGCGCCGGCGCGGTGGCGCCGAAGTCCACTCCGGCAGCGGCGAACGTCGTCGAGTTCGCCGAGGCGGCTGCCCGTCGGGCTGACAAACCGGTCGAACATGTCGCGGACGACCGTCACCGGATCGAGCCCGGCGACTCCGTGCTGCTCGTCGTCGAAGACGATGCGCATTATGCCCGCGTCCTCGTCGATCTCGCCCGCGACAACGGTTTCAAGGTGCTGGTCGCGATGCGCGGCAGCGACGCGCTTGTTCTCGCCCAGGAATACAGACCGTTGGCGATCTCGCTCGATATTTTCCTCCCTGATATGCTGGGCTGGACGGTGCTGAGCCAGCTCAAACAGAATTCCCAGACGCGACACATTCCGGTGCAGATCATCAGCCTCGACGAGGACCGCCAGCACGGGTTGACCCGCGGCGCCTTCGCCTTCATGAGCAAGCCGACGACCCCGGAAGGCCTCGGCAAGGCACTGTCGCGGCTGAAGGCCTATGCCGAGCCGCGCCGCAAGCAGTTGCTGCTGGTGGAAGACAACGAGGCCGAGCGCGTGAGCGTCACCGCCCTTCTCGGGCACGACGACATCGACATAACAAGCGTCGGCTCCGGCTCGGAGGCGCTCGCCGTTCTCCGGCAAGGCTCTGCCGACTGCGTCGTGCTTGACCTTACGCTGCCTGACATGTCCGGCTTCGAAGTGCTGGAGCAAATCCGCGACGACGACGGGATCGCCGAAGTCCCGGTGGTCGTCTTCACCGGCCGGGAGCTTTCGCCTGACGAAGACGCGATGCTGCACAGCATGGCCCGCAGCGTCGTGGTGAAGGGCGTCGAGTCGCCCGAGCGCCTGCTCGACGAGACTGCGCTCTTCCTGCACCGCGTCGTCGCCGACCTGCCGGCCGCAAAACAAGCGACGCTGCAGGAGCTGCACAGCTCGGACGAGGATCTGGTGGGCGAGACCGTGCTGCTCGTCGATGACGATGCGCGCAACATCTTCGCGCTGAGCAGCGTTCTCGAACGTCGCGGCATGAAGGTGCTGACGGCGACGACGGGCAGCGAGGCGATCGACGTCATCAACAATGAGCCTTCCGTCGCGATCGTGCTGATGGACATCATGATGCCGGGGATGGATGGCTATGAAACAATGCAGGTGATCCGATCTGAGCCCCGCTTCCGGCGGCTGCCGATCCTGGCGCTGACGGCCAAGGCGATGAAGGGCGACCGGGAAAAATGCCTGGAAGCCGGCGCCTCGGACTACCTGGCGAAGCCCGTCAACACAGAGCAGCTGCTGTCGGCTCTGCGCATGTGGCTGCACCGCTGAGGATCCGGTCATGAGCCCCGTCAATATCCTCCTCGTCGACGATCAGCCTGCAAAGCTTCTGAGCTATGAGGTGATTCTCGAAGAGCTCGAGGAAAACCTGATCAAGGCGCAGTCGGCGCGCGAAGCATTCGAGCACCTGTTGCGCACCGAGATCGCCGTGATCCTCGTCGACGTCTGCATGCCCGAGCAGGACGGTTTCGAACTCGTCGGAATGATCCGTCAGCACCCGCGCTATCAGAACACGCCGATCATCTTCGTCTCGGCCGTGATGCTGGCCGAACCTGACCGGCTGCGCGGCTACGCGGTCGGCGCCGTCGACTATGTCTCGGTCCCGATCGTGCCCGAGGTGCTGAGGGCAAAGGTCAGAGTCTTTGCCGATCTCTACCGGAAGACACGGGAACTCGAGCGCCTGAATGCCGAACTGGAGGCCAGGGTGCACCAGCGCACCGCCGAGCTCGAGGCCTCGGCCGCGCAATTGCGTCAGCTGAACGAGGAACTCGAACACCGCATCGACCAAAGGACGCGCGAACGCGAGGAGGCGCTGGCGCAGCTGTTCGAGGCGCAGAAGCTCGATACGATCGGCCACCTGACAGGCGGCGTGGCGCACGATTTCAATAATCTTCTCATGGCGGTGCTCGGCAGCCTCAGTCTGCTCAAGAAGCGGCTTCCGGCCGATGAGCGCAGCGAACGCCTGGTGACGAACGCCATCCAGGCGGCCGAACGCGGTACGGCGCTCACCCAGCGTCTGCTCGCCTTCGCCCGCCGACAGGAGCTGAAGCCACAGGCGGTCGACTTCCTCCGGCTGTTCGAAAACGTCGAGGATCTGCTCGCAAAGGCGGTTGGACCGCGCGTCGAGATCCGAAAGCGCATACCGGCGGATCTGGAGCCGCTTCTGGTGGACAGCAACCAGTTGGAACTGGCCCTGCTAAATCTCTTCGTCAATGCGCGGGATGCGCTTGAAAGTGGCGGTGCGGTGACGGTCGCCGCGGCGGCGGAGCAAGACCGGCCCGCCGGTCTTGCAGGCGGAAACTACATCAAGATATCGGTCTCGGATGACGGCGAAGGGATGGACGAGGCGACGGTCCTGCGCGCCGCCGAGCCATTCTTCACCACGAAAGGAATCGGCAAAGGCACTGGTCTTGGCCTATCGATGGTGCACGGCCTGGCGGCGCAATCGGGCGGTTCCATCCAGATTTCGAGCACAAGAGGGAAGGGCACAACTGTCTCGCTCTGGCTGCCCGTTGCGCAGAGCATTGCCAAGGAGGAGCCGGCGGTCGTGCCTGCGGCCGCGGAACCCTTGAAGCCGGTCTCGCGATCGCTTGCCATCCTCGTCGTCGACGACGACGCGCTCGTCAGGGCCGGAACCGTGGCAATGCTGGAGGATCTCGGACATCTGCCGCGGGAGGCGGCTTCCGCTACCCAGGCCCTGGAATTCCTCGCCGGCGGACAGGAGTGTGATCTCGTCATCACCGATCATGCCATGCCGGGGATGACCGGCGCCGAGCTCGCGCGCCACCTTCGTTCAGCCTTCCCCAACCTGCCCGTGATCCTCGCTTCAGGTTATGTCGAGCTTGCCGAGGATCAGGGGCTCGGCCGCATGCTCAGGATGGCGAAGCCGTTCACGCAAGAGCAACTCCAGGCGGCCATGGACGAGGCGCTGAGGGACAAGGTCGCGGCGGCATGATGATCGAGGCGCGGCGGCTGGGGAGAGCTTGACTGGTTGGAGCAGGATCAGTTCCATTGCCTCGCTCCCAGGAGAGGATCAGAAAATACGAAAAGCTGTCAATTTTACTGTCCTTTGGATTGATGGCCAAAGCTGCCTCCTCAAAACTCCTGGCGCCGCCCAGGAGATAGACTGTTTTGCATCTTCCGAGAGTATCTATAGACGGATTGCAGAATATTAAGTGTCGATTTTTGATGTTTAATTCTTCATTTATAGTTTTACCAACGTCCAGCAATATTTCCTTTGCGTAGATGTCTGGATTTCTAATATACGAAGCGCCGTCAAAATTTAAGCTCTTGGCAATCATCAACGTCCGTTTGTTTCCATCGCATTGCCTGACGAGCGACGCGTCTGATGAAGTTTTTCCAAAACCTGGACAGCTAGTAGCGACGGAATCGAGCGACTTTATAGAAAAGCTCTCTGGTAGTGCAGGCGTATACAGCCAGACTGCAAGCAAAATTGATACAAAGCTGAAGGCGTGAGGCGCTGCTGTCATCTTTGCATCCACACTCGATTAATCCGCGACATAACGCGCATATCATATTTGGGACTGGTTTGGCGCTGAAATCGCGGCCTTTACCCCGCATGGTTGAATCACAACCGCGTTGCAAACGGAATACGAAAAGCTAGTCTTTCGTCCGCGTGAATCCTTCACGATCAACGAGATGACGTCGCGGCTAAATTCGGACTTGCGCCGCCCGCTGATCAGGTCTCGCTCGCTTGCTGCGCTCCACCCCAGGCGAAACTTTTTGCCCTGACAAAAGTTACTCAAACCCATCTCACGTCACCGAAGGCTTTCCTTTGACCAAAACGATGTTCGGCCCCGCGTTCACCGAAGATGGCGTCCTGTTTCGCCTGTGGGCTCCCCTGCATGAAAGCGTTTCATTGAAAATCGAAAGCACCGATCCGCGTCCGATGCAAGCGGCTGAAGACGGCTGGCATCGGTGCACGGTCGCGGATGCCGGCCCTGGTACGCAGTATCGCTTTATCCTGCCGGATGGACTCGAAATTCCCGATCCTGCCTCGCGCTTCCAACCGCAGGATGTGCATGGTCCGAGCGAAGTGGTCGACCTTGCTGCATATCGCTGGAGCACGCGCGAATGGACCGGCCGGCCCTGGGAGGAGATGGTCATCTACGAACTGCACGTCGGCTGCTTCACACCAGAGGGGACTTTCAAGGCCGCGATCGAGCGTCTCGACCATCTGCGGCAGCTGGGCGTCATGGCGCTGCAGATCATGCCGCTCAGCGACTTCCCGGGTCGCTACAACTGGGGCTATGACGGCGTGCTTCCCTACGCGCCCGACAGCAGTTACGGCCGGCCGGAAGATCTTATGGCGCTGGTGGATGCGGCGCACGAACGTGGCATTTCTGTCTTCCTGGACGCAGTCTACAACCACTTCGGACCCGACGGGAACTATATCCCCTCCTACGCGCCGCTCTTTACCGATCATCACAAGACGCCCTGGGGCCACGGCATCAATTACGACGGCGACGGCTCTGAGATGATCCGCGAATTCATCATCGAGAACGCCATCTATTGGATCAGCGAGTTCAGGCTCGACGGTTTTCGCTTCGACGCCGTCCACGCCATCAAGGACGACAGTTCTGAGCATCTTCTTCACGCGCTGGCCCGCCGCGTCAGGGCTGCGGCCGGTGACCGGCATGTTCATCTGATCGTGGAAAACGAGGAGAATGACAGCGACCTTTTGGAACGTGACGCAGACGGCGAGGCGAGGTTGTTCACGGCCCAATGGAACGACGATATCCACCATGTTCTGCATGTTGCTGCCACGGGTGAAACCTTCGGCTACTATGCCGATTATGCCGGCGACACCGGCAAGCTCGGTCGGGCGCTGACGGAAGGATTCGTGTTCCAGGGCGAGCACATGCCGTATCGTGGAGGAAGCCGAGGCAGGCCGAGCGGCCACCTGCCGCCCACCGCCTTCGTGTCCTTTATCCAGAATCACGACCAGATCGGCAATCGGGCGCTGGGGGACCGGATCATGGCTTCGAGCCCGACCGATGCCGTCAAGGCCGTCACATCGATCTACCTGCTGGCGCCTGAGATACCGATGCTGTTCATGGGTGAGGAATGGGGTGCGCGAGAGCCTTTTCCGTTTTTTTGCGATTTCGACGAGTATCTGAACGAGAAGGTCAGGAAGGGCAGGCGCGAGGAGCTTTCGCGCCTGCCGGGTTTCGACGCTGACGAGCTTCTTGACCCGACGGCGCCGTCGACCTTTGCGGCCGCCAAGCTCGACTGGTCGAAAAGTGTCTCATCAGAAATGCTTGAATTCTATAGGACGCTTCTCGACCTCCGACGTCAACGGATCGTACCTCTGCTGAAAGGTGCCGGCGGTGGAAACGCGGCCTATCGTTCGAGTTCAACGCTTGCGGTGGATTGGGCCCTGGCCGGCGATCGGCGGCTTCATCTGGATGCCAATCTCGGCAGCGAAGCGGCGCCGCTTCTCCAGCAGCGCAACGAAGGCGAGATGATCTTCCGCCTCGGCGGCAGCGAGGGAGGCAAACTGGCGCCCTGGACGGTGATCTGGAGCATTTCGAAAGGTGAGGGCTTGGCATGAAGGCGATCGGACGATGAAATCTGCCGAGCTCGACAAGCTCGCCCGTCGATACGGGATCAGCCCAACCAGGCCCAGTCCCGAGGATCACGAGGTGGCAATTTCCGCCGACACCAAACGCAAGATACTCTCGGCTTTGGGAGTCGAGCTATCGGGAAACACCCATCCCGAGATCTATCCACTGCGACGGCAGCGGCAGTCGGGGCCGGCGGATGAGGCGATCCCCAAATCATTTCTGCCGGATTTCCTGCTCAAGACGCGGGTCTGGGGTATCAGCCTGCAGCTTTACGAACTCCGTTCGGTGCGCAACTGGGGCATCGGAGATTTCGAGGATCTGTCCGATGTGGCCGACCTGGCGGGAAAGCTTGGCGCCGATTTCATCGGCCTCAATCCGCTTCACGCACCATTTCTTGCCGATCCCGATCGCTGCAGCCCCTATGAACCTTCAAGCCGTCAGCATCTCAACCCGCTCTATATCGCGGTCGACCGATTGCCGGGTTTTGTCAGTAGTGCCGAACTCGAACGGCAATTGGAGGGACTTCGCGGAAGCGACCTCGTCGATTATGCCGGAGTTGCGAGGGTCAAGCTTGGAATTCTGCGGGATCGCTGGCGCGCCTGGCTGCAAGCGGATGCCGCCGATGAAACCTACAATCCCGTCGATTTCGATGTCTTCGTCGCGCAGGGCGGCGACAGCTTGCGGCGACACGCGCTTTTCGAATGCCTTTCGCTTTCCATGGTGGAGCGTGGGAGGGGCGCCGGTTGGCAGGGATGGCCGGCCGATTTCCGGCGCTTCGACAGCGCCGCCGTCGCCGAATTCGCACGTGAGCATGCGGAGGAGGTCCGTTTTCATATGTGGTTGCAGTGGCTCGCCCACCGGCAGTTGCTGCAGGCGGCGGAGCGGGCGCGCGAAGCCGGCCTGCGGATCGGGCTTTATCTCGATCTTGCCGTGGGCGAGGCGGTCGACGGATCGGCGATGTGGAGCGAGCCGGATGTCTATATCTCGAAGGCGACCATCGGCAGCCCTCCCGATCCATTCGCGGTAGAGGGGCAGGACTGGCATCTCGCCGGATATCTGCCGTCCGCGATCGCTGCGGGAGACAATTCTCCTTACCGGCGCATGGTAAGCGCCGCCATGCGCTATGCCGGTGCGATCCGGATCGATCACGCCCCGGCGCTCCGACGCCTCTTTCTGGTGCCGCTCGGCAGCAGGCCGGATGGCGGCGCCTATGTCCGCTACCCCCAGCATCGGCTTCTACAGATCCTGGCCGAGACCTCCGCTGAGCATCGATGCCTCGTCATCGGTGAAGCGCTGGGAGTGATACCGCCGGATTTGCCTGACGAGCTCGCGGCGGCGCAGATCCTTTCGTATCGCATTCTCTCCTATGAACAAGACGGGAAAGGCTTCAAGCCGCCGGATGCCTATCCCGTTTTCGGCCTGGCCTGCATTTCGACGCACGACCATCAGACGCTTGCCGGTTGGTGGCGCAGCGCCGACATCCAGGATCGCCGCGACCATGGTATCGTGCCGCCCGATCTCACGGCAAAACATCTTCAGCACCGCCGACGCGAGCGACGAAATCTGAAGACGGCGCTCCGCGCTGCCGGCATCGACGTGCCGGCCCGTCTCAACGCAAGGGCGAGCCGGGAGACCTTGAGGGAATTGACCGTCAGCGCCTACCGCTTCATCGCCCGTACTCCGTCGCTTCTCGTCGC
The DNA here is from genome assembly GCF_019685435.1 of Rhizobium sp. NLR10b. Classification (NCBI taxonomy): domain Bacteria; kingdom Pseudomonadati; phylum Pseudomonadota; class Alphaproteobacteria; order Hyphomicrobiales; family Rhizobiaceae; genus Rhizobium; species Rhizobium sp. NLR10b. Next base: position 64,236 of record NZ_JABDWV010000014.1, on the reverse strand, counting down.
GGTTCGGGTTGCCGACCTGACCGACGAGAAAAGCCCCACCAACATCCCCGGCACGAGCGACAGCTACCCCAACTGGAAACCGAAGCTGTCGGTTTCGCTGGAGGGGCTGGCGTCGAACCCGCTGCTGCATCGCATTACGGCGGCGATGCGGGAAGAAAGGCCACGAATTCACGCGGCGAGGGAACGATCAGGGAGCAGGCGGATTTCGAATAGACAGGGATAAGGATCGCCGAGATGAAAGCCAGAAAACCACTTGTCGAGGTCGCGGTAGAGACCGAGGAAGGCCGGGTGCCGTTGGGCATCATGAACGCCAAGCAGGCATTGTCGCTTCCTGACGATCTCGATGTGAAGGTATCGCATCCTGATCACGAGCCGGGCAGCACCGACATTTTCATTCCCAAGGACGAACTGCACCGGCATCTGGACAAGTCATAGGATGCGTCACCTTACCAGCTCGACGCGGGCAGGCGATTTGAATTCGAGCCCGGAACCTCGGCGGGCCTGGAGTGTTTGACTCGATAAACCGAAGGAGAAAATCATGGCACATGCCGACCGGAAACATATTGGTGCTGGCACGAAGGGAAAGGGCGACGGCGGCGGCGCGATGACCGATCTCGACCGGGAACAGCTTCCCGAAAACATGGTCCTCTCGAACCGCGACAAGACGCAGCATTCCAAGGAGCGCGGCCTCGACGGCAAGACGATCCAAACTGAGCAATACGCGGATCACAGCTCCAATCGGAATCCTAAGTGAGGAAAAGGTGATGAGCAGCAGATTGCCCCCCATTCCCGCCAAAAACGTCAGCAACAAGGGAGCCGGCAAGCCGGCGCGGACCGAGGCGGAGGATACCGCAAGCGGCAACGAAAACCCTGAGAAGAAGGGTCAACAAGGAAACACCAAAGTCAACACTACCCATCAGGGTTACCAGCAGGACAGGTAGGAGGCATCGATGTCTACCTCGCAGAAGAGCCCGTCAACTATCCGCCAGGGCGGCCCAGGCGCATCCCACGAAAACGCCAAGGCGCCGCTCGAGGTACCGAAGCCGGCAGCCGAGCCGGATAGACGCACGCGAAGCAAGGTTTCCGGCGGCGGCGGCGAGCATGATCGCCACCACACCCACGACGCAAGAGAGAAGTGAGGGACAGACCTGGCGGCGGAACCCTGATCGGCCAACGTCGCAGGTCCACCGCTTCACATGATCAACATGACGGAAAACAGACCATGACGACCGCATTCATCCTTGTTGCACTGGCTCTCCTCATCATCTACGCCGGCCCGACATTGCTTTACATCTGCGTTGGTTATGCTGACTACATGATCGAGCGGCGCCGACATTTGCTGGCTGTGAAACACGCCGTAAAGCGTCGCAGCGACGAGCTTTAGCTGTCCGTTACAACGGGCCATCAATACTTGGGGTGCCGTATCTTTGGCTCCGCAGGTTCATTCTTCTTCGTTGGAGCGCTGGGTGATCGCGAAGTCCTGGAGGATGCCGGCCTTTTCAGGCTCGCTGCCGGCATGGGCGATAAGAGCATGGAAGGCGGCTCGAACGATCTCTTTCTTGGTGGCCTGCGGATGCGATTTCATCACCGCCTTGATCAGCTGTTCCCCGAACCGTCGTCTTCGATTTCCTCGACATCATGACGAGGCAGAATGCGCTGCTTCACTTCCTCGGCCGCGACCGCGATACCTCTGGCCGTTCCCGCCAGCGCCAGTTCAGCGGCGATAAGAGGGTGCTTGCGCACAAGCTTGCCCAGCACTTTGGCGGCTGCAGCCGCCTTGGCCTGAGACAGGACGCCTTTATTAGCGCGTTTGCGCAAGAGAGATTCCAGCTTTCGCTTCGAACGCTTTCGGGGCGGCGTCGAATCTAATGTACGGCGACGCCCTTCCGAGGGTTTTCTTCGGCCTGTTTCCGGACTTTCTTCGGGAGCGCCGAACTGGCGGCGTCACGCACGACGCCGACGGCCGCATCGGTTGCGCTGTGAAAGGCTCGGCCGACTAGCCCAAGGGTCTTGGCGCCCTTGCGCCCACCCGATTTTGCGGCGCCGGCAATGTCGTCGCTATCCTCCACGAGCACGGCCGCTGCAGCGCCGGCCCCGGCGATCAGCGCCTTTCCCAAGATATCGCGGCCTGTCGAGCTCGCCAGTAATGTTTTCACTATAGAATTCTTCCGGATGCCTTTAGGTACCTTGTATCCTGCAATCCTCTTCGGAATCTTTGTCTTGGCCATAGTACAGCTCCCTTTTGAACGTTGGAAACGCGGTAAAGCGCACCCTGTTCCCAGATTAGGTGGCACAGTTCGCGATGGCGGGATCTCCGGCAGTGCGGGAGCTCCGGTCTCGTCGCAGCAAAGGGAGAATAGACGTTAGTGGATCGACTGCGAGGTCGGAGCGTTGATCTTGAGCAGATCCGGGGCGGGAAACATCTCGATCAATCCTGCTGCGAGGTCGTCGACATCCGTCTTGCCGTCATTGAAGAGCTGAATGGCGGCGCTGCACAGGATCTGGCTGTCGTGTTCGCTCACCGAGACGCCGAAATGGCGATACCAGCTCATGACAGCCTTCGAAAGACATCTGAAATCCTGCGGTAGTATCGGTCTGTAGAAAATCGCCATGAACGCCCACCACGATTGCCGCTTGTCGCCTTCACTTAATCAAGATAATGCCCGTCCTGTTTGATACCAAGCGGCTTGTTTCTTCGGTGCGTTAGCGCACGGACCAGCTATTTCGAGCGGCGTGCCGAGCCTCCTTTGCCTCAGGCAAGGACACCCGCGGCAATGGCGGCCTGGATGAAACGTTGGCGCGCCAGTTCGGCGCTTCCGCGTCGGCGAAGCGCATCGACGCAGCGCCGCTTCGCTTCGAAATAACCGCCGCCCCGAACGTTGGTCCAGCGATGATTCAGGATGTCGAGTGCCGCGTCCGGACCTTCTATGCGCTGCTGCTCGCTCTCGGCGGTGCGGATGAAAACTGGATATTGCCAAACCAGGTGGAAATCGACCTCGATGACGTCAGCCATGATATGATCCAGAATGGTCTTTCGGACGGTGGCCCCTGCCGCTGTCCTGGAACGTCCGGTACTGGCCCGGGTGAACAAACGCATGGCGGGCCCTGGCCGGGAGCCTTGGTCGGATCGGTGCTTCATGGTCCATATGGCATCTCCTTTGCCGGTCGAACTACGCCATGGCACGGTTGTTCCTGTTCGAAAAAGGAACTCCTGCCTGCCGCCACCGAGTACTGGAACAATGTCTGCCTCGCCTTGTTATTTGTGCGACAGGCGAATGCCGAAGCAGCCGGAGGATACGATGAGGCGGAGCATTGTGCTTGGGCTGGTTCTGGCCATCGCGCTGACGGGTTGCACCACCAGCGCAGGCAGCTACACATCGGCGGGACTTGAGCCTATTCCGGGCAGCATCACCTATCAGGGGCAGCCGCGCACAAAGCTGACGAAATCGCCGGTCGGTTCATCGTTCCCGCACAGCTTCACGGATCAATGGGGGCGGCAAGTCGAGGAGATCTATATTATCCAGCCGGACCGCAGCTTACTGATTTCCCAGCGCCACTACCGACCGGTTTTTTCGCTCGACGACGACTAGGAAGGAGACCTGATCATGCCGCGCCGTAAGAACAATGTTGGGACGACGCTCGACACCGAGGGAGCCAAGATCGGCGAGCCTGTTCCGAAAGCGATCATCGATATCAACACCGCCTCTGTCGGGGTCCCCCGCCAGGCCGAGCAAGATTTGCGCACTGAATTGGGCGCTCTGCGGCAACAGGTTGATAGGCTACAGCAACAGGTCATCAGTGCCGGGCGTTCTGCGAAGGGCGGCGCCCGAAACGCAGTCCGCGAGACCGAGGCTCTGGTGAAGCATTATCCGCTCTCAACGTTTGCCCTCATGGCTGCTGTCGCGGGTTTGTTGACGTTTGCCTCACGTCAGCTCTCCCCACCACGCCATCGTGAGTCCTCAGCCCTACGAGATCTCAGGGATTTCTACGACAGGATGCGCGAGCGGATCTGACAAGATTTTAGGATTGCCAGCATTCCGATTCTGCCCGACTCTCTGTCAGGCAAGGAGGGAAAATGCATGCTCGACGTCCTTATACGAAGCGCTCTCGATATTGTCCGGCGCGCGGAGCGCTTGATCGAAGCGGCGAGACGGCTGTTTGACAGGCATGATCTTGCTGAGGGCGAGCGATATGAACTCGATTATGAGATCGAGCTGCTGAGGGACGCGGTTCTTGCGGTGGAGGAGGCCGTCCGGTCGCTCGCGCGCAGGAGCGAACGCTGGCCGCAGGCCGCTCGTGTCCATGCGCTGCAGACGACATTGCACTGATTGCGTGACTTCACAGGCTCCCTGTCGTTTTCCATAAATTACTGTTTTCCAAGGAATTTTCTAAGGCGTAACTGCATGTCACGCCGATGTCACGCGACCATGGAAGCAATATATGCTTGATTGGGCCGCTTAGCGCTTATGATTTCCGGCACCGGATGCATGAAACGGGGGACGAGGAACAGGGGCGCTGTGATCGTTGGGGCATCGCGATGACTTTGGAAACATCCGGGCAAATATCCGAGCCCGACGAATTCGTATTTCCGGTTCACACCCGGACGATCGCTCAGATACGCTATGATATTCGCAGTCATGTTATGACGGTCGTCTATCACGACGGCCGCTCGCGCACGACAACCGGCATACAGGGTCCGGCGATGCTAAAGATCCTCGCCCAGCGTCCGCTGGAGCGTTCCCCGTTTCTTTTGCGGACGGTCATCTGATCGAGAAAGTCGAGCATCCACCGCTAAATCGTGTTGGTGGTGCATCCATTTCAGTGGAGCTGCGTTCATCCTGGGTAGTCAGACATGAAGGGAACGCCGATGACCTTTCCACCGCCAAAAGCCGAGGCTCCCGCTCAGCGGTTCGAAGAAGCGAGCGCTGCTGCGCGCGACGCTTTGGAGGAGCTGATTGCAGCCGCCAATCAAGCCGGATGGGCAACCGAAGAAATCTCGGTCGCATTCCTTGAGGCGGCGCGGTTTTTGACCGAGGCCAATAAAAAAGATCCCGATCCTGCGGAAGATCCCGTGATTAGCGACGTGCCGGGCAAGCGGGAGCAGATCGGCCATGGTGAGCTTTTCGATTAGGACGTCGCTCACATCCGGCTCAGGACGCATCTCACCGGCCAATCCTTGCGACCGAGCTGCGTATGACGAGGCTCGTGCTGACCCGCAGCCGTTCAACGGCTAGGGGGATCTGTTCGATGCGGGCGACGAGCCGCTCGCCGGCGAGTTTGCCCATCTCGTATACGCGCTGGTCAACGACTGTGATCGGGGGAACGGTAACGCTTGTCCAATCGGCATCCAGGAAGGAAATCATCGAGATGTCGTCGGGAATTGAGAGGCCGAGTGATTGCAGCGACTTGAAGACGCGCAGCCCCACCAGGCTGTCTGATGCGAGGATTGCCGTTGGCGGTGATGAATCCGAGAGCAGGCGTCTGATCACGGCGTCCGTCTGCGGTTGGTCCGTCGCGCCGAGCCGCACATAGTGAAGGGGGTTGGGCAAGCCTGCCTCTGTCAGGACGCTCACGAAGCCCTCCACGCGTTCACGCACGGCAGAATTCGATATGCGGGCGACATCGGTGGGTCCGCCGTCCTCGGCGTCCATGGCCGAAACGTAAGCGAGATGTCGATGTCCTGCCTCGACCATAAACCGGGCGGCGGCGATGGCAGCCTCGCGATCATCGCCGGTCACGGCGTCGACATCGAGTTCCGGGATGCTCCGGTCGAAGAGGACCAGCGGCATACCGGCGCGGCCGACGTGCCGGAGATGGTCGACGCTGTCGCAGCGAGCGGGCGTCACGATCAAGCCATCAACACGCTTGCCGATCAGGAGGTCGACGGCTGATTTCTCCGCTTCGAGCTTCTCGCCCGAATTGGAAATGATCACGTTGAAGCCGGCGAGCCGAGCCGCATCGCTGATGCCGCGTACCGCCAGACTGAAGAAGGCGTTTTCGATATCGCCGACGACGATCCCGATGATGCCGGACCGGCCGGTGCTCATGCTGCGCGCAAGTTCGTTCGGCCGGTATTCGAGTGCGGCCGCCGCCGCCAGGACCTGATCCTTTATCTTACCGCTAACGACACCGTAGCCGCCGAGCACGCGGGCGGCCGTCGCTTTCGACACCCGTGCCGCCTTCGCGACGTCGGCGACAGTAACTGAACGTTTCGGACCAGCGGAATTTTCCATGCCGCAGCACTACAAGAGTTATTGACGGGCGGTCAATTGACAGTTATCAAAATGGCTGTGAGACCGGTCTCTTTTAGATAGAGACCGGTTTCCTTGCAGAAAGTGTTGCCGCAAAACGGCGGCAACGGATAAACAGCTAATGCCGACAAGAGCATTCCTTCCGGAGCGGAGAACGAACATGAAACTTTTTGAATCACTTCCGGCAGTCATTGCGCCTCTGCAAGCCGGCCTCACGGCTTGCTTTCTGGCGATGGGAGTGGGTTTCGCAGCAGCGGCCGACAATCCCTACAATCTGATCGAGCCTGGCGTTATCAGCGTTGGCACGATGGGCGATGCCAAGCCCTATACGTTTGCGACCGCGGACGGCCAGTTCACCGGTTTCGACATCGAACTGTTTCTCAACGTCGTGTCTAGGCTCGGCTTTCAGAAAGACAAGGTGACATTCACCGGCCAGGAATTTTCCGCCCTCCTGCCATCGGTGGCGAACGAGCGGTTCGACGTTGCCGTCGCCGCGATCGGAACCACCGAAGCCCGCAAGAAGACCGTCGACTTCTCCGACGGCTATCTCGCCGGTTATCTCTCTGTGCTGACGTCGGACGGTGCCATCAAGGACGCGGCCGGGCTGAAGGGCAAGCGGCTTGGTGTCGTGCAGGGAACCTTGCAGGAAGTCTACGCCGCCAAGAATTTCGGTGAGACCGATCTCGTTAAATTTCCTGACAACAATTCCGCCGTCGCCGCGCTCAACAACGGCACGATCGATGCGCATTTCCTCGACTACGAGGCGGCCAAACAATATGGCGAACGCTATCCTGCGCTGAAGGTCGCCGTCAACATTCCATCCTTCGATGCGCCGGCGGGCTTCGTGATCAGGAAGGGAAACGACGCCTTCCGCACGGCGCTGAACAGTGCCCTTCACGACGCGATGCAGGACGGCACCTGGAAGACGCTCTATGAGAAGTGGTTCCCCGGCTCACCGATGCCGGACCAATATCTGCCGAAGAAATGAGGCGCCAGGCCGTCCGCCGAGGCGGACGGCCTAGTCTCGGCGGCTGCATGCCCGACAAGGCCTCACGGGGATCACGATGAACTGGATAGACAATCTGCGCCGCAGCTTCCTCGATTGGAGCGCGATGGCGGACGTGCTGCCGAGCATGATCAGTGTCGGCCTGAAAAATACTCTGATCCTTGCCGCGGCATCGACCGTGCTCGGCGTCGTCATCGGCATGGTTCTTGCCGTGATGGGCATCTCTCAGTCTCGCTGGCTGCGGCTGCCGGCGCGCATCTATACCGATATCTTTCGCGGGCTGCCGGCCATCGTTACGATCCTGATCATCGGCCAGGGCTTTGCCCGGATCGGACGGGATATCTTCGGCCCGTCGCCATTCCCGCTCGGAATACTGGCGCTCAGCCTGATTGCCGGCGCCTACATCGGCGAAATTTTTCGATCGGGCATCCAAAGCGTCGAGCGCGGCCAGATGGAAGCCTGCCGGGCGCTCAGCATGAGCTATGGGCAAGGCATGCGCCTGATCGTCATTCCGCAGGGTGTGCGGCGCGTGCTGCCGGCGCTGGTCAATCAGTTCATCGGCAACGTCAAGGATTCGAGCCTTGTTTATTTCCTCGGATTGCTCGCCTCAGAGCGGGAGATTTTCCGCGTCGGGCAAGACCACGCGGTCGTAACCGGCAACCTGTCGCCACTGCTCCTGGCAGGTGTTTTCTACCTCGTGATCACCGTGCCGCTGACCCACTTCGTCAATTACATCGATGCGAGGCTGCGATTGGGAAAACAGGGGCGGGGTCCCGGTCCCGGGAGTGGATTGGTCGAGGTGACCGAGCTTGCGGCGGCGGTGGGCCCCCACTCCATCACCGGCGTCGCGAGCTGCGATAATCAGCATTTCAAGGGCGGGACGCTTGAAATCCGAGATGTGAGTATGGCTTACGGAGAGCTCGAGGTACTCAAGGGTGTCGATCTCGATATCGCCGCCGGAACCGTCACTTGCATCATCGGCCCTTCCGGCTCGGGAAAATCGACGCTGCTGCGTTGCATGAACAGGCTCGTCGAACCGAAGGGTGGCGACATACGGCTCGACGGCGAAAGCATCCTGGCCATGAAGCCGGAAAAGCTCCGTCGTCGGGTCGGCATGGTGTTCCAGCACTTCAACCTCTTTCCCGACCACACCGCTTTCGAAAACGTCATGCTTGCACTGACGAAGATCAAGAAGATGCCGAGGCAGGAGGCGCGGCGCGTCGCCGAGGCGCGCCTGGCCGATGTCGGTCTTGCCGCGCGCCGGGATCACCGGCCGGCAGGCCTCTCCGGCGGGCAGCAGCAGCGCGTCGCGATCGCGCGGGCATTGGCCATGGATCCGGAGATCATCCTGTTTGACGAGGTGACGAGCGCGCTTGACCCTGAATTGGTGAAGGGCGTGCTCGACCTGATGGCGAGGCTCGGTCGTCAGGGCATGACGATGGCAGTCGTGACGCATGAGATGGGGTTTGCCCGCCGCGTCGCCGACCAGGTGGTCTTCATGGATGAGGGCCGTATCGTCGAAGCCGGCTCGCCGCAGCAGATCTTTGACAATCCGCGAAGCGAACGGCTGAAGCGCTTCCTTGCGGAAGTTCTCTGAGGCGCCAGCCGTAAGGCGTGCAAATTCGGTTCGATCAAGCAAGAGCAGGAACAGGGTACCCGACATGAATGCTTCCACCAAACCTTCGAAGGTCGTTGTCATCGGCGGCGGGATTTTCGGCGTCTCGACCGCGCTCCATCTGGCCCGGCTCGGGGTTGATACCATGCTCATCAATGACGGCCCCCTTGCCAACGGGGCTTCCGGCCGGTCGCTCGCCTGGCTGAACTCGGCGCGAAAGCGCTCCGATGCCTATCACCGGCTGCGTCTGGCAGGCATTGACCGCTATCGTACGCTGGCTGCTCGATATCCCGATGCGCCGTGGTTGCGCTTCGACGGCGGCCTGACCTGGGACGCGGACGACGCGAGCAACGAGATCGCCGAAGTCTTCGACTATGAACGTGACCTCGGCTATCACGCACAATGGCTCACCCCGGAGAAGATCGCTGCGGTAACGCCCGGCGTCGACCCAAGCGCTGTGACGCCGCAAGGCGCTATCTTCAATCCGGGGGAGGGGTGGGTCGATCTTCCATCCCTGATTGGTAGGCTTTCGGAAGAATTCCAAGCGCTGGGCGGCGAGATCATCACGGATGCCGGACGCGCGGCGGTCGATGTCAGCAACGGGCGTGCCAGCTGCGTGGTCACACCGGACGGCACGCGCCACGACGCCGACGCCGTGCTGCTCGCTGCAGGCAGCGAGGTTCCCGCAATCGTTGCGGAGGCCGGCCAACAGATCGAGGATGCAACGCCTGTCGCCCTTCTCGTCAGGACAAAGCCGATCCGCCACCCGCTGAAGGCCGTGCTCAACACGCCGCGTGTTGCCATTCGACCGATGTCCAATGGGGGCTTCGCACTCGATTCCGCCTGGTCGGAGGAAGAGGTAGGCGTCAACCCCGACGGCAGCTACAATGTCAGGCAATCGACGCTGCAGGGACTGCTGCGGGAAGCGTCGAAAGTCCTCGAAGGCAATCCGGTCCTTGAGATCGAAGATTATGGGGTCGGTCCGAAACCTATTCCTGGCGATGGCGAGCCTGTTTTCGGCGAGCTGTCCTCGATCCCGGGTTACTTCGTCGCCTTTAGTCATAGCGGCGCCACCCTTGGCCTGATTGCCGGCGAGCTGTTGGCGGATGAGATCGCCACGGGCCGCCGCCATCCGCTGCTGGCGGCGTTTCGCCCTGAGCGCTTCAGCGCATCGTGCCGGTGACGTCCGCGATATGGGTGGCTGCCAGCCTCATCGGCGCGCGGATCATTTAGAGCCATCGAGCGTTCTGCCGAAAGGAACCAATGGGAGACGCAACATGTTCAAGGATCAGGCCGCCGCCTTCGGCGCCGAAAATAACCGAGGCGATGCCGCCGCTTCAATGCCGAATGGAGAGGAACCAGCCATCAATCCGGATCTCATTCGGCGTGAGGGCTTCGCGAGCGAGGCCGAATACCGCGCCTACTTTGCCACATTGGGCAGAGATGTGTCCGCTCCGACCGAAGATCACGTGGGAGAACCGGTGCGGACCTCCGGGGAACACATCCTGGAAAGCCGGCTGCAGGAATTGAGGTGGGAACTCGAAATTCTGCAGGCTCGTCTTCATGGAATCAGACGCCAGGCCGCGACCGTTGTCACCGAAAACCTCCGGTGGGCTGATTCCAGCGCCCATGCCCAGCTTGGCGATCAGCCCTGGCTGAAGCTCGCCGGCGCGATGGCGGGTGCCTTCGTCATCACCAGGGGTTTGAAGCGCCTGCCTTGGGGAACTGTGGCGACAACGGCGCTCCCCCTGGCCGTCGCGGCGATGAACAGAAAGCTCGCTCGGCGGTGATGTGGCAGGCACAGATGGTTCTGCGTGAGATCGCGCGCCGGTTCCTTAATCATGAAGGGACGCCATCATCTCGCCGAAGTGTTCGTAACATCCTACCGCTTTAAACGGAGGCGAACATGGCTGGACATGACGATCGCTACGTCGAGATTACCACGCGTCTTCGCTCGGTACGGTCGTTCTGCGACTTCCTCTCGCAGGGCGGAACTGTCCGCGTCGCCCTATCGGAGGGCGAACCGTACAAGGATGTTACTGCCGCGCTGCTGGAGCGGAACCGCCGGGAGGCGGAGGCACTCGCCCGCACGCGCAGGTACCTCTACCCGGAGCTGGCCGACGAAGAGGTGGCGCCGCCGCTCTACAGCCATCACTGACGCACCCGCGCGTCGTGACCATCGCGAGGGTAGGATGGGATGGGCCTAAAGCGCGTCGCGATCTTTCGGATTCGTCTGCCGCGCTTTGCGTCCTTGTGCTTACGCATGTCGTTATTGCAAAACCGCTGCACACTTTTGCGCGACATGCTCTATGCAGCGGCAACCCGGCGTGCCTCCGTTTGATCCAGCTGGAACTGGTCGATCAGCTGCAGGAGCGTTCTGGTCTCATCGGCAAGTTCCTTCGTCGCCGCGCTGGTTTCCTCGACCATGGCGGCATTCTGCTGCGTCATCTGGTCCATCCTGTTGACGGAAGAATTGACCTCGTGCAGCGCGTTGTACTGCTCCCGGCTCGAGCGGGCGATGACATCCATCTGCTCGGATGCGGTGACCACTTTTGCGGAAATGCTTTCAAGGACCTCACTCGTTTCGCGAACGACCCGCGCGCCGTTGGTGATCTCGGCTCGCGAACGTCCGATGAGTTGCTGGATCCGTTGGCCGGCCTCCGCTGAGCGCTGGGCGAGATCGCGGACTTCCTGAGCCACGACCGCAAAACCTTTGCCGGCCTCGCCGGCGCGGGCCGCTTCGATGCCGGCATTGAGCGCGAGCAGGTTCGTCTGAAAGGCGATGTCATCGATAACGCCGATGATCTGCACGATCTCGTTGGAAGCCGCCTCTATCTTGCTCATCGCCTCGATGGCGCTGGCTACCACCTCGGATGAAGAATCGGCGGTCTTCTTGGTATCCGTGATAATCTCACGGGCATCGTCGGCGCAGGCCGCTGATGAGCGAACCGTCGTTGTAATCTCCTCGATGGCGGCGGCGATCTCTTCGAGCCCTACGGCCTGCTGTTCCGTGCGCTTCGCGAGGTTGCTGGCGGACAGATCCATCTGACCGGCATTGCCCTCGATCATCCGCGTGTTGGTGCGAATCTGGTCAATCGTTTCCTGCAGACGAAGCAGCGACGAATTGAAATCGTTACGAAGTTGCTCCAGCCGGCCGAAGAACGGCGTCGCGATCGTCTGGGAGATGTCGCCTCGCGCCAGGCGCCCGAGCCCCTCGGCCAGTGCCGTCACAGCAAAATCGATCTGCTGCTCGACAGCGCGTTTCTCCTCATCATTACGGTGCCTTTCCTCCTCGGCCCTCGTCCGTTCGATCTCGCTGCGCTCCTCAATCTCGACCTTGGCGATCGCATTGTTCTTGAAGACACCAAGCGCACGAGCCATGTCGCCGATTTCATCGGCGCGGCTTTCGCCGACGATCGACGTTTCCAGCCTGCCGTCCGCCAGTCGCCGCATTGCCGAGGTGATCTGATTGATCGGCCCTTTAAGCGTCACAGTCAGACCGATGCCGGCGAGAATTGCGATCACCACGCCGAGGATCGTTGTTCCAAGCGACATGGAGTTGGCGTCATCGCGTTCGTCGGCCGCGTTCTGCCGCTGCATTTCGGCGAAAGCCGTCAGCTGGGACCACATCCGATCCACATCGGCGGCGGCGGCACGGAATTCGTCCTGGCGCTGCGCGCTGATGCGGACGAGGTCGGCAGCGGATTTCTGCATCTTGTCCAGCGCCGGCAGAAGCTTCGGTTTGAGATTGTCGAATTGTGTAACGCCGCCGGCATTGGAAACCAGCATGTCCAGACCTTTTCTGACGGCGGTGATCTCCTGCGAAAGCCGCTGGAGATTGGCGTCCGTCGGGGCCAGCGCCAGCTTCGCCAGGACGATCTGGATCACGTAAGCCGAGGTCGTCAGCTTCTGACCATCTCTCTGACTGGTCTTGGCGCGCTCGACCATTTTGGCTGTCTCGGCCGCCTTGTCGGTCACGGCCTTCAGCCGCCGTGTGGCGACCACCCGCAATTCGGGCAGGCTGCCGACGATCTGGCCAGTTTTATCGCTAAGCGCGGCTGCGCGTTCATCGGTCTGGCCAGAGGTTTCGACGAGCGGCTTCAGGGAAGCGACGGCGTCGTCGATCGCCTTTTTGGCATCCGGCGCTTCGCCGCCAAGGGCCATTCCCACGATGCGCTGCTGCCGGGCGAGTTGCTCCATATCCGGCCTGGCAATCGTGCCTGCGGCCTGGGCCTTGTCGTTCAGCAATTGGGCGAAGGACGCGAAGTCCGAAATACGCTGTGCGTCGGCGAGGGTGTTGCGGGATTCATCTTCCTGCAGGTCGGCGGTACGCTGGAGAGCCTTGGTCCCTTCGACAATATCTGTCTGAGACGATACGACGACGCTCTGGGCTTTCTGAAGATCGGTGAGCAGCGCTGCCCTGCTCTCCTGAAGCTGCCACAGCAAATCCATGCGGGCTGCAATTCCGTCAATGGAAGAGAGCACCTGCTCCAGTTCCTGCTGACCACTATGATCTGCGCTGAGCCGCTCGATGCCGGATTTCAGAAGGCTGCGCTGGTCGGCAAGCCTGGCGTTGACGGCCTCCCGGTTTTCCTGCGTGGCATTGGCGAGGAACTCGGCCATTGCCGCCGACAGATTGCGAAAGCCGCTCAAGGATTGCAGGACGGAGTTGGAAATATCCATCCGCCCCTGAAGCAGACTCGATGCATAAAAACCCGTCGCGCCCACGGCCATGATGCTCAAGATGAACGGAATGATGAACAGCATCACCTGCGTCTGGATGCGAACCCGCGATAACAGCCTTCCCAGCATCAAACCCCTCCACCCCTGCAGGAAACAGCCGATCTCGAGTGAAGGTCCCGATCCGCTCGAATCGACTCTATCCGTCTCCGTCCCGACACCTATGGGATCGCGGAATGAATATTTCATAACGCCTAACTCGTGAAATATTCGTTTCAATGTCGCTATGGGTGAACGTTGAATGCCGTTTTCTGCCGGAGACTCCACCGCCGCTGGCGAATGATCAGGCGAAACTGATTTCTGCAAGAAGAGGGAGGTGGTCGGAGGCGACCCTCGTCAGCCGGCTTTGGAGCACTATTGCCCGTTGGACGACCAGGTCTTCGGTGACGAAGATGTGGTCGAGACGCATCAGCGGATAGCGGGAGGGGAAGGTCGCTCTCGGCGCATCGCTGCCTGCGAGCTGGGCGTCGGTCAATGAGCGCGCGGCAAGCCGGTAAGTCGCCGATGACGGAATGGCGTTGAAATCGCCGCAGAGAATGCTTGGAACCGGTTCGTCCGACGGACCGCGCAGCCAGCCGGAATTCAAGAGCGTCGTCATCTGCCGAATGCGCTCGCGCCCTCGAAGGCCGAGATGAGTATTGACCACGAGCAACTTCCTGTCGCCGAGCAATATTTCGACGGACAATGCGCCCCTCGCTTCGCCGATGGAGGGCAGCGGACCGGCCTTGACCGCGCCGGTTGGCAACGCGGTGATGATTGCATCGCCATATTGCTCCTCGGCAATCGACAGCGCAGGGTGAAAATGAGCCTGCATCTTTAGAAGGGAAGCGATTGCATGGGCCTGGTCGACGCCGCCGGTCCTGCGCCTGAGGACGTCGACCTCCTGCAGGGCGACAATGTCGGCTTCAGCCTCGGCGATGACCGAAGCGATCCGCCCGGGGTCGAGCTTCCGGTCGTTGCCGATGCAGCTGTGAACGTTATAAGTTAGGAGTTTGATCGATCTATCCGGCATAGGTCCGCTGAAGCTGATCTCCCCTCGAGAGACGGGACTCGTTCTCCCCCAGGGGAACACAGAACTCTTTTGATCGTTCCAAATGATCGAGCCGTGGGGCTCGCACTTCGGAAACGGACAATCGATGAATCTGAAAACCATAATCTGGAATGGACTGCTCGTTGCCGCCCTTTGCGTCGCGGGCTTTCTTCTCTATCGGATTTTCCGCCAGTACAGCCTGGAGCAGATCGTCCAATCGGTCCGCGGCATACCGTTTGCGACCTTCGCCACCGCGTTGCTCTTCGCGGCGGCATCGTATCTATGCCTCAGCTGTTTCGACCTGCTGGCGATCCGTTCCCTTGGCAAATCCCTGTCTTACCGGAGGGTCTTGCTCGCCTCATTCATCAGCCTTTCGCTCGGTCACAATATTGGCTTTGCAGGTCTGAGTAGCGGCGCCTTCCGCTATCGTTATTATTCCCGCTGGGGACTGACGACGGAGGACGTGGCGAAGATCATCCTGTTCTGCGGTGTCACAGTGGGGCTCGGCCTCATCACGCTCGGCGGCCTTGCCCTGATCGTCAATCCCGCTGACGCGGCACGTCTGCTGCGTCTCGATGCGGCAAGCACCCGGGTGTTCGGGCTGCTGGCTCTGACCGTGCCGGCCGTCTACGCGGGGTTGGCGTTCTTCATCCGCGGCAAGCTGCGGCTGTGGCGGTGGTCGTTTCAACTGCCGCGCTTTCCGATCGCGGTGGCGCAGGTAGGCGTTGGGACGATCAACTTCATGCTGGTGTCCGCCTGCCTGCACCAGATGCTCGCGACCTTCGGCGACGTTGCCTTCTTCCGCTCCGTCACGGCTTACGTGCTCGCCAATTCGGCGATCCTGGCAACCCATGTCCCCGGCGGCCTCGGCGTGCTGGAGGCGACCGTCTCCTACGCCGTGCCGCAGCAGGCCTCGATCGGCGCGCTGATCGCTTTCCGCTGCGCTTATTTCTTCATCCCGCTGACGCTGGGCACGACACTTCTCCTCGTCAGCGAATTCATCTTCCGGCGGTCACGCAGTGCGGGCGAACAGGCGGAGGAGCGCGCCGAGGCCCAGTCGGTGTAGGAGCAGAAAGGGCCGGCTGGGGTCGACGATCGCCGTACCTGTGATCGGCGAGACTTTGCCTGACAGTTCGACGGCAAATTCCCTGAGGCCGCGAGCCCCCTGGTTCAGCGCGTCTATCGCCTCGATCATCGAACCGCGTTGCGCGTAGGCAGCCGCGAAAGCCTCGGGAGCGGCTCCGAGATATTCCGCGAGAAGCCGATTGTACAGCTCCGCGATCGCGCGGCGATGCTCGCCGGTTTCAGCCTCGAACAGCAGATCGCATTCTGAATCAAGCCCTTCCGAGCGATTGTTGAGATTGGAAGAGCCGATGCGGACCAGTTCGTCGTCGGCGATTATCAATTTCGAATGGATGAGCACCTCGACCTCGCTGTCTGCCTGCGCCGACTGCCCGGGCGCCTCAGGCCCTGGCACTTTCGGCCCGGGCACGACGGGGTAACAGACCCGCAGGCGGTTGGCGCGATCGGCGCGTTTGAGGCGGCGGATGACACGGTCGCGATTGCTGCCCATGACGAGCTTTTCGATCAGCCCGTGAGAACTGCGCGTGCAGATGACGACCACCTCGGGCCCGTCCTCCTCCTGCAACCGTGCGGCAATGGCGTCGGCGACGCGGAAGGAGGCGAGATATTGCGCCTCGATATAGAGTTGACGCCGCGCTCGGGCGATGATCTCCAGGGTCGATGCGATGCCGTCGCCGATACCGGTGCGCCAGGTGGTTTCCGGCTCCGTGAGGGCGAAACCGACCGGGATGTCTTGCAGCGATATCGAGAGATCGTCTGGCCAGGCGAAGGACAGGCTGCCGGCAAGTGGCAGATGCTTTTCGCCGGTGGCGTTTTCCCAGCGCCGCCTGGCGATATCGCCGATCAGCCGGGCGGCATCGCCCGTAACCATCGCCTGCACGTCGTGCAGCGGATCGTAGGGGGCACCGTCGGGGTCGCGCCGCAGCTTGTCCTTGGCGTGATGGCGCCTGGTATCCCATCGCCGCGACGTCATGTCTATACCGCCGATGAAGGCGACCGCGTCGTCGATGCAGACGAGTTTCTGATGATGACAGCCGCGCAACGCGTCCTGAAGATCGAAACGCAGATCGATCCTGGCATTCTTGGGGAAATTCTTCTTCCGAAGTAGATCTATCGATTTGTCCGAGTAGATCGGCCCGAGCGCCCAAATAAGAATGCGTATTTCGAGTTCGGGATTTTCCGCCGCCAGTGCGTGCAGCAGGTCCGCCAAGGTTTCGTCCGACTTCTCGGGCTCCAATCGAATATTGGGATGGAAGTCCCATCCGATGATCCACACATTGCGGCGGGCCTGCCGCAACGCCCTTGAAACTTCGGCAAAATATTTGTTGCCGTTGATTAGAAAGGCGGCTTTTTCCGCGCGTCCCTGGAGCCGAAATGCCGCACTCCCCTCTTTTTCGCCTCCCCGATGTTGCGCTTTTGTTCGGGTCAGGTAAGGTTGATCGGAAATGGTTTCGAATGCGGTCATGTTTGCCTCGGCCGTTTTGACTGAAAACAAACGCCTGGAAATTCACCGGGTTCCCGATCCCGGCCGTCGCCGCACAGCGGGTCGAACAGCGAGGATATAGGAAACGAGATGTCACAGCGGGCAGGCAGCGCCGATCTTCCCCTTCACGGGGGACGTGTGCCGCATTGGCTCGGCGACAGGATGACCCGGTTGGGAACGCTGATCACCGAGGCGATCGTTCATCACTACGGCCGCGACGAATTTCTGCGCCGGCTTGCCCACCCTTTCTGGTTCCAGTCCTTCGGCGCGGTCATGGGCATGGATTGGCATTCCTCCGGCATTACGACAAGTGTTCTCGGTGCGTTGAAGCGCGGGCTGAAGCCGCGCGCCGGCGAGCTCGGCCTGCATGTCTGCGGCGGCCGAGGCGCGCATTCGCGCAAGACCCCGCAAGAGCTGGTCTCGATCGGCGAGCGCGTCGGCCTCGACGGGGAGGGGCTGGCGACGACGAGCCGGCTCATCGCCAAGGTCGACAGCGCCGCGCTGCAGGACGGCTTCGACCTCTATCTGCACGGCTTCATCGTCGCCGATGACGGTCATTGGGTAGTGGTGCAGCAGGGCATGAATGGCGACCGGCGGCAGGCCCGGCGTTATCACTGGCTCTCCGAAGGACTCGAAAGTTTCGTCGACTCGCCGCATGCGGCAATTGAAGGCAGAAGTCAGGGCGAAATTGTCAATCTCGCCGATAAACGCGCCGAGCGCTCACGGCGTGGTCAGCTCGACCTCTTGGCAACGCTCGGCCCCGACAGGATCATCCGTGAGGCGGCCGCGCTGATGCGTGCGGAGGAGCCGGCGCTCGAACCTGCCGAACAGCCGATGCTGCCGCATTTGGTCATGCCCACTCATCATGATGTCCGCGAGAGCGATGTCCACATGCGGCGCCTGCATGGAAATATGGCGGCTGCGGCGGACCGCGGACCGGTGGACTTTCAGGAGTTGCTCCTCGTTCCAGGTGTCGGCGCCCGCACGGTGAAGGCGCTGGCGATGGTGGCGGAAGTGATACACGGCGCGCCCTGCCGTTTTTCTGACCCGGCACGCTTCTCCATCGCCCACGGCGGCAAGGATCGACATCCCTTCCCGGTGCCGCTCAAGGTCTATGACGAAACGATCGACGTGATGAAATCGGCGGTGCGCAAGGGCAGGCTCGGGCGCGAGGAGGAACTGCAGGCGCTGAAGCGCCTGGACGATCAATCCCGGCAGATGGAACGCTATGTCACGGGTCCCGATCTCAAGGAGATCATCGCCGGCGAATTCCGCCAATCCGCCGATTTCGGCGGCCGCAGCGTCTTCGGCTGGGAGCCGCCGCCCGGGGATGAGGATTAGGCCATGACGGCGAATGTGTCAGCCATTTCGGGCGGCATCGTGCCATCGATTCGGAGTTTCAGGCCGATGCGCTGTTCAATCGCCCGGTGAAGGCACACCCTCGCGGATCTCTTTCGAAAATTCCTCGGAGGCGGCGGCACCCTTTGCCCGTGCGGTGATACGCGCCGCCGCTTTCAATTCCTCAAAAGGCAGCTTCATATCGAGCGCTTTCCGGTCATAGGCGAATTCCGGAAGGTAACCGTTCACGATCAGCCGCCAATCAAACGGAAATGTAGCGCCGACGGCCCGCATCATTTTAGCGGCAGTCGTGGTGCAGTTGGTGGTGAGCGAGTTGTAGAAGCGCGGGTGTTCGGCGAGCGTGTTCGCATCGCTCACATATTGCAGGAGAAGCCGAGCGGCATTGGCCGGCGGAACGCGCATGCGAAAAAGCTGAACGTCCTCGCCGCGTATGTTGGATCGGACAAGAATGACGTCGCTTTCGGTGGCCGCGATAATGACGAGGGGATTGCTTTTGAAGAGGTCGCCGATCGGAGAGAATTTACCCCCGGCCGTCCTCCGCACCTCGATCGACCATGCCAGGTATTGGTAGTCATCGAACCCGAAACTCAGGATCATGTGCGCCATCTCAGGCCCTGACCAATAGGACATGAACAAATCGAGGCTCCTGAGCTTGTTCAGGTCGTAGGTGCGCGACTCCCATTTCTCCACAAAACCGCCATCCGTTTTCCAGGCGAAATTTCTGACATTGGTCAGCGTGAGGATGTTGCCGTCGACCGTGCCTGTCACCTGCCTGGCGACGTCTCCCGCCCAGTCGGCCGTCACTGGCGGCTTTATTGAGGTCCACCAAACGGCGATGCCTGCAAAACATAGGACGAACGGAAGGACAACCATGGGGCGTGGCTTCCAGATTATGGAAACTGCCGCGGCAACACCGACCAACGCGAGGACTCCTGCTGCGACCTCTCGGACCAGCACGGAAACGGGCAGACGATAGAATAGCGCGAGAGAGGCCCATATGGTCGCCAGCAGAAACGCTAGACAGAAGACAGCCTTTGCAGCCCGATAAAATATCCGAACGAGCAGGGGCGCTTGCCGCCGTCCGCGGCCTGAATATCTTGACGCACTTTGGCTGTTGTTGAAACTCATGACGCCTTCCTATCCTTGTTGAAGGTCAATCGATGATTTCGGTGTCCCAGTCATGTGACGAGGGCCGAGAAGGCGTATTTATCCGGAGACGCGGCTCCCGTGACGAGGGGATGGCGAACAATTTGTCTTGAACTGAGGACGCTTGTCCAGTCCGCATCGGACAAAGCCAAGAGTCTTACGAGCAAACGACAGTCGAATATATCCGGGCGATATGTCCGTGCCATTCGGAGCAGCGCCAGCAAGAGTAGATCCTTACGGGCAAGACGCATTCCTGAATGCCGATGCGGTTCGTCAATGGCCGTCCGGGGGGACGGCCTCCGCCGGCACCGTCTCCTTCAGGTTCTTCCGGTGGAAGATGAACAGGCCGGCAAAGACGATGATTGCGGCGCCGACGACGATCTGCATATCGGGAATATCGTTGAAGAAGATATAGCCCAGCACGATTGCCCAGAGCAGCAGCGTATATTGCAGCGGCGCCAGCAGCGATGCTGGCGCGAGCTTCAGCGAGCGGGTGATCAGCAGATGCGCGCAGGTGGCGACGATGCCGAGCAGCAGCATGCCTGACCAGTCGATGGGTGTTGCCGGCTGCCAGTGGCCTATGCTGAGTGCGATGCCGGTGGCAAGCGCCGCAACCGTCTGCCATGTCACGAGCGTGGTGTCGCTGGTCGAGCGGAGATAGCGGCTCATCACCAACGATAGGGCAAAGGCCAAACTGCCAGCGAGGCCGAAGAGGGAGGGAAGCGACAGCATTGCCGTCGACGGACGCAACGCGATGACGACGCCGGCAAAACCGACCAGAACGGCGAGCCAGCGGCGCCAGCCGATCTTTTCCCCGAGAAAGAAATGCGAGAGCGCCGCAATGTAGATCGGTCCGGCCATGTAGAAGGTCATGACATCGGCGAGCGGCAGATAGGCGACGGCGGCGTAGAACAGTGCGACATCGCCGGTCGCCATGACGACCCGCATGAACTGCAAGCCCTTCTGCTCGACGCGGAAGAGCGCCATCGGTCCCTGCCGCAGGATCATCGGCCCGAGCAGGATGAAAGCGCCGACCGAACGGATCACCAACACCTGACCGACGGCAAAGCTCGTCACCAGCCACTTGCCCATCGCATCGTTCAACGCAAACAGCAGATCGCCGAGCAGCATCAGCACGACGCCCGTCATGATCAGGTTTCCGGCATTGGCGACGGCCGCCTTCGTCTTCATTCCTCATATCCTCGCAAAAACGGCCGCGCATGCACGGCCGAGTGCGTGCGGCTTCGGCCTTAACGCGGCCGATGTCAACCATCCGTTTGAAACACCTGCGTTGAATTTCACATGGGTGACAGGGTGAGCGACTGTGCCCTGGCGCAAGCCCGACGGCGCGCTGTTTTTTCTCGGCTTCGTCACTTCCGTCGAGTTGAGCGTAAACGCGGAGATCTGACCGCCTTCAGTATTTCCAGCTTGTATAGTCGTCCGCAACGCATCCGAACGGGGCGCGATCCTGACCGAACCGTTTCCGCAATTGAAGGCATCCCCATTTGTTCAACGGCGTCGGCATGAGGTTGTTGATATCCATCCCCGGCGACTGGAAAGGTGTGCTGGCACTGGTCACGTACCAAAGCCAGAAACCGATGAAGCCGGCGAGGATCAAGAGGAGGGTGCCAAAAAACAGCCGCAGCCGCGCGCCGACCGACATTGTTTTCCCGCGCTTGCCGATCAAGACCGGCACAGTCTGTCCATCGCCGTGCTGTGCGAATGGCGCAAGCGCAAACTTTCGCTCGTCATCCGTCAGCTCGATACGTTGCAGACGATCATCCAGAAGCACTGGCAGCGCTGTCCTGCCATGCCGGACCGCCAAGCCCACGGCTTTGCCGTTTGCCTCCCCCACAATCAAAGGCTCCTGACCTCCCTTCATCTGGGTGTAGGCTGATCGACCAGTCCGATCGTTGGCGATCTTGTCATTGTAGGTAACGGAAAGAATGTTGCGCTTGCGATCAAACGCAGCAATTTCCACCGGTATGGTATCCAAGAACGCCGGTTGGCGCAGCTGCCGTTTAACACGCCAGATCCGCAACGCCTGGAACAGTGTTCCAAGGCTCATGCCGCCAAGAAACAGGGCAAATACGGTGAGGGTTATGATCCGGTTCCAGAGCTTGTCCAGACCGAGGCTCATTGTCGCCAATTCCGGATGGTCGGCCGAGATCACCACGCCGGTTTCATAATCGCCGGTATGAAAATCGACGAACATCACTTGGACTTCCGTGTCGTAGTTGCGTCCGTCGTAACTGTAGACGAGGCGCGCCTCACAGTCCGTAAAGAAGACCTTGCGTGTCGTGCATCTCCCATTTTGGACGTCACCATTCTCAAGGGTCAACGGATTTTGGCTGACCTGAAAATCCCTGATGACGCCGGGCGCTTGCCAAGTGACCATAAACACCGCCAGTGCCGCGATGACGGGAGTGGCCCAGAAGTAAGCCCGCGGCGTGGAGATCACATCAGGTGTAAGCGATAAAGGGCGGCTGGGAAGAACGAGCGCAGGCACGGGGGAGGACGCCTTTCGAGTATTCGAGCTGAGAAATACGCCGGATAGGAATTTTGATCGAAGCGGGTGACAGCTTCGCAGTAATGTTCGCACTGATACATTGTGCGCCGGCCAAATGTCACTCTGGTTGTCTCGCGAGACCGGCACATCTTCACATAAAACTGGGGGTGTCATGGGTCGTGCGCTGGCGGACCATCGAGGGACGGTTTTCGTCGCCAGCATCGGTTTCAGGGTCTTGAGGTCATCAGGCGACAGCTCCACGAGATTGTCGTGGAGGTTCGAGATCAGCTCGGACACCGTGCGGGCGTTGTTCTGAGCCGGATCGAGCGTGCGGATACCTGTCAGATTCGTCCCGATTAACAGCATGCTGGCGGCGATGCCGCCAGCCTCGGCTGCGCCGCCATCAGCGCGCCTGTCATTGCGATCGTCGTCAGTAGCTGTTTCAGCATCTCAAGACCTCCCAATCCTGTTGCTTGCGGGAATGATGTTTTGAATTAGCCGGCCGTCTTCACGTCCTGCCGGTCCGTTTGGATATCGCCCTCGGTCTCCCAGCCTCGAAGCAGCCGATGCAGCTCGTCGCGATCCTGCGCGTCGAGCCGCGGCAATCCTGGCACGCGTACCGGGCCGACATCGAGGCCGGAATAGGTGACGGCCTCTTTGACGACGGTGACGTTCGCGCCGTTGCGGAACTTGGTGCGCATCCGCTCGAAGGGTTCGAGCTTGTTGACGATTGCTCTCGCCGCGGCGAAGTCGCCCTTCTCAAGCGCTTCATGGACGGCGAGCGACAGCTTCGGCGCGACGTTGACGAGGCCCGAGGTGAAGCCGCGCGCGCCGGCCGCGGTGAATGTCGGCGCCCAGCTCTCCGCCAGGCCGCACACGAACAACGCGCCTTTGGGATCGGCGGCGGGGATCGCCCTCGCCAGCAGCATCAGATCTGTCGTGGCGAACTTGATGCCGGCAATATTGCCGTGATTGGCGAGGCGGACGATCTCGGCGACGCTGAAACCCTCGGCCCTGACGTAAGCGACGAGCGGCAGAGTGGATGCATCGGCGAGATTGCAGAAATAATCGATCTGGGCCGACGGCGCCGCGAAGGGATCGACCGGCTGATGCGACATGACTGCGGAGGCGCCGATCGCGGCCGCATCCCTGGCCATGCCGGTCGCTTCGCGCAGCGACCGGCCGATCGCCGCCGTCACCGGCGCCCGGCTATCCACACCCGATACCGCCGCCTCGTGGACGATCCGGATCTCTTGCGGCGTCAGGGCATAAAATTCTCCGGTATTGCCGGCCGCGACGATGTTGTGAATGCCGGCCGCGGCCACCCGCGCATAGACCTTCGCGGTAATCCGGGGCTCGACTTCGCCCCCGGCATCATAAGCCGTGACGGGAACGCCCGACACGCCCCTAAGCGCCTTGCGCATGATCGCGATGCTCATTTTTCTCCCCCGTTGGCTCTTCTTCCAGTGATCGTCAGCCGAACCGGAAGGGCGGCAGCCCCTCCGCATCGACATCGAAGGCAATGACCGTCCCCGCCTCGAGACGTCCGGTGCGGTCGCTCGACAGGCTCGTGACGTAGAGGGTGCTGAGATCAGGGCCTCCGAAACACGGCATTGTCGGTGCTGCGACCGGCAGAATGTAGATTTCAACGATTTCGCCGTCGGCCGATATTCTGTTCAGGCGGCCGGCGGAGACGCCGGCGCTCCAGTAGAAACCGTCGCGATCGGTGGTCGCTCCGTCCGGCCGGCCTTGTTCTTCGGTGAAACTGCGAAGGCGGCGTCCCCCGCCGAGTTCGCCCGTCTCGGGATTGAAATCGAAGGCTTGCAGAAAACACTGCCGGCTGTCGGAGTGATACATCCGCCGGCCGTCCGGCGACCAGGCAAGGCCGTTGGAACTCGTCAGCCCCGTTGCGACGGTCCGCGTGCTGCCGTCGGCGCCGACACTGAAGAGCGCCGCATCATTCACCTGCGGCTTGGCCTCGCTGATCGAGCCGACCCAGAAGCGGCCGTCCGGCCCGACCTTGCCGTCGTTGAGGCGGCCGATCATCTCTCGTCCCACGGGATCGCACAAAAATTCAAGCTGGCGGGAGACGGGATCGAAGAGATGCACGCCCGTCTGGAGTCCGACGACGATCCTGCCGTCGCGGCATAGTCCGAGGCAGCCGATCGCGGAAGGCATGTCGAAGTGGTCGGCTTTGCCTTCGGCCGAGAGCCGGACGAGCGCCGGCGCCAGGATATCGACGAGCCAGAGCGCGCCGGTCTCCTCGTCCCATACCGGCGATTCACCGACCGTCAGCGGTTGCTGCAGGACAGGACGGATCTTCGGCTCAACGATGCGGGGTGCCGTCACGAGACTGTCTCCGGATCTTTGACGAGGCCTTCGGCATCGCGCATGCGGATGCTGCCATCGTGATTGTATTCGCAGAAGCCGCCGCCCTGGAATGCGCGGGCGACCCGCCCTTCCGCGCCGTTCTCGATATGGGCGTGATCACGCGGCCGGTCCTGCGGCTGGTAGCCAAGCCGCGTCGCCAGATCGTTGTCCCACCATTTCGTGTCGGTATCGGAAACGCCATAAACGACGGTCGCGGCGATCTGCGGATGGGTGAGGCCGATCCGCACCAATTGCGCCAGATCCCGGGCGCTGATCCAGATTGCGATCGTGCGTTCGCTGTTGGGATAGGTGCCGGCATTGCCGATGCGGATGGATAGGGAGCGAATGCCCGACGTATCGTAATAGAGTCCCGCCACCAGTTCGCCCCAGCATTTGGAAAGCCCGTAGGGGCTGTCCGGTCGCATGGGATCGAGCGGTGAAATGACCTCGCCGCGGGGATAAAAGCCGGTCGCATGGTTACTCGAAGCGTAGACCATCCTCTCGACCTTGTTGATCCGGGCGGCCTCATAGAGATTGTAGGTGCCGAGGACATTAGCCTGCAAAATAGCGTTTATATCGACGCCGCTGGCGATGCCGGCGAGATGAACGACGCCGTCGACGCCGCGCAAAGCGGCCGTTACCTCTTCGAGCTTCGACAGATCGGCGCGGACGAAGCTTTCATTTCCGGCCAGGTCCATAGGCTCGCGAATATCGATCAAGCGGACATGCTCCGCATGCTGCCGGAGGAACGGGCGCAACAGCGTCCCGACACGTCCGGCGGCACCCGTTATGGCGATCCGTCTCATCGTCCTTCCTCCCATTGTCGCTCAAACCCCCTGGAACATGCGGGCGCGCGCATTCAGTATGTGTCTCTTCATCGCGTCGTGCGCTTCGATTTCCCGACGTGCGAAGATCGCCTCTACGATGACCGCATGCTCGTCCTGAACGCTGCGGATCTGCTCCGGAGTCCGTTTCAGGCTCAGGCTTCGCGTTACGGAATGGCCGATGGCGAAATGCGGCTTGAACCATTCACGCACGGTGATGTGAAACTGATTTCCCGTCGCCATCGCGATCGCGTCGTGCAGGGCCTGGTCTTCGTCGGCGCCGAGTTCGCCGTTCCTCAAACATTGTTCGATTGCAAGAAGCGCCTCAGTGATCCGCTCCTTGTCGGCCGGCTGCCAGTTTCGCGCGGCAAGCTCCGCAGCTTCGGCCTCGAGGCCGGCGCGGAATTCGAAGAACCGCTGGACATCGGCAAGCGAGCCGACCGGGACCATTTTCAGCATCGACGAATCCGGCCGCTGCCGGACATAGGAGCCAGAGCCCTTGCGGGAAACGACGAGGCCATCGGCTCTCAGGCGTTCGAGCGCTTCGCGCACGACGGGTCTCGATGCGCCGAAATCGGCTGCAAGCCTGGTCTCCGACGGCAGCCGCTCGTTGACAGGGAAATTGCCGTCCGCGATCATCCCCACGATCTTCTCGTAGATGATGTCGCTGAAGCGCGTTGCGCCCCGGTTCGAAACGGCATCAAGTGCAAACGTCATTATCGCTCTTTTCTCCCCCGCCAAGTGGCAAATTCGCCCCGTCGGCTCTTCGCCCGGCGAGCAGAAGCCGGATATGCCTTCTCGACCATGCGCCGGGATGGCGCCGCGCCGTCACCGGCCGCGATGCGGCCTGTATACAGCTTCTGACAGATCTGTCTTCTTTCTCTATCCAACGCAGGATTGCCAACGGCTTGGCGTTGTGTCTGATACGGCATGTGCTATAGAATCTGTAATTATCTGTCAACTCTTGTAATCATTTGGGAACGTGTCTATGGTTTCGTTCCAGCGCCGAGGAGGGCGCAAAACGGCAGGTCGGGAGCCCGCCGCACCAGCCGGGACAAGCCTGTGCCGGCATAAAAGGGGAGGAATCGATGCCCAATGAAATTCTGTCTCGCGGTGTCACCCGCCGCGCCGTTCTCGGCGGCATGGCTGGTGCTGCAGCACTGTCCATCGCCGGTCGCGCCTTCGCCGCCGGCGGCGAAGCGCCTGCGCTGGCGCAACTGGTCAAGGACGGCAAATTGCCGCCGCTGGCCGAGCGCCTGCCGAAGAAGCCGATGGTGGTAACGCCGTTCGAGAAGGTCGGCACCTATGGCGGCACGTTGCGCCGCGGCCTGCGCGGTTCATCCGACCATAACGGCATCCTGCGCATGGTCGGCAACCAGAGCCTCGTGCGCTGGAATCTGGAATTCACCGCCGTGCAGCCGAACCTTGCCGAGCGCTGGGAAGTCAGCGACGACGCAACGCAATTCACCTTCCATCTGATCGAAGGCGTGCGCTGGTCAGACGGTCATCCCTTTACCGCCGACGACGTCGTTTTCGCGATCGAAGACTGCGTCAAGAACACCGAACTCTACAGCTCGACACCGGCGCAGCTTGCTGTCGCCGGCAAGCCGGTCACCGTCGAGAAGATGGACGATTATACGGTGAAGTTCACCTTTGCGGCGGCGAACGCGCTTTACCTCGAAAATCTCGCCACGCCGCTCGGCCAGCATCCGACGCTCTTCCCGAAGCATTACTGCAGCCAGTTCCTGCCGAAATACAATCCCAATATCGAGGCCGATGCGAAGAAGGCGGGCGTCACCAGCTGGACGGAGCTCTTCCGCAGCCGCTGCGGTGACATCGAGATCCCGACACGCTGGGGCAATGTCGACAAGCCGACCCTCGATCCCTGGGTCGTCAGTGAGCCTTATGTCGGCGGCGCCACGCGCGTCGTCATGGCCCGGAACCCCTATTTCTGGCAGGTCGATACGGCAGGCAACCAGCTTCCCTACATCGATGAGATCAATTTCGGCATTTCCCAGGACGTCGAATCGCTGATGCTGAGCGTCATCTCGGGCAAGATCGATATTCAGGAACGTCACATCAGCGTGCTGGCCAACAAGCCGACGCTTTCCCAGAACATGCAGAAGGGCGATTATCGCCTGCTGACGCTCGTGCCTTCGGCCTCGCAGCAGTGCCAGATCTACTTCAACATCACCCACAAAGATCCTGCCATGCGCAAGATGTTTGCGGACAAGTCATTCCGGCAGGCGCTCTCGATCGGCATCAATCGCCCGGAGCTTATCGATATCGTCTATTTCGGGCAGAGCGAGCCCTACCAGGCCGGGCCGCGTCCGACCCATCCGTGGTATCATGAGAAATATGCGCGCCAATTCACCGAATATGATCCTGAAAAGGCAGGCGCGATGCTTGATCAGGCCGGTTATAAGAAGGGGCCGGACGGCTTTCGCGTTCGGCCCGACGGTCAGAAGGTGTTCTTCTCGGTCGACGTCATTCCGACGCTTTATCCCGATCTCGTCGATGCCCTGGAGCTGGTCAAGACGCATTGGTCGCAGATCGGCATCGACATGAAGGTCAATACGATCGAGCGGGCCCTCTATTATACCCGCGGCGACGATAATGCCCATGATGCGCAGGTGTGGCCGGGGCCGGGTGGTCTCGATCCGATGCTTGACCCGCGCGATTTCTTCGCTTTCCATCCGCAGGGTTCGCGTTACGCCATTCCGTGGACGCTCTGGTATACGTCTAACGGCGCGCGCGGCGAGGAGCCGCCGGAAAGCCAGAAGAAGCGCATGAAGCTGTTCGACGAAGCGCGTTCGACGGCCGATCTCGACAAACGCGGCGCGATCATGAAGCAGATCTTCGACATCGCCGCGGAGGAATTCGAGACCGTCGGACTTTGCCTCGCCGTTGGCGGCTTCGGCATCATCCGCAATAATCTGCGCAATGTTCCCGAGAAGCAGCCGGATAGCTGGTCCTGGCCCAATCCGGGACCTGCGATGCCGCAGCAGTTCACCTTCACGAGCTGATTTTGATCGAGCGCCGTACCGACGGTACGGCGCTTTCTTCGGTTCGCCTTCCGATGCCTTGCCGGCGATGAGAGCCGGTTAGCCCCGAGGGCGGTACTCAATGCAAGAGGCGCCCATGCTGGTCTTTATCGCCAAACGTTTGCTGTGGATGATTCCATCGCTCTTTGCCGTCAGCTTCCTCGCTTTCGTGCTGATCCAGCTGCCGCCGGGCGATTACGTCACGACCTATATTGCGACGCTGGCGGCTTCCAACGAGATCGTCGATCAGAACACCGCGGCACAATTGCGTGAACGCTTCGGACTCGATGACCCGATGCTCATCCAATATTTCAAATGGATCTGGGGCATCCTCTCGCGCGGCGATTTCGGCATTTCCTTCGAATGGCAGCAGCCGGTGTCGGATCTGATCTGGGAGCGCATGGCGCTGACCCTGGTTCTCGCTCTTTCGACATTGATCGCCACCTGGGCGATTGCTCTTCCGATCGGCGTCTTTTCCGCGGTGCGCAAATACTCGATCGGCGACTATTTCTTCACCGCCTTCACCTTCTTCGGTCTGGCCGTTCCGTCCTTCCTCCTGGCGCTGGTGCTGATGTATATCGCAGCGGTCGAATTCGGCCAGGACGTCGGTGGATTGTTTTCGCCACAATATGAGAATGCGCCCTGGAGCTTTGCCAAGATGGGCGATCTCTTCTCGCATCTCTGGCTTCCCGTCGTCATCCTTGCCGTCTCCTCGACGGCGAGCCTCATCCGCGTCATGCGCGCAAACATGCTCGACGAGCTGCCGAAGCCTTACGTGACGACGGCACGGGCAAAGGGGCTCTCGGAATTCCGCCTGCTGATGAAATATCCGATGATGATCGCGCTCAATCCGTTCATCTCGACGATTGCCTGGCTACTGCCCAATCTCATCTCCGGCTCGGTCGTCGTCGCCATCGTCCTCAACCTGCCGACGGCCGCCCCCTTGCTGCTGCAGGCACTGATGGCCCAGGACATGTATCTGGCCGGCGCCTTCGTTCTGCTGATTTGCGCGCTGACGCTGATAGGCTCTCTGATCAGCGACATCCTGCTTGCGCTGGTCGATCCCCGCATCCGGTTGGAATAGGAGCCTGATATGGCCGACATCGCCGTTACAAACATTCAGCCGGATCGCGCCGCCGTCGCATCGCAGTGGCAGCTGATCTGGTGGGCTTTTCGCCGCCACAAACTGGCCATGGTGGCGCTCGTCGTCACCGTGATGATGTACATCGTTGCCCTGGTTCCGGGCTTCTTTACCATCAACGATCCGAACCTGCAAAATGCGCGGGCGACCTTCCACCCGCCGCAGAAATTGCATCTGATCGATACCGAGAACGGATTTTCCTTCGGTCCGCACTATTATCCGATGAAGCTGAGCCGCGATCCGGAAACGCTCGCCGCCATCTTCAAGGAAGACACGACGAAGCGCGTCGACGTCCAGTTCTTCGGGCGCGGCTATGAATATTCCGTGTTTGGCCTGTTCAAGACCAACATCCATCTGATCGCCTCGCCCGACAAGACGACGCCGTTGCTTCTCTTCGGCGCCGACCGGCTGGGGCGCGATGTTTTCAGCCGGACGGTTCAGGGTTCGCAGGTCTCGCTGTCGATCGGCCTCGTCGGCGTCTTCCTGTCATTGATGCTCGGTATCGTGATCGGCGGCATCTCGGGATATTACGGCGGCCGCATCGATTTCTTCATGCAGCGTGTAATCGACTTCGTGCTGTCGCTGCCGACGATACCGATCTGGCTCGCCATGGCTGCCGCCCTGCCGCAGGATTGGCCGGCGACGCTGCAGTATATGATGATCACGATCATCCTGTCGCTGACCGGCTGGGCCCAGCTTGCCCGCGTCGTTCGCGGCCGCTTCCTATCCCTGCGAACCGAGGAATTCGTCGCGGCCGCCAGACTGGATGGCGTTCGTGAAGGCCGCATCATCTTTCGCCACATGCTGCCGAGCTTTGCGAGCCATATCATTGCTTCGATCACCCTCGCAGTGCCGGCGATGATCCTGGCTGAAACCTCTCTGTCCTTCCTCGGGCTCGGGCTGCAGCCGCCGACCATTTCCTGGGGCGTGCTGCTGCGCGAGGCCCAGAACATTCGCTCGATCGCCACGGCGCCCTGGCTCTTCCTGCCGGGCTGCGCGGTCGTGGTCGCCGTCATGGCGCTCAATCTCCTCGGCGACGGTCTGCGCGACGCGGCCGATCCCTACAACAAATGAGGCCGGCATGACCGACATCGTTCCCATTGCCGGCAGGCCGCTGCTCGAGGTGAAAAACCTCACCGTCGAGTTCCCCCTGCGCACCGGCGTCTTTCGCGCCGTCAGCGACCTGTCCTTTACAATCGAGCCGGGCAAGACGCTCTGCGTGGTGGGTGAAAGCGGATCCGGAAAGTCGGTGACGGCGCGCTCGATCCTGCAGATTGTCGACGCGCCCGGCCGGATCGCCGGCGGTTCGATCACATTGAACCACCCGAAGGGCGGCTCCATAGATCTGACCAGCCTCAATCCGCGCGGGCGCCAGATCCGGGCGATCCGCGGCCGCGATATCGCGATGATCTTCCAGGAGCCGATGTCGTCGCTGTCGCCCATCCACACCGTCGGCAACCAGATCATCGAGGCGCTTCGCCTCCACACCAGGATGAGCAAGGGGGAAGCGCGCGCCGAAGCCATATCGCTGCTCAAACAGGTGGAAATTCCCGCGCCTGAAAAGGCGTTGGATCGATATGCCTTTCAATATTCCGGCGGCATGCGTCAGCGCGCGATGATCGCCATGGCCCTCGCCTGCAGGCCGCAGTTGCTGATCGCCGACGAGCCGACCACGGCGCTTGATGTGACGACGCAGGCCGAAATTCTCGACCTGATCGCCCGGCTGCAGAAGGCCAACGGCATGGCCGTTCTCTTCATCACGCATGATATGGGCGTCGTGGCGCAGATCGCCGATGATGTTTTGGTCATGCATAACGGCGTCGCCAAGGAATATGCGCCGGTCGAGCAGATCTTTCACGCCCCGAAAGACGATTATACCCGCATGTTGATTGGCTCGGTGCTGAAGCTGGAGCAGAAGGCCGAGATTCGCCTGGCGCGGGCGCCGCTCGATCGGACGGCGGCGCCAATCCTGGAATTGCGTAATCTTTCGATGGATTTCGGCGAGGTAAAAGCACTCGACGACGTCTCCATTTCGCTGTTGCCCGGTGAGACACTCGGCATCGTCGGCGAAAGCGGATCCGGCAAGACGACGATGGGCCGCTCGATCATGCGGCTGCTCGATCCAACTGCCGGCGAAATCCTCTATCGCCGCGCCGATGGCGGCATCATCGACCTGGCAACGGCAAAAGGGCAGACGCTTGCTGCCGCGCGCCGCGAATTGCGCATGGTGTTCCAGGATCCCTTCGGCTCCCTCAATCCACGCATGACCGTCTCCCAGATCATCGGCGAACCCTTGCTCGTCAACGGCATCGCCAAGGGGAGGGCGCTCGACGAGCGCGTCTGCCACCTGATGGAGCAGGTCGGCCTCGATCCGAGGGCGCGCGAACGCTACCCGCATGCCTTCTCCGGCGGCCAGCGCCAGCGCATCGGCATCGCCCGCGCCATCACCCTCAATCCGCGGGTCATCGTTGCCGATGAGGCGACCTCGGCGCTCGACGTCTCCGTGCGCTCGCAGGTGCTCGATCTCCTGATGCGCCTGCAGGACGAACTCGGCCTCGCCTATATCTTCATCAGCCATGATATCGGCGTGATCCGCTATATGTGCGACCGCGTCGGCGTCATGTATAAGGGTCAGCTCGTCGAAATCGGTGAGGCGGAGAAGGTCTGCCGCACGCCCGAGCATGCTTACACGCAAGCGCTGATATCGGCCATTCCGCGCCCCGATCCACGTGACCGCGACCGTTCGCGGCGCTTCCGCTATATCGCTCCCGACACTCTCAAGAACGGGAGCGCTCAGCGATGAGGATCACCGGCATAAGAACATTTCTCATGCACGCCGGTCAGCCAGACCCTTCGAAATGGGCCTCGGATGAGCGGTCGGGAGACGGTGCATCCACGCAGCTGCGGGGCACGAGAAATTGGCTGTTTTTGAAGATCGACACCGATGAAGGCATCACCGGCATCGGCGAATGCTCCGGCTGGCCGCGGGTGATCGAGACGGCGATCCATGATCTGGCGCCTCTCCTGATCGGCGAAGATCCCGCCCATATCGAACGTCTGTGGCAGAAGTTGCATATCGCAATGATGGGTCACGGCATGCTCGGCACCGTCGGAGGCGGCGCGATGACCGGCATCGACATGGCCCTCTGGGACATCAAGGGCAAGGCGCTCGGCGTGCCGGTCTGGATGTTGCTCGGCGGCAAGGTGCGCGACAAGATCCCGATCTATTCGCATGCCAATACGCCCGAACGCGCGCTTGCGGTCAAACAGCGCGGCATAAAGGCGATCAAGTGCGGTGGCGTGGCCGATCCGGTTCGCAAGGTCGCAGCACTGCGCGAGGCGGTCGGCGACGATATGGACGTCGCCATCGACCTGCACGGGCCGCCATGGCTGACCCCTGCGGACGCCTGCCGCCTGGTGCGGGCGCTCGAACCCTATGAGCTGATGTGGGTGGAAGATCCGATCGCGCCCGACAATCTCGAAGGCTACCAGCGCATTCGCGACGCCGCTCATGTGCCGCTTGCCGCCGGCGAACGTTCGGCGACCATCTTTGGCGAGCGCGAGCTCATCGAAAGAGAGCTGGTCGACGTAATTCAGCCCGATACCGGCCGAGCCGGCGGCATCACCCAGATGAAGAAGATCGCGGCCATGGCCGAAGCCCATCATATCCAGATGGCACCGCATTCAGGCTCGCTCGGACCGGTGGCGGAATATGCAGCCTTGCATCTGTTGGCCGCCATTCCGAACGCGCTCATCCTCGAGCGGCTCGACGATGACTGGGACGGCCGCCGCCAGACGATCGTGCCGCATCCAGAGCAGGTGGACGGGATGATCACCGTTCCCGACGCCCCCGGGCTTGGCTGCGATATCGACGAGGAATTCGTCGCCCGCTTTCCGAGCGGCGGCAACGTCTCCGTTCCCGTGCCGGAGGCCGCCGGTTCCTACAATCCCGGAACCTACGACGAGCATCTCTACGTGCAGACGCGCGTGGCGCGCCGCAGTTATTTCAATCGCTAGAAGGACAGAATGATGAAGATCGACCGCATGCGGGTGTTCATGACCCGCGACAAGGACCGACCCCGCGTGATCGTCGCGCTCGATACCGGCGACGGCCTGACGGGCTGGGGCGAATGCTACAATCACGGCCCCGATAAGGCGCTGCCGCCGCTGCTCGATTATCTCTACGGCTTTCTCTCCGGCCAGGACCCGACACGCGTCGATTATCTCGTCAACCTGCTGATCCAGCAAAGCCGCTTCCCGCCGGGTGCACTCGGCCTTGCCGCGATTTCCGCGCTCGACCATTGCCTGTGGGATTTGGCGGCCAAGGCCGCGAATGTCCCGGTCTACAAGCTGCTGGGGGGCGAGGTCCGCGACCGCATCAAGGTCTATGCCGGGGTCTATACCGCCCCCGACGCGCCCGCCGCCCGCGACGAGTTCGATCGCCTCAAGGAGGAATGGGGCTTCACCGCCTTCAAACTCAGCCCCTGGCGTATCGACATGCATGCCCATCGCTGGGGCAATGTCGTAAAAGCCTCGGCCGACTATTTCCGCTCGCTTCGCGAGACGGTCAATGACGAATACGAGATTGCCTTCGATGCTCATGCCAAGATTTTCGAACCGATCGCCGCAAGGCAACTCGGCAATGCGCTGGCGCCCTATGATCCGCTGTTCTACGAAGAGCCGCTGCGTCCAGAGAACATCGAGGCCTGGGGCGACCTGAAACAGGGGCTCAACTGCGTCCTGGCCACCGGCGAGTCGCTCTATAACAGGAACGAATTCCTGCGGCTGCTGCAGGTCAAGGGCGCCGACCTGATCCAGCCCGACATTTGCGTCGTTGGCGGCATCAGCGAAATGCGCCGCATCGCCACGCTTGCCGAAGCCTATTTCGTCGGCATTGCTCCACACAACCCGATGGGGCCGCTGGCAACGGCGGTCAATGTGCATTTTTCGGCTGCGGCCCAGAATTTCCGCATCCTCGAATACCGGCTGCCAAAAGGCCAGGCCTATGTCTATGGCGGCCTCGACATCGAGAAGCGGCAGGGGGAAACCCGCTATGTCGTCGACCCCTATCTGCCGAAGGATGGCCATCTCGAACTGCGCCCCGACCGGCCGGGCTGGGGCGTCGAAATGGACGAGAAGGCAATGCAGGAGGAAGGCTATATCCATTGGCAACGGCGCGTGCCGAAGCGGCCGGACGGCTCTTATGCCTTCGCCTGAGGGCTTCACACACTAATCGGAGCTGGCCGCCGGATGACGCGGCCGCTCCTGCGCGGCCACGTTTGCAGGCATTGCAGGAACATCGCCATCCCATTCCAAGCGCCTCTAGGCGTCTTTCGGCAACACTGAGCGAACCCTCGCGATGAAGACGTGGAAGTCCTGCATGAACGTTCGAAGGAAATCGGCGGTGCTGGCGTTCGTGACCTCGCCGTCATCAGTAATCAGCCCCGGCGTGAATTGGATGTAGGCTTCTGGAGCATTCATCTGCGGAGAGTTGCAGAAACTGAGCACGCTGCGCAAATTCTGCTGGGCGACGGCTGTGCCTATAGCGCCCGGCGACGTGCCGATCACCGCCGACGGCTTGCGTGTGAACGAGTTGGTCCCGTAAGGGCGGCTCGCCCAGTCGATTGCGTTTTTCAGCCCGCCGGGGATGGATCGATTATATTCGGGCGTCACGAACAGTACTGCGTCGACGGCCGCGATTGCCGCCTTGAATGCTCTGCCGGCCGGAGGGTAGTCGGCGTCGTAATCGTAGCTATAGAGTGGCAGGTCCTTGAAGGAGATCTCTGACATTTCAAGTTCCGGCGGGGCGACGCGCACCAACGCCTTGGCGAGCTTGCGGTTGATCGAGCCCTTGGCGAGGCTGCCGATAAGATAGCCTACTTTATGCGTGGTCATGGCGTTCTCCAGTATCCCGCATGATAAGGGACCATCATACGCGGAATTCTCGACGGGGTCTCTGTCCTTTGAGTGCAAGCAACTATTCGTCGATGAACGTGACCGTTTCGGCCAGCGGGGCGCGGCCCGTACGGGCGTAACCGCAGGGTCTTCGTAGCCGATCGACATGCCGCAGAAGAGGATCAGCCCATCGGGCGGCGACAGGACCTCGGCGACCGTCTCGCGCACCTGCGACCACGCCATCTGCGGGCAACTGTGCAGTCCTTCGGCGCGGAGCAGCAACATGACCGTCTGCAGATACATGCCGACGTCGGCCTCATTGGGGCAGACCCAGGTCACGGTCGATTTAGCAGGACAGGGCGACGGGCGCGCCGAAGCAATTCCAGTTGGCGATTGCTGCCCGCTGGCGCGCCTCCCAGTCCTCGCGCAATGCCGAGCGCGCTGTAGCGCTCCTTGCCGAAGGCGGAGCGGCGCTCGTCGTAGGGGGGCTTCAGCACCGACGGATACATCTCATACTGCCGCTTGTCCCAGGCGTCGCCATGGGCAACGCGCTCGACGGCTGACGTCTTGAGTTCGGCCAGCGGCGCACCGGTCATCACGTAGGTATTCCACGGCTGGATGTTCGATCCTGACGGCGACCAGGCAGCGGCGGCCAGCACGCGCTCAAGTATCTCCATCGCCACAGGCTGGTCCCTGAATCCGCGCACCGACCGTCGGCTTGTGACTGCCTCATATACGTCCATGATCGCCTCCGTGCGCCGGGCCGTTCGTTCCGTTTCTGATGTGGTTCATTATCTCCATTCGCAATGGAGGCGTAATCACACCGTGGTCTAGGAGGCGTACATCAAACGAACATCAAACGTACATCAGCGATCGACGGGTCGAGGCGCATGTCAGCAGAATTGAAGACCAATCATGAGCGGCAAGGTCAGCGTTCCGCCATTGGAGTTAGGCGCCGACGGCTCGAGCACGTTCTGCCGCCGTACGGCGATGCGATCCGAAGATGTCCGCGAGCGTATCGAGCATTGCCCTGACCCCTTCAGATTGAAGTGAATAGTAGATCGTCTGCGCAGCCCTTCGCGTCTGCACGAGTTCCTGGTCTCGAAGAATTGCCAGATGCTGAGACGTCGAAGATTGGCTCAATCCCACTTCGTCAGCCAGGACGGTTACGGACATTTCTCCTTCGCTCAACAGATGCAGAATGTGAAGCCGTTTGGAATTCCCGATAGCCGACAGGAAGTTTGCTTCGGTGTCGAAGGCATTGGTTTTAGGGGAAGGCGCGACTGACGATTGATTGTTCAAGGCGAGATCTCCTTTGGGGAACCAAAGCCGGGCACGATGTCATATCCCCGAACTTTAATTTAGAGATAACGCAAGCGTGCGGGGTCGGAACCCATTGCCGGCGCCGCATCGTCTTTTTTGGCGTGAATCGGATACGGCGTGCATCAAATGGACAGCCGGCGTTCTTGGCTCCTTGATTAAAAGCTAACGCGCCCCAGCCTGACGCATCTGCGCCGGCAATGTTTCCCAGGCCCGGATCAGTTCGCCGATTGAGGCGGCCTCCATCTTGTGCATGACATTGCTGCGATGCAGCTTGACCGTCACCTCGCTGATGCCGAGATCGAAGGCGATCTGCTTGTTGAGGCGTCCGCGTGCCACTTCGTGCAGAACCTCGCGCTCGCGCTGCGTCAGCGTCTCCAGCCGTTCGATATTGCGATTGGCGATCGCCGCTTCCGCCCGTCGTTCGCCGTCCATTGAAATAGCGGCGGTCACGGCATCAAGCAGCGTCTGATCCCGCGCCGGCTTGGTGAGGAAATCCACGGCGCCGGCTTTCATCGCCTGGACGGTCATCGGGATATCGCCATGGCCGGTCAGGAAGATGATCGGCTTGGCAATGCCGTTCTCAGCCAGATGGCTCTGCAGGTGGAGACCGCTTGCCCCCGGCATGCGCACATCGAGGATCAGGCAGCCGGGTCTGTCCAAAACATCCGCATCGAGCAGTTCGCGGGTAGAAGCAAAGCTAATCGGCTGAAAACCGGCCGACAGGATCAGCTCCGACAGCGCCTCGCGAATGGATGCGTCGTCGTCCACGATCATGACGAGCGGCTGATCCTCTTCACATTCACGCTGCGCTGAAAAAGGCGCCGATCTACGAACGAACGGCTGGTCAACCCTCATGTCACCCTCCATCTCTCGATTTGTGTAAGGCATGGGCGATGGCCGCGATCAGGGCCTGGGCATCGAATGGCTTGCGGAAGAATCCGCCGGCGCCTTGAGCGCGGCCCTGATCCGCGATCTCGTGGCGGCCCGTGATCAGGAAAACCGGCAGCTCCGGACGTGATTTCCTGACGAGATCACGAAGCTCGAAGCCGTCTATGCCGGGCATTCCGATGTCGGTGATGAGCAGATCCAGGTCCGACAGCCCATTGACGAGCAGCGAGCCTGCCGACGAGAAGCCGCGGGCGACATAGCCCGCCGATTCCAGAAGGTCACTCATCGATTCGAGGAGTCTTGGATCGTCATCGACAATTGCCACGACATGTCTTGTCTTGTTCATGTTCAATTCCCTCCCACCCGGCGCGAGTGGGTTATCGGTATTTCCAGTTTCTCCGCGATGCGCACGAGATCGGCGAGCGATGCAGCCGCCATCTTCTGCATCACGTTTCTTCTGTGAATCTGCAGAGTGACTTCGCTGATCCCCAGCTCTGCCGCTGCCTGCTTGTTGAGGAGGCCGCTGACGACGAGCGGCAACACCTCGCGTTCGCGCGGCGTCAGTTCGAGATAGTGTTGCCTCAGCATTCCGAGTTCTGCGCGGCCGGCTCTCTTTTCCCGATCCTCGGCGATCGCTGCCTGGATTGCCGCCATGAGGTCCTCATCGCTGAACGGCTTGGTGAGAAAATCCACCGCGCCGCGCTTGATGGCGCGCACGGAGGAGGGGATGTCCCCATGTCCGGTGATGAAGACGATCGGCGGATGATCGCCGTCGGCGATCTGCCTCTGCAGGTCGAGGCCGTTGATATCGGGCAGTTCGATATCGAGGATGAGGCAGGCGGGAACATCCGGCTTGTTCGCTTGCACATAGTCGCAGGCAGACTCGAAGGCGATGGCGCGTATGCCATGCGAGTCCAGCAGCTCGCCGAGAGCCTCCCGGATGCGTTCATCGTCATCCACGATGAAGACGATATGGTCATCGGTCGTCATGACGCTGCCTTCGTTTCGATGGGTAATGTGAAGATCAACGTCGCTCCGTGCGGTTGGTTCTTCTCCGCCCACAATCGTCCGCCATGCAGCTCGACGATCGAGCGGCAGATCGCCAGCCCCATCCCCATGCCGTTTTCCTTCGTGCTGAAAAAAGGCTCGAACATCTTTTCGGGAAACTCGATGCCCCGCCCCAGATCGCGGATCTCGGTCTGGACGGCATTGCCGACCTGGTGCGAGCGTATCTCGACCAGCCTGTCGCTTGTCGTGGCGTCCAGGGCCTCGATCCCGTTGCGGATGAGATTGATCAGAACCTGCTGGATCTGAATGCGGTCGAGCGCGATGGACGGCAAGCTGTCGTCAACATCGACGTCGATGCGGACGCGCCGCCGCCAGGCTTCGTCGGCCATCAGGCTGCGCACCTCCTCGATGACGCTGGAAAGAGTCGTCTGAACTCTCCTGTCGGCGGATTGTTTGAACAAGGCGCGAATGCGGCCGACGACCTCAGCCGCCGAATTGGCGTCGCGGATGATGCGCTCGACCGTTCTCTGCGCCCGCTCCATATTCGGCGGGTCGGCCATCAGCCAGCGCTGACAGGCGTGGGAATTCGCCACCACGGCCGCCAGGGGCTGGTTCACCTCGTGCGCGATCGAGGCGGAAAGCTCGGCGAGGCTCGCTGCCTGGCCCGCCCGGGCAAGCCCCTCTTGCGTCCGGCGCAGCTCTTCCTGCGCCTGAACCTCACCGTCGATATCGAGGCATATGACATTCCACTGCACGATCGCGCCCTCGCCGTCGCGCATCGGCGCGGCCCGCGTCTCCACCCAGCGATAATCGCCATCGAACCGCCGCAGCCGATGCCGGCGCGCATAGGGTTCGCCGGTGGCGAGCGAATGGGCATATTTCTCCTTGACATCGGCCAGGTCGTCGGGATGAACGCCGGCATCGAGTGTGCCGGCCAGCCGTGACTTGCCGGTTCCGTCAAGGTCTTCGAGCCTGTATCCGAGAAAATCCCGAAGCTGCGGATTGCGATAGACCGGCTCTCCGTCGGGAGCCGCGCAGTCGATCATCACAGGCAGCGTTTCGACGATCTGCCAGAGCGACCGTTCCCTCTCGCGCAGCGCCTTCTCGACGCGCAGCTGGTCGTCGATATCATGCGACAGACCGTACCACTGGACGATCTGCCCGTTTTCGTCACGCAGCGGCTCGGCGCTGCCCTTCACCCAGCGATAGACGCCGTCAGCGCGCCGGAGGCGAAATTGTTGCGAGAAGCGTTCGCCGGTGACCAGGGAATGGTTGAGCGCCTCGGAGAGTTTCTCAGCATCTTCGGGATGGACGGCGACTTCAATGAGGGCCGCGAGCCGGCTGATGCCCGGTTTCTCCATCTCGGCGACGTCGAGACCGAGAAAATCGATCAGGCGCTTGTTGAAAAAGGTTGGACTGCCTTGCGGATTGAGCCGCCAGAGCAGACTCGGGACCATGTCCACCAGTTGGGAGAGCTCCCGCTCCCGATTGCGCAGCGCCTCCTGCGCGCGCATCTCGTCGTCGATGTCGACCGATATCACGTACCATTGCACGATCTCACCGTTCTGACCCCGCAGCGGCTCGGCGCGGCAGTCGACCCAACGATAGGCACCGTCGAAACGACGCATGCGGTATTTGATCGAGAAGGGATCGCCGCTGGCGAGGGAATGGTGGACTGTCTCAAGCAGCCTGGGCGCATCATCTGGATGGACGAGAGTGTGAACGTTTGAGGAAAGGCGGCTCATGCCCGGCCGATCCATATCTCCGACGTCGACACCGAAAAAGTCGATCAGGCGCTTGTTGAAGAAGACCGGCTCGCCTTCCGGCGTCAGGCGCCTGATCTGGACCGGGACCATGTCCACGAGCTGCGAGAGTTCGCGCTCGCGATCGCGCAAGGCTTCCAGCGCCCGCACCTCGTCATCGATGTCGAGGGACACGCCGTACCATTGCACGACCTTCCCCTCGTCGTCGCGCCGCGGCTCCACCCTGCATTCGGCCCAGCGATAGACGCCGTCTTTTTCAAGCCAGCGGAACCGCATCGCGGTGCCGCCGTCGCTTTCGAAGCAATTGCGTAGCATGCGCCGCACAGCGGGCGCCTCGTGGGGATGCACCAGCTGGTCCAGCAGCTCGTCGATGCGCGGTTCGGCCAGGGCATCGAAATCGGCGATGACCGCTCGGAAGTGATCCTGGTAGCGTTTGTTGAAGTAGATCGACCCGCCCGCCGGCTCCACACTCCAGATGCGGACGGGAACGGCATCGATCATCTGCTGCAGCTGCTGCTCGCTCCGGCGCAGGGCCTCTTCGGCCTGGACCTGATCATCGATATCGTGGCAAAGACCGTACCATTGGACGATTTTTTCAGCCTGATCGCGCATGGGCACGGCGCGGCTCGACATCCACCGATAGACGCCGTCGGCGCGGCGCAGCCGATAGCGCATGGCGAAGACTTCGCCGGTGACGAGGCAATGGCTGAGCGACTCTCTGAACGCCGCGATATCATTGGGATGAACGATGGCTTGAAGGACTGCCTCCAGCCGGCTCACATCAGGCCGGTCTGAATCCGCAACGTCGATGCCGAGGAAGTCGATCATGCGTTTGTTGAAGAAGGTCGGCTCGCCGTCCGGTCTCAGGCGCCAGACATGGCTCGGCACCATGTCTACGAGCTGCGATAATTCCCGTTCCCTTTCGCTGAGCGTTTCCACGCTCTGACGCAACGAAAACACCGCCAGCTGATGCTGACGCGATATGGCGGCGACGATCAGCGCTGAGAATGCTGAGATCGCCAGGAAAAGCTGCAGCATGACCTGGTTGTATTTCTGGGACGCCGGATCGCCGGCAAACTGGCTGGCGCCCGTCATCGTGGAGACGGCGGTGATCAGGGCTAGGAGAGCGAGCGACACTGCCGCCCCCTTGATTTCGAAGCGGACCGCGGCCCAGAGAAGAGGCGGCATGATGATATAGGCGAAGGGGAGATAGCCACTCAGCGAAAGAGCGGCGACGCCGAGAAAGATCAGCGCCAGGACGGCAGCTTCCACCCATTGCCCTGCCGAGAGTTGGGTCTTGCCGGGCCAGCTGTGGAACAGAACCAGTGCAAGCGGTGCCACGATCAGGACACCGGTCGCGTCTCCGATCCACCATAAGGGCCAGGCCGTCAGGAAGGATTGCGACTGGATGCTGAACCAGGCAAGCGTGGCGCTTCCGATGGTCGCGCTGACGGTTGGCGCAATTCCGGCGCTGATGATAACAAATGCAATCACTTCCTGCAGGGTTTCGAGCCGAACCGGGAGCTTCAAAGTCCGGTTGACGAGCCATGCCGCGACCATCGCTTCGAGAGCGTTGCCGACATAGATCAGGAAGGCCGCAGCTTGCGGACTATGGAACCATAGGACATTACTGAACATCTCTCCCAGGCAGCCGGCCAGTATCCACCATGGCCAGCTGGGTCGGGAGGCGAGGATCAGGGTCGCGATGAACAGCCCGGCCGGAGGCCAGATGGAAATACCGGTTTCCGGCACCACCGCGAGCGACTGGGCGAAGCCGCACGCGAGCACATAGGCGAGGAAGAAAAGCGCCAGACGCAGGAATGGCGGGCGGTGCGACCAGACGCTTTCCATCCATCGTTCCGGCTGGACAGGCGAAGCCAGGGAATTGTCAGCATGTCCTGCAGCAGTTGTTTTCCATTTCGGGGCCGGCGCGCTCATACTGGAACCGTAATCCTGGCGCACCACAACCGCAACTCATGGAAACCCATGCATTGCGCGGGGATGTAGGCGGATTTCTCCACCGCCGGCTGACCTTCCATCTTTCCGATCCGGCATCCTAGACTTTGGGCTGGCTCCGCTATGTCCTGCGTCTCGGACATCCGACCCTCAAGCATGATGGAAGGCGTTCGGCGTCCCGGTCATTCTCCGTCCGCGCGGGCATATAGACGATGCAACAGAGGATGCCGAGATGAAAATCATGATAGCGGGAGCAAGCGGTCTGATCGGAACGCAACTGGCGGCGGAGCTGCGGCGTTTGGGCCACGACGTCACGGCCGCATCTCTGTCGCTCGGAGTCGATACGGTGATCGGCAAGGGCCTCGATGCGGCGATGACGGGAGCGGACGTCGTCATCGATGTGACCAATGCCGCGTCCTTTGGCGACAGTTCGGCGCTCGATTTCTTCAAGGCATCGACGAAGAACCTGCTCGCGGCGGCGGCGGAAGCCCGCGTCCGGCACTATCTCGCGCTCTCCGTCGTCGGCACGCCGTGCCTCGTCGAAAGCGATTATTTTCGCGCGAAAGCGGTTCAAGAAAATCTCATCAGGGCCTCGACTCGCCCCCTACACGATCCTCCGCTCGACGCAGTTCTACGAATTCATCAACGGCGTGATCGACATCGGTGCCGAAGGCAACGTCGTTCGTTTGCCTCCGGCCCCCATCAGGCCGGTCTGGGCTCGGGAAGTCGCGGCATTCCTGGCGGAATTGTCAGCCGGAGATCCCTTGGGCAATATCGTCGAGATCGGCGGCCCCGAACAGTTCGGCATCGACGAAATCGCCCGCATCTATCTGTCCGCGAACGAGGACCCGCGACAGGTGATAACCGATCCTTCCACCTCGTATTTCGGCGTTGAACTGAGCGGTGATGTGTTGCTGCCTCATGTCGGCGCGCGCGTGGGGAGCCAGACGCTCTCCGAGTGGCTCTATAGGTCGATGGCGGCTTAGCGGCCATCTTGAATTTTGCCGAACGAAGTAATACCTTCTTCTTGGAGAGTATTACAGAAGGCGTTCGCTATGACCACCACCGTTACTGCGAAAGGGCAGGTGACCATTCCGAAGCCTGTACGGGACATGCTTGGCATCGTTCCTGGCAGCCAGGTCGATTTTCATCGTGCTGCCGACGGCAGTGTGGTTCTGACGCGCGCCGACAAGAAACGGCCGGCGAGCCGCTTCGAGAAGCTGCGCGGCCATGCCGGCAAGGGCCTGGATACCGACGCTATCATGGCTTTAACGCGCGGCGAAACGTGACCCTGGTTGATACCAATGTGCTCCTGGACCTCGTAACCGACGACCCGGAATGGTCCGACTGGTCTATTGCGCAACTCGAAGCTGCGAGTATCGAGGGTCCCCTGCTCATTAATGATGTAGTCTTTGCCGAACTTGCGGTTCGATACGAGAGGATCGAGGACCTGGAGGCCTTTGTGGAACAGGCCGCCCTCGAGATGATACCGATGCCGAAACCCGCCCTG
Source organism: Rhizobium sp. NLR10b (assembly GCF_019685435.1). Taxonomy (NCBI): domain Bacteria; kingdom Pseudomonadati; phylum Pseudomonadota; class Alphaproteobacteria; order Hyphomicrobiales; family Rhizobiaceae; genus Rhizobium; species Rhizobium sp. NLR10b. The sequence goes on along the minus strand of NZ_JABDWV010000014.1, from coordinate 20,292 downwards.
TTTCTTGCCGGGAAGGTTTTCACGCAATATCGCAAAGCAGGCGGTACGCGCACCGGCGTACTTCCCGATTTCTTCATCGGCGCTCATGCCGCCGTGCAGGAGCTGCCGCTCCTGACGCGAGATGTCGGCCGCTATCGCCGCTATTTCCCCTCGTTGAAATTGATAGCGCCCGGTTCCTGAGGCGAAGACCCGCGTTATGGCAGATTCCAATAAATCTCCCTGCAGCCGGGGCTCAAGCTTTTGCGCGGCCTCAACACTATTGACCGGTTGGCCTTCGCATCAAAGGGTGAATCCTGTTCTATTGAACAACCAGAGAATGATGCCGACCGAAACGGGGATCATGCTCCAGCGGTGCAGTGCCCCGCCGGCTCGACCTCCAGTCTATCGCGGCCCATGCGCCCCATCGAAGATATGCCGCGCCTTGGCCCTCGGCGCAGCGACGGAATGACGATTGACCAGTGAGCATTCGAGCTTCGTAATTGGATAGCGCTTGCCGGGCATGGTCTGAAGGTTGAGATGTTCAATCGCCCACTGACCCATGGCGAGGTGCGGAAGGACCGAAGTGGTCAGTGCCGGCACCAGATGTCTTGAAATTTCCTCATCGTCGTAGCCGACCACCGACATATCCTGGGGAATGCGAAGCCCGGCATCTTTGAGCGCTTCGTAGCATCCCACTGCAGTGCGATCGTTCTGGCAGAAAATGGCGGTGGGGGGGTCCTGCAAAGCAAGCAATTGCATCGTAGCGGCGTAGCCGGCACCGGCCGACCAGTCGCCTTCAACGACTAATTCTGGATCGAAGGGTATATCGGCGGTCGCCAGTGCACGGCGGTATCCCGTCAGCCGGTCTTGTGCAGCCTGCATCCAGATTTCACCAGTGATCGTCCCTATGCGATGGTGACCGTGCGCGATTAGATGCCGGGTGGAGCTCTGGCCTCCGGCGATTTCACTTGGCACCACGGCTGGAAAGGCATGATCCGCCGTGTAGCAGTTCAACAATACCGTCGGGATCTTGAGTTCGTAGACATAAGAAGGGAGTTGGACCTCTCTGGTATAGATTGTCATGTATATGAGCGCGGATATGCCCCCGTTCGTCAGCGCCCTGATCGCTTTTGGCTCCATGACAGGATCACCCAGCGTTTGGGTGACTAACAGCACGTTGCCCGTGTTCCACGACGCTTGGCGGGCGCCCTCGATTGCGACGATCGCTTCCGGGCTGGTAGCGAGCTGATCCACTGCGAAACCGATCACGTTGTCCAGGCCCGAATAAGTGGCCTTCATGGTATAGCTTGTCCCCATGTAGCCGAGGGCGCGCGCCGCCTCCAATACGCGGTCGCGAGTCTGCTGTGAGATGCGGGTACCGGGCGTGTCGTTGAGCACGAAGGAAACAGCAGCCTGCGAGCAGCCGGCCGCCGCGGCGATGTCCATCATGGTCACGCGGGCGGGCTTATCCATTTCAGGATTCTTTTGGGTCTTAGGCTTTCGCATGCGGGGGAATGATCTCCGGATCTTGGAAGGAGTTGCGTTTTAGGTAATTAATATTAGCATTTATCCGAAAGTGCTGGCAATCGCGCGATCACCTGCATTGCTTGGCGATCATCACTTCAAAACTTGATTCTAGTTATCCCGCGATGAAATGTTTTGATGTGCATTGATAATACTATTTACTAATTAAGATTCTTGTATACCGTCAGAGGGCGATCGGAACCTATGCCACTCGTCGCTTTTGCGGCGGCCCTTAGGAGGGGGCGCGCATTCGGCCGGCCGTAAATCGCAAACGGGCCCATGCGACTGCGGCCCCTCGGGAGGTATATTATGAAACAGCTGAAACGGAATGCAGCCTTGTTCCTTGCCGGGCTGGTACTGAGCGCGGCGCCGATTGCAGTATCCGATGCCGCCGACAAACCAACTCTTGCTTTCGTCGTCAACGGCGCGTCTGACTTCTGGAAAGCCGCGGAAGCGGGCGTGAAGAAGGCCCAGGCCGAATTGCCGGATTACCAACTGGAACTGAAGTACCCTGAGCAGGCATCGGTAGCCATCCAGCAGCGCCTGATGGAAGACCTCGTCAGTGCTGGCGTCAAGGGGATCATGGTTTCCGCAGTCGATCCCAAGACGCAGACCGAGGGCTTGAACAAGATCGGCTCACAAACAGCCCTCTTCACGACCGACAGCGACGCGCCGCAGACCAACCGCGTCGCTTATATTGGCTCGTCCAATATCGACGCCGGTCTGCAGGCGGCTGAAATCGCGAAGAAGGCAATGCCGGATGGCGGCAAATGCATCGGTTTTGTCGGGCTCCTCGGAGCCGATAATGCCAAGGAACGCATTCAGGGCATGAAGGATGGGCTTAAGGGGACGAAGATCGAGCTGACAGATGTGCGCGGTGACGATATCGACCAGACACGCGCAAAAAAGAATGTCGAGGATGCACTGGTTGCCAGCCCGGACGTGACCTGCATGGTCGGCTTCTACTCATATAACACGCCACGCATCTATGAGGCGCTGCGCGACGCCGGAAAGCTTGGTCAGATCACTGTCGTCGGCTTTGACGACGATCCGATCACGCTCGGCGGCGTCAAGGAAGGCACTGTCGCGGCAACCGTCGTGCAGCAGCCATTCGAATGGGCTTATCAGGGGATGAAGCTGATGGCTGCCTACCTCAAGGGCGACAAGTCCGGTGTTCCCAGCAACGGCTTGATCATCATTCCGACAGTGATCATCGGCAAGGATGACGTCGATAAATATGCCGCCAACTTGAAGGCCATGGCTGGAAAGTAATTCTCTTTCGCGGCGGGGGTACTCCCCGCCGCGAAAGACGTTTCATGCCGCAGCACCCGCAGTCATGGACAGGCAATGAATCATAGCTCAGACATCCCGTCACCGAACGCGCCTGCAACGCCGTTCCTTTCGCTTTCCGGCGTTGGCAAGACTTTTCCAGGCGTCGTAGCGCTTGACGGGTTGTCGCTCGACATCGTGCCGGGAGAGGTCATCGGCTTGGTCGGCGAGAATGGGGCCGGCAAATCGACGCTGATGAATATTCTTGGCGGCGTGATCGCTCCGGATCGGGGCACGATCCTGCTCGATGGCGCAGAGCTTCGCCACCTTACTGTGGAGACGAGCATCGCATCCGGCATCGCTTTTGTGCATCAAGAACTCAACCTTTTTGACAATCTCGACGTCGCCGCCAATATCTTCCTGGGCCGTGAGCCGTTGAAAGCGGGACCTTTCAAGTTTGTCGATCGTGCTCGGCTTCGAGAGATGGTGACCCCGCTCTTGAAGCGCGTGGGAGCACATTTTTCCGCCGACACACCCGTTGCGTTGCTTTCTCTTGCCGAGCAGCAGATGGTGGAAATCGCCAAGGCGCTGTCGATCAAGGCTCGGCTTGTCATCTTCGACGAACCCACTTCCAGCCTGCCGCTGGCCGAAACCGAGCGGCTGCTGAACATCATCACATCGCTGAAAGCGGATGGAATCAGTGTGATCTTCATCTCGCACCGTCTCCACGAGGTTGAGCGCGTAGCAGATCGGGTGGTCGTATTACGCGATGGCACGCTCGTAGGTACGCTCGCCAAGAAGGACATTGGCCATGATCAAATGGTCAAGCTGATGATCGGCCGGTTGCTCGCGGCCCGGACGGCAAAGCCGCAGCGTTCGCCAGGGCCGGTCGCATTGAAGGTAAACGGCGTGCGCACTGAGGCCTATCCCAGCCGCCCCGTTGACCTGGAAATAAGGTACGGAGAAATCCTGGGGCTTGCAGGCCTCGTCGGGTCTGGCCGCACCGAGCTTGCAAGGGTACTCTTCGGCATCGACCGGAGTTACGGCGGAGCCATTCTGCAGGACGGACGCCAAATTGCGATCGGTTCTGCTCGGGACGCTGTCGCCCGGGGCATTTTTCTGGTGCCGGAGGATCGCAAGCGCAATGGCATTCTTCTTGATCTTCCGATCGCCCAGAACATCACCCTTGCCGATCTTCCCAGGATTTCTAGCCGCTTCATGGTCTCCGCTGAACGGGAGATCGAGGCCGCTGAAAAGCAGCGTGTTCGTCTCGGGATCAAAGCGCCCTCCGTTTCGACGCGAACCGGCACTCTGTCCGGCGGCAACCAGCAAAAGGTGGTTCTAGCCAAATGGTTGTCGATGAGCCCGAGGGTAATGATCTTCGATGAGCCGACACGCGGCATCGATATCGGCGCGAAGAACGAAATCTACGGCCTGATGCGAGCGCTTGCTGATGCCGGTGTCGCGATCCTGATGATCTCCAGCGACATGGAAGAGGTGATCGGCGTTTCTGACCGCATCGCCGTCATGCACGAGGGCCAGATCGCCGGCATTCTCGAAGAGGACGAATTCAGCCAGGAAAGCGTCCTTTTGCTTGCTGTCGGCAAAAGCGTAAAATAGCGGCCGCGGCCATTATGAACGGGTATCGGAGATGGGTCTCGAATGATCAAGAAAGATCTTGGACTGCTGCTTTTGATCGTCGTTGTCGGCGTCGTCGTCGCCATCATCAACCCGCGCTTCTTGCTGCCGATCAACCTCGCGAACACCGCCAACCTGATTGGTCTGTTCGGCATCCTGTCGATGGGTCAGGCCTTTGTCATCATTACGGGCGGTATCGAGCTTTCGGTGGGCTCGCTCGTAGCGCTTCTTGGCGTACTGTTCGTCGATTTCATAGCGGTACAAGATATGCCCTGGACGCTGGCACTGCCGCTCATTCTCCTGCTCGGCGCCGTCATAGGCGCCGTCCACGGTTGGCTCATCACCCGGCTCAACTTGCAGCCCTTCGTCGTCACCCTTTGCGGCCTCCTGATCTATCGCGGGGCAGCGCGCTTCTATACGGCCGACGGAACGGCGGGATTTGCTTTCGGCCAGAATTTCCCGAAGCTTGAGTTTCTGACCGCCGGGCGGTTCTATGGCATTCCGAGCACCTTCATTGCGATGGTCGTCATTTCCGTGGCCATGTGGCTGGTGCTTCATCGCTCTGTCTTCGGACGTTATCTTTACGCGGTTGGAAAAAACGAAGAGGCTGCTCGCTATTCAGGTATCCGGACTGACCGCTTGGTTATGACGGCCTATATCATCTGCGGACTGCTTACGGCGCTTTCGGCGATCTATTTCGCCATGTACACGCGCTCGATCTCGCCGGCGAGCCATGGCCAGTTCTACGAGCTCTACGCGATCGCCGCCGCCGTGCTCGGCGGCTTTTCACTCCGCGGCGGTGAGGGATCGATCGTCGGGGTCGTGCTGGGCACAGTCCTACTGCAAGAGTTGCAAAACCTTGTAAACCTGCTCGGCATTCCTTCGTCGCTGAACTTCGCCGTCATGGGTGGCGTGATCCTCATTGGCGTCCTGATCGACCAACAATGGCATTCTATCCGCGCAAAGCGACGCCTCGTCTCCGCCGCACGGCAGACTGAATCCCGTCGTCCAAACGAAGGAACCTTGCCGGTGGTTGCTAACCGGGAATAGATGCGGCCACACTCGGCGAAGAGTTGATCGCCTGCTCGTTTCTGGAGCTCATGTCATGACCATTGAAGCCATGACCAACATTGGTCGACCGTGAACGCGGAACATCTTTTCACGTGTACCTTCCTTCCAAGGAGGGGGTGCGGCTTGAGAGATATCCATACGAAATCGATTGCGCAAACGTTTCGATGACGTTAGCGTGATCATATTCGCGGATCCCGGGAAAGCCTGTTCGAGTTGGTTCCGCTTGGGAGGATAATTTGAGCAGCTTCCTTGTAGTGCTGCTGGCGAAAGCCGGAGGGCACGCATGACCACTATTTCCGCGGTCGCAAGGGCGGCCGGAGTTTCTGTCTCCACGGTTTCGCACGTTCTTAACAAGACCCGCTACGTGTCGCCCGAAAAGGCGAAGCTCGTCATGGAGGCTGTGGACGCGATTGGCTACATTCCAAACGCCGTTGCGCGCTCGCTCAAACTCTCCTCGACAGGTACAGTCGGCTTGGCGATTTCCGCGATCTCGAACCCTTATTTCAGCGACATCATTTGCGCGATCGAAGCCGAGTGTTCCAAGAGAGGCTTGATCGCATTTTTGTGTGACACTCAGGACGATCCAGATCGAGAACTGGAGCTCGTCCGGCATTTGCATCGGCGCCGCGTCGATGGGATTATTCTTGCCCCTTCGGGCGATCCAAAAAGATCGTTGGACTACCTTATCGACTGCAATCTTCCCTGCGTGCTCGTCGACAGGCTCTCCGATGATCGTTTCGATCAGGTCGGGACCGATAACACGGCGGCTATTCGCATGCTGGTCGATCATCTCGTTGCACTCCATCACGAACGGATCGGAATCATCCTGGGTCAGCCGGGATTTGCGACGACCGTGGAGCGCACGAAGGCTTTCCGGGCTGCCATGGCGGAGAAGGGGATAGAGGTGCCGCCTGCTTTCATCAGCAATGGCAATAGCAGCACCGCAGACGCCACGGCTTCGACGCACCGGTTGCTGGAGCTGAAGGAGCCACCCACAGCAATCCTGGCCTCAAATAATCTTGCGATGATCGGCACCATGAGAGCCATTCGGGAACGCGGTCTACGCGTTCCCGTGGACATATCCGTGCTCGGAATCGATGATTTCGAATGGGCGGATTATTTCGAACCGCGCCTGACGCTCATGGCCCAGCCTTGTGACGAGATTGGTTACAAAGCAGCGGATCTCCTGATCCAACGGATCGGCGATAAACATCTACCTCGGCAGACCGTGCGCCTGTCGCCAGTCCTGCGTATCCGTCAATCGTGTGGAGAAGCAGCATGAATAATCAGGTTGTTCTTTCGGCGAAAGGGGTCACCAAGCATTTCGGCGGTGTTCAAGCGCTACGTGGCGTGGATTTCGATCTCAAAGTTGGAGAGATTCATGCCCTGCTTGGGGAGAACGGCGCGGGCAAATCAACATTGATGAACCTGATGTCGGGGGTGCATACGCCGGATCGGGGAGAGATCTTCATCAACGGAAACCCCGCGCGATTTTACACCCCCCGCGATGCACAAGCCGCAGGAATCGCGACGATCTTCCAGGAATTGGATCTCGTTTCGAGTTTGAGCGTCGCGGCCAATCTCTTTCTTGGTCGCGAGTTGGTCCATCGACACGGCATGCTGGACGGAAAGGCGATGTTGCGCGAAGCCCGCAACAGACTGGAAGCGATTGACCGTTCAATTGATCCGGCTCAGCTCGTAAGCGAACTTTCAATCGGCCAGCGCCAGGTTGTCGCCATTGTCAAGGCGCTGTCTTATGCGTCGCGTGCTCTGATTATGGACGAGCCAACAGCTGCCTTGACCGCTGGGGAAGTCGATCGCTTGTTCGAAATCATGCGCGGACTCGCATCATCAGGCGTAGGTATCGTCTATATTTCGCATCGGCTTGAGGAAGTCCCGCAGATTGCCGATCGAGTGACGGTGATGCGCGACGGTAGAGTAGCTGGCGTTACCGAACCGAACGCGCCGCAGGCCAAGTTGGTACAGCTTCTCGTCGGCCGTCCATTGAGCGAGCTTTACCCGCCTCGATCCGGTCATGTCGGAGATGTGCTTCTGCGGATGCGGCAGGCGTCCTTCCGTCCGCATCGGCCGTCACCCGGGTGGCGGGCCCCATCTAAAATTGATCTGGATGTTCACCGCGGTGAAATTGTCGGTTTGGCTGGTGTGATGGGCGCGGGCCGGACGGAGCTTCTGAGCGCTCTGTACGGGACGGGCGTGCCGGGAAGATGGCAGGGCGAGGTTACAATTGACGGCAAACCGGCAAGGCTCAGATCCATCGCCGCTGCGCGCAGAGTTGGTCTCGCATTCGTAACCGATGATCGGCGCGGTGCCGGACTTATGTTGCGTATGTCTGTTGGCCTCAATCTGGTGATGTCGATCATTCGGCGGATATCGCCGAATGGCTTGTTGTCTGCGCGTCGACAGGACGATGCGATTAAGAACTCGTTCGGGAATTTCGACATTCGTCCGAAGAACCCCCGGATCGCGGTGGGTGCTCTTTCTGGCGGCAATCAACAGAAGGTCGTCCTTGCGAAGGAGGTATTGGGCAATCCCAGCTTGTTGCTTCTCGACGAGCCGACCCGTGGTGTTGACGTCGGAGCGAAGGGGGAGATTTACACTCGCCTGCGCAAATTTGCCTCGGACGGATTGGGCATCCTTGTCGCTTCAAGCGAAATGCCGGAGCTGATCGGCTTATGCGACCGAATAGTGGTTCTCCGCGACGGCTGCAGCGTTGCCGAATTTTCCGGCGGCGTGGGCGAGCATGAGGTTCTGGCCGCTGCCAACGGGAGGGAGGGATGATGTCCGAACAGCAGATCACGTCCAATCCAGCGATACAGCCTGCTAAGCGTATTGATCCGCTTGCTGTGATAGTGCGCTTCCAAAGCCTGATCGGCCTTGTGCTGGTCTTTGCCGGCGGCATCATATTCTCTCCCCGCCGGCACGGCGTTATCCTGTTTCTCCAGCCCGACAACATCGCCAACATCGTCCGCGCGGTATCCGAAACCGGCATCATCGCGATCGGGATGACGTTTGTGATCATCACCGCCGGGATCGATCTATCGGTCGGGGCGACCCTTGGTCTTGCGAGCGTTGTTACTGCAACGTTGATGGTCTCTGGTGGCTTCGGGCTAATTACGACGGTTGTGGCGGTGCTCCTGATGGGAACTTGTTTCGGGTTGGTCCAAGGAGCAATCTCAAGCAAGTTTCGGCTCGAAGCATTCATCGTGACCCTTGCGGGGCTGCAGGCTGCTCGAGGCCTGGCACTCGTGGTCTCGGGAAATCAATACATCAATATATCGTATGGCGAGGGGCCAGGCCTTGCTCCGCCGATCTTCGCAATCCTGGGCGGCCGTCTGTTCGGCAACGTCGTTCCGGTGGCCACCATCGTCTTTCTGATTTTCGCCTTCATCGCCACGATCCTTCTCAATACAACGCGGTTCGGCCGTTACGTCTATGCGGTTGGCGGAAATGAGCGTGCCGCCCGCATATCGGGCGTTCCTGTCTCGGCGATCAAGATCGCCGTCTATGCCATAACAGGCTTTGCATCCGCGCTAGCCGGCATCGTCCACGCCGGCCAATTCAACTTCGGTAGCGCCAATGATGGCACCGGATACGAATTGACTGCCATCGCCGCCGTGGTGATTGGAGGAACCAGTCTGTTTGGCGGCGCGGGTTCCATGGTCGGAACGATCGCCGGCACGATCATGCTGGGTGCCTTAGCCAATATTCTGCAGCTCAACAACATCACGCCAGCGATGCAATTGCTTGCCACGGCGGCAATCATTGTCTTGGCGGCAGTCCTTCAATCCCTCGTTCGTCGCCGCGAAGGGTTGGGCAGGTAATGTGGCGGCACCTCCCGGAAGGTGGATCCGGGATCAATGTGGAGGAGAAAGCAATGATACGGACTACATTTCAGTCATCAAATACCTGGCGAATCCTGCTACTGGCCTGCTCTTGCGTCGGTTCTGTGAGCGTGGCCCAAGCTGCCGATCCGCTCGTGAAGGCTTGCGCCAAAGACGGCGAATTCGTCATCGGCTTCTCGCAAGCCAACAACGCTGAGCCATACCGCCAGCATGTCAACGATGAGCTGGAGGCGGCCGCCAAGGCGGTCCCTCAGTTTACGCTGCAGATTGCCGACGGGGCCGGCAATGTGAACACTCAGACATCACAGGTCGACAATTTCATAACGCAAAAGGTTGACCTCCTGTTGATATCGCCTTTCGAAGCGGCTCCGCTTACCCCTGCCGTCAAGCGGGCAATGGACGCGGGTATCCCGGTCATCGAACTCGATCGTAAGACGAACGGTGAAGCCGGCAAGGACTACACAGCTTTCATCGGTGGCGATAATTACAAGATTGCTTTGGCAGCCGGCGAATATACGAGCAAGACGCTTCTTCCAGATGGCGGCGAGGCTGCCGTGCTGGAGGGGCTGCCGAGTTCGACACCGGCCGTCGAACGGCTGAACGGCTTCAAAGATGGTGTGAAGGCCAATCCTAAGATTCAGATCGTTGCAGAACAGGCAGCTGACTGGCTGCCGGACAAAGCGCAAACGGCTTTCGCGGCTATGTTGCAGGCTCATCCCGATATCAAGATGGTCTATGCCAGCAACGACATGATGGCGGCCGGTGCGCTGCTTGCTGCAAAAGGCGCCGGCAAGAGCGTGAAGATCATCGGCACCGACGGCTTGCCTGGCCCTGCCGGCGGGATTGAAGCGGTCGCGAAGGGTGATTGGTCCGCGACCTTTACCTATCCCACGGGCGCGAAGGAAGCGATCGACATGGCAAAGTCGATATTACTCGATTGCGCCTCGTCGGTGCCGGCAACCGTAACAGTCGACACCACCGCGATTACGCCTGATAACGCCAAGCAGATGATGGGTAAATAAAACCCGACACTCCCCCGGCCGGCCACGTCCGATCGGCCGGGTGGAGCCGAATCGGTTGGCTGGAGCGCGGAAATTCATATGCATGTTGAGCATGCAGGCCATGCCTGTCGGCATCTCGGGCGGCGCGAATCACCGCCATCCAAGCTGCCAAACCTGCGTTTTTCGGAGCCTGTTTTGCCGGCTCTGATGCGCGTTTTGGTTAAGCATTTGTAATTCGGTCACGAATCGCGGCATATAGTAACTGCGCAACTGAAGCGCTTTCGTTCAAAATTGCGCAGTTACGCAGGAAAGAGATCATGCAACCGAGTCTTGCTCTTCAAGATGATCAAGAGCACCTTCCGTCGCTTCTGGCAACGGATGCGAAGGAGTTATCCTATCAACTTCAGCAGCATCAGGCCAAAATCTTTCCCCCTCTGTCGCAAAAGACGATCAGGACATTTTCTCCGGCGGAGGCTGCGGCCTTCATCGGCATAGGCGAAGGTTATCTCCGGCAGGTGGCCGCTGACGGCCATGGACCGGATCCGCTGGCAAACGGACGCCGGCTCTATAGCGCAACCGACATGGACCGGATCCGCCGGGTCCTCGACGAGCGGAACGGGACGCCGAAATACGTGCCGGCCCGCAGGCCGGGCGAAAAACTCCAGATCGTTTCCGTGATGAATTTCAAGGGCGGCTCGGGCAAGACCACGACCGCCGCCCACTTCGCGCAGTTCATGGCGCTCCGGGGCTACCGCGTACTCGCCGTCGACCTCGACCCGCAGGCCTCCCTGTCTGCTTTGTTTGGCCATCAGCCGGAGTTCGACGTCGGCGAGGGCGAAACGATCTACGGTGCGATCCGCTATGACGATCCGCGCTCGATCGCCGACATCGTGCGCGCCACCTATACGCCGAACCTGCATCTCATTCCCGGAAATCTCGAACTCATGGAGTTCGAGCACGAGACGCCGAAGGCCATGGCATCGGGCACGGCGGAGACGATGTTCTTCGCCCGCATCGGCGAGGTGCTGACCAATATCGAAAGCCTTTATGACATCGTCGTCGTCGACTGCCCGCCGCAGCTCGGCTTCCTGACGATGTCGGCGCTCTGCGCCGCGACCTCGGTGCTGATTACGGTTCACCCGCAGATGCTCGACGTCATGTCGATGTCGCAGTTCCTGACGATGACGAGTGAATTGATGTCGGTCGTCGAGAAGGCCGGCGGGCGCACCAGCTATGACTGGATGCGCTATCTCGTGACGCGGTTCGAGCCGAATGACGGGCCGCAAAGCCAGATGACCGGCTTCATGCGGGCGATCTTCGGCAATCGCATGCTCCACAACGCCATGGTGAAATCGACGGCCGTTTCCGATGCCGGCGTCACCAAGCAGACACTCTACGAAGTCGAGCGTTCGCAGTTCACACGCGGAACCTATGATCGCGCGCTGGAGTCGCTGAACCTCGTGAATGGTGAGATCGAAGCGCATATTCGCTCCACCTGGGGAAGGAGATAGGATGGCGCGCAAGAACCTCATCGAAATTTCCGCGCCGAGTCCGGCAAGGGTGGAAGCGGTCGCGCCGCGCGACAATCGTCCGATTGCCGGCTTCGTGCCGCAGGAGCGCAGTGGCGGGCCGGTCGGCGGCATCACCAAGACGCTCGGCAACATTACCGAGAAGATGGAGCGGGCGAGCGAGTTGGAACGGCAGCTTGCGGCCGGCCAGATGATCGTCGAGCTCGATCCCGGGCTCATCGACGGCTCCTTCGTCAGCGACCGCCTGGCGATCGATGCGGCTGAACTCGCCGAGCTGGTCGAGCAGATCCGCGAGCATGGGCAGCAGGTTCCGATCCTCGTGCGTCCGCATCCGGAAGCCAGGGGCCGCTATCAGGTCGCCTATGGCCATCGCCGCCTGGCGGCCACGAGAGAGATCGGCATCAGGGTGCGCGCGGTCGTCCGCGACCTGACCGACGGCCAGCTGGTCGTCAGCCAGGGGCAGGAAAACAGCGCCCGCACCAATCTCTCCTATATCGAGCGTGCGCTTTTCGCGTCGCGGCTCGAGGAACGCGGCTTTGCCCGCGACGTCATCATGGCGGCGCTGAGCGTCGACAAGGCGGCGCTGTCGAGAATGCTGATCGTGATACGGCAGGTGCCCCTGGCGCTCATCAACGCCATCGGCGCTGCGCCTGATATTGGCCGCCGACGCTGGCTGGAACTCGGCGAGCGGCTGGAAAATGCCGATGTCGATAAGATCATCGCGGAGTTGTCCGCGGACGACGCGCGCGGAATTTCGAGTGACGAGCGGTTTCACCGGGCATTCGTTCTGGCAACGAAGAAGGCTGCGGCACCGAAGCCGGCGGCGAGTAAATCAGAAATCAGCGGCGTGCCGGTAATGGTCAAAAAGACAGGGTCCGGCGCCACTTTCGTCTTCGACGGCAAGACCGCGCCCGGGTTCGACCAATTCGTCCAGGAGCGGCTGCAAGGCCTGTTCCAGGAGTTCAAAAAGTACAGAGGAGCGTAGCGCGCAAAAGAAAAAGGCCCCCAACGACGCCGTCGTGGAAGCCCTTCTCAGATCTTAAGCACATCGAGAATCGCATTTCCACGAATCACAGTCAAGCGTCTTAGGCACCAAAGTGGTGGACTGTTTTCTTTTGCCTGAACGAAGGTGAAGGCAAATGGAGAGTGGATATGTGACGACGCCCTTTGGGCGGCGGCCGATGTCGCTCGGCATGCTGGCAAGCCAGCAACTGGCCGAGACGATCGAGCCGGGGATGAAACGCAGCAAGTGGAAACTGTTCAGGGCGATCTGCGAGGCGCGGCCGGCGCTTGGCGTGACCGATCGGGCGCTGACGGTGCTCGATGCGCTGCTGACCTTCTATCCCGATGACGAGATTTCCGAGGAGAAAGGCCTGATCGTCTTTCCCTCGAATGCGCAGCTTTCGCTTCGCGCCCGGGGTATGACGCCGGCGACGCTGCGGCGGCATCTTGCCGTGCTGGTCGAGGCCGGCCTGATCCTGCGCAAGGACAGCCCGAACGGAAAGCGTTATGCGCGCCGCGACAGGGAAGGGGAGATCGGTGAGGCCTTCGGCTTCAGCGTCGCGCCACTGCTGGCGCGCGCGGCAGAGATCGAAACCCTGGCCGCCGAGGTGGTTGCTGACCGAGAACTTATCCGGGTGACCAGGGAGCGCCTCACCGTATGCCGGCGCGATATTTCCAAGCTGATCGCAGCAGCGCTCGATGAGGCTGTGCCCGGCGACTGGGAGCAGATGTCGTTGATGTTTCGCGATCTCGTGTGCAGGATTCCGCGCGTGGCGGGTCGCGAGGAATTGGCTTCCTTGCTCGACGAGATGGGCCTGTTGCGCGATGAAGCCGTCAACTTGCTGGAAAGACATATAAAATCACAAAAAATAGACGCCAATGAGTCTCAAACTGAGCGCCACAAACAGAATTCAAACCCCTATTCTACGTCTGAACTTGAACCAAGCTTCGAAACGAAGCAGGGCGCGAAGCTGACGACCGATATTAACCGGGTCGCCGGGCCGCAGGACGAGCAAAGATTGAGACATCCGGCATCGGCGGGAGCAATGAGCGGCAGGAGATCCGGCGCGGCTGAACCGGCGGCGGGACATACGCTGAAATCCTTCCCGCTTGGTCTGGTTCTTCAGGCCTGCCCGCAAATTCTCGATTATGGGCCGGGTGGAACGATCGGCAATTGGCGCGACCTGATGTCGGCTGCCGTCGTCGTCCGCTCGATGCTCGGCGTCAGCCCCTCGGCCTATGAAGAAGCCTGCGCCGGCATGGGGCCGGAAAACGCCGCGACGGTGATCGCCTGCATTCTGGAAAGGGGCGGACACATCAATTCGCCCGGCGGTTATCTCCGCGATCTCACCCGGAGGACCGAGAGAGGCGAATTTGCGATCGGCCCGATGCTGATGGCCCTGGTGCGGGCAAATGGTGGAGTGCGGCGCGATGCCGGCTGACGGACTTCGGCTGCTAGGCCGCGCGTGCATCGGAAGTTGGTCGGTCAACGCGGCGGCGCGGTACTTTCCCGCAGGATCAGCTCGACCGGCCACAATTCGTGGATCTCGTCCGCGGCGCGCCCGGCGATAAGCTGTAGCGTCAGCTCGGCGCAACGTGTGCCCGCGGCACGCATGGAGGATCGTGTGGTCGAGAGCGACGGGACCATATTTTCAGCCGTCAGATAGGGAAAGACGTCGTCATGGGCGATGACGGAAACATCCTGCCCCACCGTCATTCCAAGCGAACGGACGGCGCGGTAGACACCAAGCGCCGTCATCGTGGAACCGGCAACGATGGCGGTCGGGGCATTGGCGCTCTCCAGAAAAGAGCGGGCATGGCGAAAGCCGCTCTCGTCGGAGAATTTGTCGCAGACCATGAGGTTGGGATCTGCGGTGAGCCCACGCTCCTGATGGGCGATCCGAAAACCCTGTTCTCGATGAATCGAATAGGTCTTGCCCCGCAGCCCATTGATCATCGCAATGCGGCGGTGCCCGAGATCGAGCAGGTGTTCGGTCACTCTGCGCACGGCATTTTCATTGTCGATATCGAGCCACGCATGAACGTGATCGGTCTCCGAGCGGCCGTGGACCAGAAACGGCACGCCCAAGCTGTTCAGCATCTCGATCCGAGGGTCCCTGGGGCGGGGCGAATGAATGATCACGGCGTCCACCCGGCGGCTTTCGACCAGGCGCCGGTAGGCCTGTATCTCGTCCTCGTCATTATGCGCGGTAATCGGTGTGATGAGAATATCCGTATCGGTCGTTTCCAGGCGTTGCGCCATGCCTGACACGAATTCTGCGAAATGAATTTCTCCCGAACGCCCCATCATGACGCCGATCGCTCCGGCTCGCCCGGTCTTCAGGCGCACGGCATTGATATCGGGGCGATAGCCAAGCCGCATTGCTTCGCTTGCAACCCGGGCGCGCGTGGCTTCGCTCACCTCCGGATAGCCGCTGAGTGCACGGCTGACCGTTGTCGGAGAAAGCCCAAGCTGCTTTGCAAATTCGCGAAGTTTCATCGTTGTCTTCTTTGTCTGGGAAATCAATGGACGATGCGTTGATGATGCGCAACGGGCAAGTGCCGTTTCAGTTCATATTGAAACCGATTTCAATTATTTGGCGTTGCTGTTTCGGCTGCAAATGCCGAATTTACGCCCTTTTCCGCGCAGCATGGCCATTATTATCATACAAATACAACCAGCAGAAGCTGGTTTTGGTGTCTTGACGTCATCAAAGCCTTCTGCAATGTTTCGTTTGCCAAATCGATTTCAATTTCTGGGAGGAGATTATGAAACAGTTTGCTCTGGCCTTGTCCGCGCTTGGCCTCGCTATCGCGGCCGGCCCCATCCACGCCGCAGAAATTTCGTTTGCCGCGAACACCACCGGGAAAAACGTCGAATTCCTGAACAAGCAGCTTGCGATTTTTGAGAAGGAGACCGGCAATCAGGTGAAGCTCGTCACCATGCCGTCATCGAGCAGCGAGCAGTTCTCGCAATATCGCTTGTGGCTTGCCGCAGGCAACAAGGATATCGACGTCTATCAGACCGATGTCATCTGGGCGCCGCAGCTTGCCGATCAGTTCATTGATCTGAAGGAGGCCACCAAAGACGTGGCCGGCCAGTTCTTCTCGTCGATCATCGCCTCGCAGACTGTGAACGGCCGGCTCGTGGCGCTGCCGTTATTTACCGATGCTCCGGCGCTGTTTTATCGAAAGGACCTGCTCGAGAAATATGACAAGCAGCCGCCGAAGACCTGGGACGAGATGGCCGCAACCGCCAAGGAGATTCAGGACAAGGAACGCCAGGCGGGCCAGAAGGACCTCTGGGGCTATGTCTTCCAGGGCAACTCCTACGAGGGCCTGACCTGCAACGCGCTGGAATGGGTGAAGTCGTCGGGGGGCGGCCAGATCGTTGAGCCGGACGGGACGATCTCGATCAACAACGACAAGGCGGCAGCAGCGCTCGAACGCGCCAAGGGGTGGATCGGCACGATCTCGCCGCCCGGCGTGCTCGCCTATCAGGAAGAAGAATCGCGCGGCGTCTGGCAGACCGGCAACGCCGTCTTCATGCGCAACTGGCCCTATGCCTATTCCCTCGGCAACGGAGCCGATAGTGCCGTCAAGGGCAAGTTCGACGTGATGACGCTGCCGGTTGCGGCCGCCGGCGACAAGCCATCCTCGACACTCGGCGGCTGGAACCTGGCGGTGTCGAAATATTCCGAAAAACAGGAAGCGGCCATCGCGCTCGTGAAATTCCTGGCGTCGAAGAATGTGCAAAAGGCTCGCGCCATCGAGCTGTCCAATCTGCCGACCCTGAGCGACCTTTATGACGACAAGGATGTCGCCACCGCACAGCCCTTCATGCCGAACTGGAAACCCATTTTCCAGGATGCGGTGCCGCGTCCTTCGGCGACTGCCAAGGTAAAGTACAACGAAGTGTCCTCGAAGTTCTGGACGGCCGTGCACAACACGCTGTCCGGCAGCGGCTCGGCTGCCGAGAACCTCGAGCTCCTCGAAGCCGACCTGACGACCCTCAAGGGCGATGCCTGGTGAGTAGCGGGACCGGCGGCCGAGAGGTCGTCGGTCCAGTCTCCGCAGCGCTAAACGGGAAGGCGTTTCATGACTGAAATCGTAGCTCCACAAGCAGTCGAACAAAGGGTTTCCAACCTCAGAGCCTCTACGGAACTGCGATCCGAGCGCATTCGATCGGCCTGGGTGTTTCTGGCGCCGACGCTGTTGATCCTGGCAATCGTCGCCGGGTGGCCACTCTTCAGAACCATCTATTTCAGCTTTACCAATGCGTCACTCAACGACCTCGGCAATGCGCAATTCGTCGGCTTTGCCAATTATCTGTCGTGGGTGACGTTGAAGAGCGGAAGGACCGTCTATCGGGGGTTGCTGGCCGATCCGGTCTGGTGGAATGCCGTCTGGAACACGGCCAAATTCACCCTCCTTTCCGTCGCGATCGAGACTATGCTCGGGCTGATCGTCGCACTGGTGCTGAACGCACAGTTCGTTGGGCGTGGAATCGTTCGGGCCGCAATCCTCATTCCGTGGGCGATCCCGACCATCGTTTCGGCCAAGATGTGGGCCTGGATGCTCAACGACCAGTTCGGCATTCTCAATGATGTTCTGCTCGGTTTCGGCCTGATCAGCGAGAAGATCGCCTGGACCGCCAATCCCGAAACGGCGATGATCGCCGTGTTGATCGTCGACGTCTGGAAGACGACACCGTTCATGGCGCTTCTGATCCTTGCCGGGCTGCAGATGGTGCCGGGAGACATCTATGAGGCCGCCAAGATCGACGGCGTCAATCCAGTCAAGGTTTTCTGGCGTCTGACGCTGCCGCTTATCCGGCCTGCCATCATGGTTGCCGTGATTTTTCGGATGCTGGATGCGATGCGCATCTTCGACCTGATCTATGTTCTGACGCCCAACAATGCGCAGACGAAGACGATGTCGGTCATGGCGCGCGAGAACCTGTTCGACTTCGATAAGTTCGCCTATGGCGCCACCGCCTCGACGGTGCTCTTCCTCATCATCGCGTCCGTCACCGTCTTCTATATCTGGCTCGGCCGCGTCAAGCTCGGCGGGGAGGAACGCTGATGCTGCTTTCGATCACCAAGAACACACTCTTCTACCTGCTCGTGACGATCATCGTCATCATTGCGGTTTTCCCGTTCTACTATGCGATCCTCACCAGCCTGAAGACCGGCACGGCCCTTTTCCAAGTTGATTATTGGCCGACCTCGATCTCCTTCGGCAACTATGCTTCCGTGATGGGCCAAGGTAGCTTCGTCCGCAGTCTTGCAAATTCCGCGATGATCGCCTGCGTCGTGGTGTCAGCATCGCTGTTGCTTTCGATCACCGCTTCGTTCGCTTTGGCCCGGGTGAATTTTCGCGGACGGGCACTGTTGATGCTGACTATCCTTTCGGTGTCGATGTTTCCGCAGATTGCTGTTCTTGCCGGCCTCTTCGAACTCATCCGATGGATCGGCGTCTTCAACACGCCCTTCGCGCTGATCTTTTCCTACGTGATCTTCACGCTGCCCTTCACCGTCTGGGTGCTGACGACCTTCATGCGGGAATTGCCGATCGAGATCGAGGAGGCGGCGATCGTCGACGGCGCCTCGCCATGGGTCATCGTCACCCAGGTGTTCATGCCGCTGATGTGGCCGGCGCTGGTGACGACCGGTCTGCTCGCTTTCATCGCCGCCTGGAACGAGTTTCTTTTCGCGCTGACGTTCACATCCTCGGATACGCAGCGGACCGTGCCGGTCGCCATCGCTCTGCTGTCGGGCAACAGCGAATTCGAAATTCCCTGGGGCAACATCATGGCGGCTTCGGTGATCGTCACCGTGCCGGTTGTCGTGCTTGTTTTGATATTCCAGCGCCGGATCATTTCGGGGCTGACCGCCGGCGGCGTCAAGGGTTGAGGGAGTAGGACATGGCAGAAATCCGATTGGAAAATATCCGCAAGAGCTTCGGCGCTTTCGAGGTGATCAAGGGTGTGACGATGGAGATCCGCAGGGGCGAGTTCATGGTGTTCGTGGGGCCGTCTGGATGTGGCAAGTCCACGCTGCTGCGGCTCATCTCCGGGCTCGAGGACATCACCTCGGGAACCCTCGCTTTCGACGGTGAGACGGTAAACCGGCACGCGCCGTCGAAGAGAGGGATCGCCATGGTGTTCCAGTCCTACGCGCTCTACCCGCATATGACGGTCTTCGACAACATGGCTTTCGGCATGAAGCTTTCCGGGAGCAACAGAGACGAATGCCGCCGGCGCGTTGAGCAGGCGGCCGGTATGCTGCAGCTCTCGTCCTTCCTGGACCGCTTGCCGCGACAGCTTTCCGGCGGACAGCGTCAGCGCGTCGCCATCGGCCGGGCGATCGTGCGCGATCCCAAGGTTTTCCTCTTCGACGAGCCGCTGTCCAACCTCGATGCGGCGCTTCGCGTCGCGACGAGGCTCGAGATCGCCAAGCTTCATCGCAGCATGCACGGCACGACGATGATCTATGTAACGCATGATCAGGTCGAGGCCATGACGCTGGCCGATCGGATCTGCGTGTTGAGGGACGGCGTCGTCGAGCAGATCGGCACGCCGCTGGAACTTTACGAAAGCCCGAATTCGGTCTTCGTCGCCGGTTTCATCGGTTCGCCGAAAATGAACTTCCTGTCGGGCGGGCAGGCGCAGCCCTATCACAGCCATACGATCGGTGTGCGCGCAGAGCATGTGCGCGTCACGGCGGAGTCGCCGGTTTGGAGTGGCACGGTCATCCATTCCGAAATCCTCGGTTCCGATAGCTTCGTTTACTTGGATATCGGGGCCGATGAACCGCTTGTCGTGCGGGAGGCCGGCGTCTCTGGACATGAGCCGGGCCAAACGCTTGGCCTCGCGCCACTTGCCGGTCACATCCACCGTTTCGACCGGTCGGGCCGGGCGCTCGAACGTGAATCCATGCGGGCTGCCTGATCTTTCAGGCTCGATGTCCTTCCCAGGCTCGATCCGCTTCAGCTACAAGGAGAAAGACGTGACTATACGCACCGTTGTGTGGGGTGAAAACATCCACGAGAATACCAATGCGATCGTCCGGGGCATCTACCCTGAAGGCATGCATACGACGATCGCCAATGCGCTGAATACCGATGCCGGCATCTCGGCGAGCACGGCGACGCTGCAGGAGCCGGAACACGGGCTGAGCGAGGCCCGGCTTGCCGAAACCGATGTCTTGACCTGGTGGGGCCACAAGGATCACGGTGCGGTCTCAGACGTCGTCGTCGAACGTGTCGCCAGGCGCGTCTGGGAGGGCATGGGCCTTCTCGTGCTGCATTCCGGCCATTTCTCCAAGATCTTCAAGCGGCTGATGGGTACCCCCTGCGCGCTGAAATGGCGCGAGGCGGGCGAGCGCGAGCGGCTGTGGACGATCAACCCGCGCC